>NZ_CP151837.1:2762486-3069429 GCF_046736275.1 Luteolibacter sp. AS25
ATGGAATTTGGCAGCAATCCGGTCCCCTGGATCTCATCGGCAAATATCCCGCGCCCTCCGTTCGCCAGGAGCCTCGCACCCAGATGCGCATCTTCCGTAATGGTTTCCAGCGGCCATCCGCCCACCTCCTGCAGAGCTTCTTTGCGGATCACACTCATGGTCCCCGTCAACAACATGGAGGAGCTCCTCCCGGCCAGCCGGCCATACGCGCGGAAATATTGATCGTATTCCGCCACCAACGGGGAGCCCTCCGCTCCCCGATAAGCCTGTGGAAACTGGACGTGGGAAAACCTCTCCCCACTCATCAGACTTGCCGCCCTCCTCAGAAAACCCGGGAACACCTGGTAGTCGGCATCGACTACCACCACGTGATCCGCTTCCGCCGCAGTCTCCTCAAGAGCAATGTTCAAGGCTCCGGCCTTCGCCCCCCGGACATGATCCCGGTGAAAAAATCTGACCCCATCGCCCTTCCCCTCACACCATTTCGCCACCGGCATCCAAACTGCCGGATTGAATGTATTGTTATCGATCACGATCACCTCGAAGCGCTCGGCCGGATAGTCCGATCTCATCAACGCCTCCAACGTCTCGATGACCAACCCCGGAGGCTCATCATGAATCGCCACATGCACGGAGAAAAACGGCACCCCTACCATCGGACCACCCTCCGGTAGAATTGAAGCTTCCAGCATGCCGCCGCCCAAAGCCCATACCTTTGCTGCCAACGGCACACAGGCGAGCAGGATCATGGCAACAAACCACATATCCCAGACGAACGACCCAAACATTTCTCTCATCTATCCCGATCCCTATACAAGTTCCCCCCGCCGCCTGCTCCCATTCCACGGACCCGGATCAACGAAAAATAAAGAAAATCGCGATTCCACAAGAGCACCGGGGCTCCCATAGACTTCTGCCAGATAAATTCGTTCCATGGTTTTCCAGATTCACTCGTTCCGCCACAAAACGCGGCCCGTCCAGCCGTTTAGCTTCCCACATGCCACACCACCGACCCCCGACCCACGGGCCTCCCAGCGCCCCACTCCCCAGCCTGCAATGCAAAATGCAGGGTATAACGCGTGATTGAATTGCAACTTCACACCCGCGGAACCCCATTCCCATAATCCTGATTTTTTACCTGTCCCAATCACGATCTCCGGCTAGAAACAGCAATGCTTTCGTCTAAAAAAATCGCAGTTCTCATGGGCGGTCCCGGCTCAGAACGACAGGTATCCCTTGCCTCCGGAAACGCAGTCCTCAAAGCCCTCCAGTCCCTCAGGCTCGATGCCGTCCCGGTCGATGTCACCTCCGAGGAAATCAATCTCCCCGAGGGCACCGACCTCTGTTTCAACCTCATACACGGCACCTTCGGCGAGGATGGCAGACTGCAGAAAATCCTTGAGGAAAAGGGAATCCCCTACACCGGCGCACGCTCGGAATCATCCCGGATCGCCTTCGACAAAAATTTAGCCAAGCAAGCATTCCTCGCCGCCGGAGTCCCCACCCCGAAATCCGAAATCATTGATTGCTCCAACGGCCCCGTCCTGCCCGGCTTCCCGGCACCGTTCGTGGTAAAACCACCACGCGAAGGCTCATCCGTCGGTATCGAGATCGTGAAAACCCAGGAAGAAGCTGAAGCCGCGATCGCCAAAGCTTCCCAACACTCCAAGGACCTTCTCATCGAGGAATTCATTTCCGGCCCGGAACTCACCGTCCCCGTCATTGATGGCAAGGCCTACCCGGTCATACACATCATCCCACCTGAAGGCGTTTACGATATGGCCACGAAATATCCTTGGCTTTCCGGCAAAACAACCGGCTCCCAATACATCTGCCCCGCGGATCTGGATCTGGAAACCACCATGGCAGTCCAAGCCGCCGCCGTTGCCGCGCATAAATCTCTCAATCTCGAAGTTTACTCCCGCGTCGATGTCATGCTGGACGCCGATAACAATCCATACGTTCTCGAGGCAAATACGATCCCGGGCATGACAGAAACCTCTCTCCTGCCAAAATCCGCCGCCGCCGCCGGCCTTGATTTCCCGGAACTCTGCAAAAAAATCGCCGAGCTATCCCTCGCGGCTGGCTAAATAACGCTTATTTGCCGTTTCACCGAAACTCACCTCCCGGCAACCGGGGCCAAAAAAGGCGGTGAGTTCGAAGATTCCACTCTCCAACACCTGCGAGATCAGTTCCTCGGCAGGCAGGCAGAATCTTCCCGCCGTTTCGCCAAGGCGGAACTTCATTCCGGCCACACCATGCCAGCTGCGGTAAACCACCTCCGTGCAGGCCAGCCTATCCGCTTGCCTGAAATCGAATACGAAATCGTATAGCTTCCCCACATGGCTCAGCGCTCGTTTCACCACCTCCTGAAAATCAACTTCCGAGGCACCTTTTGCCCTCAGAACCAGGAAAGCATCCACTGCTAGAGTTTCCTCCAGGTCCCTCAGCCGCACCCCATCCTTCTTGGCCTCCACGATCGATCCGCCTTCCGCCTGCTTCCCAACATAAAGTGCCGCATGCGGCCAGAACCCCGGGAGAAAAAGATTCGTCAGCGCATCCTGATGCCGCGTCACAATAATATCCCCTGGCTGTAGATAACTGGCAATAGCCTCCAAGGGAGCACCCGGGACACGCTTCGGTTGCGCCGCCAGCCCCGTGGTAGGATCCCTCAGCTCGGAAATCGTCCGGCCTCCGATCTCGAAGAGCTGGAACATCGTATTCTCAAAACCGGACTTATTCCTCCGCATCCAGGAATACAGCCGGTAACGGTAGCGCCGCAGGACATGCCCACGCAGCGAAGTTTCCATAAATGGCTTTTCCTCCTCTAGAATCGTTAAAATTTCACCCACCAGCTCATCTCCCGCCAGCTCAGAAATCCTCCCCCGGTATTCATCGTAAAAACGCCATGCCTGATGGAATTTCCACATTCTGGGCACCGAACTTTGCAGCCGGTAAACCTCATAAAGTGACTTTCTTGGAATCCCGTAGCGCGGCTCCGCCTCATCCAGTTTCTGCCGCAGCACACTCCGCCCATCCACCACCCGCATCAGAAATGATCCTGTCCTGATCAACAGACAGGCAGCCGTAAAACCCACTGTGAAAATCCGCAATCTCACCCGCACATCCAGCTCATGTCCACGGTCCACCCAAGGCTCCGCAGCCGCCACCACCTCGCGTATTGACGCTCTCACCTGGAGATACCTCGCAAAAACTTCCCTCAGACGCTCATCCTCATCCGGTAGATAATACCCACGCGCCTCAGCCGCATCCGCCTCCCCTAGCTCCCGGTCCAGGTTCTCACGTCTCGGCACTACCTCGGCCACAGCTAGGAGCGTTTTAACTCCCCGATCAATCATCTCTTCAAGCCCATCCTGCCTCATATTCGGGACACCATAGACTACCGTGCTTCCACCCTGCGAGCCGAATTAGACGATGCCGGAATTTGCATCTTCGCGGATCAAACCTAGAATTCTCACCATGGAACAAAACACGCAAACCAACTCCTGGCCGGCACTCGCAATCGGGCTCTATGATAAACTCACCGAGCGCAATGCTGAGATCATCTACGAAGTGGAAAACCTGGAAGTCCAGGTTCCGGCCAAAACAGGAGTATCAGCCGACAGCGCCACATGGAAAGTAAACGGCATCATGAAAATCCGCACCCGCAACAATGCCCATTAATCTCAGTGGCCTCTCCATCCGCGGGAGTATGCGCCTCCAGTGCGATAAACTCGATTTCCGAATATGTTTCGAGGAATCGAAATGGATCGCGAAGTTTTCCAGCTTCAGCGATCTCATGCATGCCCGGAAGGAAATTTCTACTCTCACCGAGACTATAAAAGGCCTCCCCCCCCTGCCCCTTCTTCCAGGGAAATCCGAATCGCTTACTGCGGCCGCCGCCGTAGAAATTCCAGTACTCTGGGTAACTATAAAGGATCGCCCGGTCGGGAAACTCATCCACGAGGAGGGAGTGCTGAAATTCCGCCCTACGATTCTGAACTTTTTCACAAAGGATATTTAGTGGAATCCCCTAAAGCAAAGAGACTAGTCGACTCGATCCTGCCAGCATACCCATAGATACATTGACATTAAGGAAGGGCTAAATAAGATCGCCCGAGCTTGCCTCAGGCCCGTTGCTACGAGAGCATCAGGCTGCCTTTCATCGCGATCATCCGGTGCTTCTCCTCTTTAAATCGGTCAATAAATGCGAAAACGGACATCCAGAACCAGACATCACAGACATCAGGTAAAAGTCCTGCGGGCCTCCGTGATGTCGCCGCGCATCGCTTGGTTCAATTGCCTCAGCGTCCTGAAACTAGCGGGGAAAATCGCCATCGCCATCGGCCTCCTGCTCGGTGCCGCCTACGGCATACGCCAGGCTATCGAACAAACCTTCCACCAGAATCCGGATTTTCGCCTCCAGGCCATTCAGCTGAACGAGAACGATGTCCTGGATGAATCAGATCTGGTCGATCAACTCGGTATCGACCTCTCCTCCAATATCTTCGATTTCAACGTTACCTATCTGGAAAACGAACTTCTGAAAATCCCGGCGATCTCCACGGCGGAAGTAAAACGTGAACTTCCGGGGACACTCAATTTTCACCTTACCACACGGAAACCCATCGCATGGGTCGCCTGCCCGGAGGAAAATTTTGCAGCATCTCGCGTCAGCGGAGGTCTGTTGGTGGATCACACCGGCTACCTGTTTCCCTGCCCCCCGCGTCTCGTTCAGACATCCGCACACCTCCCGATCCTGCTCCTAACTCCTGAGGAAAATTTCCCCATACAGGCAGGAAGGATTATTGAGCATCCGCAATACAAGCACTGTCTACACCTACTCACCGCGATTCTCGCCCACAATCCGGAGAGTCTTTCATCAGTGAGCTCCATCTCCCAGAAAAACGAATGGTCGCTGAACCTCAGCACCAGATCCGGTATAGAGGCCACATTTGGACTCGGAGATCACAAGCGCCAGCTCGACAATCTTCAGGCAGCACTCCACCACTCGGAAAAAAAAGGTTATCAAATCGAAACGATCAACTTGATCCCGAAGCGAAATGTCCCCATCACAGTCCGCGAAGACAATCTGCCCCCGCGCGCCATTCCTGTAGCCGAGAATACACCAACTCCAGCACCCAGGGAAAACCGCCAAGCTCAAGACCTCCACTCTCTTTTGAACCGAAACTGATCGAACATGTCCCGCCGCACAAAAATTCACGTCGGATTGGAAATCGGCACTAGCAAGACCTGTATCGTCGTTGGCGAGGTCAAGCCGGACAGTGCTGTGAAAATCCTGGGAATCGGCGTCACCAAATCCGCTGGCGTTCGCCGTGGTGAACTATCGGATTTCATTCAGGCCAGAGCATGCATCAAGGACGCTCTGGCAAAGGCCGAGGACGCCAGCGATGTGGAAATTGGCTCGGTATTTCTATCCGTCACAGGCGCACACCTTCAGGGAGTTAACAATCGAGGCACCTTCCGTCTCCCGGACAATCAGCAAACCATCCTTCCCGAACATCTTGAGGAAGCCTGCAGTCTTGCCCGCGACGTCCACTACCCGCAGGAAAATGTCTGTCTTCATACCATCATCCGGAAATATCTCGTAGATGGATTGGAGCAATCCGCCTCACCCGTCGGCCTTTTCGCCAAAACCGTCGAAGCAGACTTCCACATCATCCACGGTATCCGGAACCGGATTCAGAACTCCATCAAAGTAGTCCGCGAGTGCCCCCTGGAAGTCGATGACATCGTCTTCGCGCCCATTGCCACCGCACAGATGGCTCTTGACCGGGAACAGAAGGAACGCGGGGCACTTCTCATAGATATTGGCGGCGGCACGACCGATTACGCATTGTATATAGACGGCGCAATCGCTGCCTCGGGCTGCATCCCGGTAGGCGGAGACCACGTCACCAATGATATCCACTTGGTTACCGGGCTCCCGTTTTCCAAAGCGGAGAAACTTAAAATCCTGGAAGGAAGCGCTTCCGCTGAACCTTCCGTCTCCGTCGGCATCGCAAAACTTACCGATGAAAACGGATACGCTGATGTAGAGGTCAAGCGCACCATCCTCAATGAGGTCATCCGTCAACGTCTAGAAGAAACCCTGCAGCTGGTCAAGGCGCGCCTCCCCAAGGGAGCGATCGAAGCAATCGGCTCAGGCGTCTTCCTAACCGGTGGCACCAGCCTCATGAAGGGCTTCTCCGAACTCGCCTTCGATGTCTTCGGCCGTGATATCTACCGTCCGGAATCTTCCGAAAGCACGGACTCGGAGCACCCGTCCTTCAAGGATCCACAATTTGCCACCGCCATCGGCCTTATCCGATACGCGCAGATCCTCGAAACAGAAAACAGCAAACCGCCGGGCTGCCTCGGAAAAATCCTCAATCTGTTCTGGCCATTCGGCAATTGAGCCGCATCAATCTATTCTATCCTTACTGCCATGATTTCCTACTCACGCGATCCCAAACAAGAAATCCCCTCCTCAGCTGTCAAAATCGTCGGACTCGGCGGCGCTGGCGCAAACATGCTGGAGCGGGTCGCCCTCGATAGCATCGAAGGCGCCGAACTCCTCGCGCTAAACACAGATATACGCACACTTGGCGCCTCATTGGCCAAAGAGAAGATCCAACTCGGAATCAATCTTACAAAAGGCCTTGGCACAGGCGGCGATCCTGAACTGGGCCAGCAAGCCATGCTCGAGGCAGAGGAATCCGTTCGCGAAGCCTTGAAAGGCCAGCAAATCGTTTTCCTATGCGCGGGACTAGGTGGTGGCACAGGCTCCGGAGCCGCACCAATCGTAGCCCGTATTGCTCGTGAAGAAGGAGCATTCGTGGTCGTCTTTGCAACTATGCCGTTCTTTTTCGAAGGCCGCCGCCGCCGCGATCAGGCAGACACCGCCCTTAACGAACTTGCGGTCCTCTCCAATGCCCTCGTGACCTTCGACAACAATCGCATGGGCGAGCTTGTCCTTGCGAAACAAGGTATTCACGAAGCCTTCTCCTCAGCGGACAAGATGATCTCCGAGTCTATCAAAGCTGTTATACGACTAGTGATCAGGCCGGGCATCATCAACGTCGGCCTCGATGATCTAATGTCCGCACTCCGCACAACCAGATCCCGGTGCCTCTTCGGCTCAGGTATGTCCGAAGGAAAAGACAGAGCATCCAAAGCTCTCCGTAATGCGCTTTCCAGCCCTCTTCTGGATCAAGGTTCACTTCTCAAGGAAGCTCAAACGGTCCTCGTGCATCTCTCGGGCGGCGAGTCCCTCACCCTGTTTGAGATCGAGCTCCTCATGCAGAATCTTCAGAAACACGTGCCGGACCATGCACACGTCCTCTTCGGCGCGGCCATTGATCCAGCCATGGGCGACAACTTGTCCATTACCCTTATCAGCGCATTACCCGAAGACTCACTCACAGGCGGCACCCGTCAGACCATCAGTTCCCCGCTGAAAAGTATCGCCGGATTTGAAAGCGTCACATCCGATGCGGAAGAAATCGAAAATCCTTTCACTAAAATAGATACCGCTAAATCCGGGCCAGCAAGCGATTCGGAGCTCCCGGCAGAAGAAGAAAAGCCAGAGGTTGATAAAGAGCCTACTCCCAAGGGAAAGGAAGAAAGACCTTTTGCCGAACCGGAATTCCCGAAAAAAAAGGAAGACGCCCCTAAACAGGCCGAGCCAGCAACAGACAAGGAACAGGAAGACGGTCCCGAGCTGACGGAACCGGAAAGCATCACGACAAAAAAAGAAGAGGAGATTGATTCTGAAGATGACTCCGAGGAATTGCTTTCACCTTCCGGCCCGGAGGTCGATCCTCCTTCCAAATTTTCAGCATCCAATCCCGAACCGAAAGTTCAACCGTCTGGCAAACCCATCTGGGATAAGAGCGGGAGATCATCTGACGAAACGGACGATTCGGAAGACCCGTTTGAAGCCGGCCTCTCCGATACGGATGCGCCAAAAAACTCAACTCAGAATGCCAATCTGAAGCTCGATGAAAAGGTCTCCGGCTCGCAGAGTGAATTGTCATTTGATAGTTCTCCAAGAGGCCGTTTCGAGGGGGAAAATCCTAACGTCTTCGAGGGTGAGGATCTTGATCTTCCACCGTTTCTCAGGAAGAAGAAGTCATAGATTTCCTTTCAAGAATCCTGAATCAAAAAAAGGCCGTCTCAAGCGAGACGGCCTTCTTTTATTGGTTTTCGTAAGCCTCAATCTTGCCTATTCCGAGTCTTCGGAACCTTTTTTACCACCGTCACGGTGACCTTCGTGCTTACCCTTATGGTCACGTCCTTTTGGACCCGCGCCACATTCACAATTGCGGTGTTTTTGTCCTCTCTCCTCCATTCGCTCCTTCACCTCTTCCGGGAGTGCAGCCTTCTCGTCATCGCTTAGTTTGCCGTCTTTATCGGTATCAAACTTTTCCATGAACTCTTTCTTGCGATCATGCATCTTCCCTCGCACACCTTCCATGCGTTCCTGACGTGCATCCATGGCTGCCTGAAGTTCTTCCGCGTTCAGTGCACCGTCTCCATCCTTATCGAACTTCTCGATGATATTCGTAGGTGTCGGGCGCTCCTGAGGACCTTTTCGACCTTCCTTGCCTTCGCCTTGTGCGAAAGCTGATGAGCCAAGACCAACCGAAGCGGCAATAAGAATTAGTGATTTAAATTTCATAATATTGTTTTGTTTATAGATGAGCAACTTCTGGCTCTTACTGCCTACTTTCAACAATCCAACTTCGAAAAAGTTTCGGATTTTCCTAAAACTTTCTAAATTCCTATACTCCGCTTGATCTAAAAATCATACCTTATGAGAAAAATCACAGTTTTCCGTATTCCAGCAAAACTATTTTCGACACAAAAAAGCCCCCTCCGCCAGAATAGCGAAGAGGGCAATAGAGCTTAAATTCTTACGTTAGCGCTTACGTCTGAAAAGTAGACCTGCGGATAATGCCAGAAGACTGAGGGAACTAGGTTCAGGAACTGCATCCCAGGTTATCATGTCCTGCTTCTTGCTGTTGGTGAGATAGGTGAGATTCACAGCAGTAAACGAATCCAGGTTGGACAGATATGAATTGGCGAGAGCTTGTGTGGACTCACCGCTTTTGATTTTTACCTTGTTGCTGCTAAGGCTGTAACTACTGCTGGTTTCCGCAACTAGCTCCCAGATTGCCCACTGCGCGGCTGCTGCCTGGGAGGCATTTTGGGAAGAAGCCAGGAAACCGCCGATAACCTTGGCAATTTTGTCGGAGTTTGTCAGCTGGGACAGATCGGTAACAGTATAGCTCAGGGTATCTCCAACGGTGATACCTGCATCTGGCTCCACGCAGAATGCTTCAAAGTCGAAACCGCTGCTTGATGTACTTTCAAACTGGTTCACACCAGCCGTGTAGTATGAATAATTATTGCCGGAGTCGAATGAGCCTTTCACTGAAAGCGCAGGGCTGATCTCGGTAAGTTTTGCCTGAATTGTCTGGGCCTGACCTGTGAGTGCTGTGCACGCGAGTGCCACAGCACCTAATAGTGCTTTGTATTTCATGGGGGGGGAGTTGTTGGGGGTGATGACGAACGACCGTCGCTATTCACTTTACGCCACCACTCCTACCCCACAAATACATTCATATCAGCGGAAAACCATCACCTCCAAAGAACTGACAATGAACGACTTACGAGTCATGCAGATTGAACTTCAATCAACCAACACCTTCCATAAATCCCAATTAAATTATCAATCAAATTGAATTATCAATTCCGCTTCCAAACAGACACCATCGACTTGGTCCACTGAAATTTCCTGGCAGTCTCCCTAATCAGGAACGGCTCGTCATTGACCGCAAGGAGCGAGAAATCACCTCCAAGAGCCCTTTCAAGCCACGAGAGGGTGTCTTGCTCCGGCCACTCGGCGGAGGGCGTGAATTCCTCCAACCAAGTACATGGAGTGGCTAGAACAAGCTCACCGCCCGTATTTACCAGACTTGGCAGGCGATTCAGTAACATCGAAGGATTACTCAGCCGACAAATCAAATTCGCAGCGTGAACCAGATCGAATTTCCCTAAATTTTCAGGTAGATTCATCGCATCCCCTTGCCTGAAACTAATACGGTCAATGGGGACGCCTTGGGGCGCCTTGGCTATCAGGTTAGTGGTGAGATGCCCTTCATCCATGCGGGCATAGGAAATGGTTTCACCACCCCTCAATTTTTCTGCCGCGGCAATAAAAGCATTGGAATAATCTATACCAATCACTTCCTCACAAAACTCACTCATCTCAAACGTAGCCCTTCCTACCGCGCATCCGATATCCAGCCCACGTTTCCCGCCGCTGGAAGTGAAATGCCTGGGGGTCCGTCTGGCAAAGCCCAGAGCCTCCCTCATCCCAGGTGGCCAAGCCTCTCCGGGTAACACATCGTCATCCGAACCGTAATGGAAGAGCAGATACTCACCTAGAATCTTTGCGTCTTCGTAGATTTCGTTCATTGGGCAGGAGCTTCTTCTTCAACAATCTCCTTCGCCTCATCCACCCGTTCAATACCACGACTGGTTTCTTTCAGAGAAATACGCTGGTCGTTGTCCTGATCGTAAAACTTGATAATTTCTGACCTATCGACACCTCCGACTCTTTCAGCTTCATCGAGCTCGCTGGAAACAAGGAAGCCATCACCATTGTAGTCCCAAAGATCGAACTTTTCCACGAGACCGATCATCTTGCGTTCAACTGGACCAGGAGCACAAGAAACGACAACTCCGCACATCAAAACTAATAAGCTTTTCATTTATTGTTAAGAAACTGGAGCAAGAGGCGGATCCAGACAAGACTTGTGGTGTGCGAATCCTAATTATTGTGGCTGGAAAACCAGCGCTTGCATTCTCGAAGCTTGCGACAACGGAGTACTTGAAGCGCCTTTCAAGATACGGGGATTACCAACTGAAGTTCGTCAAGGATGGCGATAGCGACGACGTGTCGAGCAATCTCCTGAAAGCATCTGAAGGTTATTTCAGGATCGCGCTAGACGAGCGGGGCCTCCGCCCCACCACACGGGAACTGGCAAAGACGTTAAGCTCCCTGGAAATGGACGGCAGCATCAAGAGGCTAGCCTTTTTGATCGGAGCTTCAGATGGCCATTCAAAAGAATTAAGGGAAAACAGCGACATGGTCCTCTCACTTTCAAGCATGACCATGCAGCATGAGCTGGCACTAGTGGTGTTGCTCGAGCAGATCTATCGGCTAGCAACCATTAAGGCAGGAAGCCCCTACCACCGCGATTAGCGGCGATACTGGTTGGCCGGCAGCATTCCCAACTGACCACCACCTTGTCCTGCAATTGGAGCATTCCAAGGAATGGTGCTGGAGTTCGAAACTGGACCTACTGGTTTCTTGTCCTCCTCTGCTGCACAGGAAACGAAGAACAAGGTGAGTAGTCCGGAAATGGTCAGTAGCTTCATAGCATCAACGGAATACAGTTTCTGGCGTTTGGCAAGCCAGCATACTGAATTAGTTCGCTGCTGGCTTCTCGAGAATGACTGTATCGCCACTCTGAATCCGCACACCTGGCGCAAGGCTCTCCAACTCGATATCAGCAATTGTCTGCGTAGGCTCGATGGATGATGGTGATACTCGGCCAATCATGCGACCGTTGCGCTCGACCAAGAGGCCTGTTTGCGGGGTGAAACCTGAGTTCTTACCAGCACCGATAACAAGGAAGCCCCACTCCTGATTGACTGCAGTAACCCGTGCTACCAAGGCATTACCGGAGATCCGCTTATTACGTGCTGTTTTACGATCGACCAAACGACTTACATCTTTTCGTTTCGAGGCGAGGTTACTGTCAGCACCTTTCAACAGCTCGTCGAGCTCATCAACCTTCGCGGTCTTAGCATCGATATCGGCTTCAATCTGTTCGATTTTTTCGCCGAGGTTGTCGATATTCACATCTTCGCCTAAACCTGCAAATACGGCCTCAACTTCTTTCATCGTTTCATCAAGTTGAGCGAATTCGGCATTCTGTGATGCCAAGCGTGCATCTAGCTTCTTTAGCTCGTTTTTAAAAGAAGTAGCATCGGATTCAAGTGCGGCTACAGTCTGCTCGAGAACAGCCAGATTATCCTTGGCCTTTGCGAGTACTTCTCGCTCGGCTTTGATTTTTACGTCTGCAGCGTCAGCGTTCGCGGAGACCACCTTATTGGTTTTGATCGCCTCCAGACGCTCGGATTGAACCTGTTTGAATTTTTCGGATTCTGTCCAGCTGAAGTATGCTGCGCCCAGGCAGACAACGATTGCTAAGATTGGGAAAGTGAATTTCATGGATTTTTTTGAAGAATGTTCGGGATTGAGATGATCGCGTTTAGTTGCTGGCGGATGCGCTATCGTTGGCTACCTTCGTGCCCGGAACAACTCTGTCTCCCACGCGGATTTGTACTCCAGGGCCTACGGAATCAGGAATGATGCTTGCCGAGGCGCTGCTTGATTCAACAGCTGTAACAAGCAACTTGCCTATAACTTCACCATTTCTGATGACATCAAGAGTGGAATTACCAATGACACCTGCGTTGTTTCCATCCGCCAGTGTAACGAACCCCCATGTAGGATAAACTCTACGAACTCTGGTCTGCAGGGTTGAGAGGGATTCGCCTTTGCTCATCAGATCAAACTCATTCTGGCGACGCTTGGCTTCTTTTTGAGCGACTGCCGTCTGTGCTTCCATATTGGACAGACTTGCTTCTTTAGCGGTAATTGCCTGATCCAGCTCCTCGAGCTCGATCCGCTTGCCTCTGATATTTCCTGCAAGATTTTCGATATTACCCACGGTAGCGGCTTTTTCGCGGACGATGTTTAAGCTCGCAGCCTTGGTATCGACATCCTCGGTTCTTGTCGAAATATCAGCTTGGAGCGTATCATTGATCTCCTTCGCTGCGACTTCCTCTTCAGCCTTTACCTCGGCAAGCGTGTTAACCTGCTCGATTTCTACAGGTAAAGCCCTGAGGACTTCTTGAGCTTCGGTAAGTCGTTCTTGGCTCTTAGCCAATTCTCGTTCTCTTGAATCTCGGTTCCCAATCTCAGCTTCAAGCTGGGATTTATTTTTAACTGCCACTAATGCGGCAACGGCGAGAATGACTGCGGTGGCAATTCCTAAAATTTTGACCATGGGGTTTTTGTGGAGCTAGATGTTCCGGATGCGGTTGGGACACTATTCGTTCCCGTTCATATTCGGCAATATCAAAGTACCCGAAAGTCCAAAATCATTTAAGCTGCAAACCCTTAGCTTTACAAATAGACGATACGCCCCAAGCGTTTCAGTCCTATCGATGAAGTCAATTTTTAGAGTATTTTCTTATTTAAGGCGCTATCCAAAGCTCGCGAGCCTACAGCTTGTTTGCGCATTGGGGATGACAGCCGCAGTCTTTGTTTTCCCTATAGTTACGGGCTATGCGGTGGACAAAATCCTACCCACACCTGCCAGGCATGATGAATTTCTTTTCTGGGTGATCATGGCTCTGGTCGCTTACGGAATCCGCGAAGGACTCAACAGTACACGTATTTTCATCAACAACCACTTCGAGCAACGGGTTATCTATGACATACGCTCGGATCTATACGGAAAAATTCAAACACTACCATTAAACTGGTTCGATACACGCCGCACTGGCGATATCATGACCCGAATCGTTGAGGACGTCACCAACATGGAGCGAGTCTTGATTGATGGAATCGAGCAAGGACTCATCGCCATCCTACAGTTTCTCGGAATCGGGATATTTCTTTATTTCCTCAATCCGGTCGTGGCAGGTTGGGCGACGTTGCCAGTCCCTCTTCTTGCAATCGGCGCCTGGTTCTACGCGACCAACGGACGGGATCGATACAAGAATCAGCGATCAGCTACTTCAGATCTGAATTCTCTGCTTCACGACAATATTTCAGGAATTCGCCAGATCAAAAGCTACGCCGCTGAATCAGTGGAACATTCCCGTTTTAATACCGCGTCAGAACATCTCCGCCAGACTTCTCTCCGTATGATGCGGTGGTGGGCGGTCTACTCACCGTCCATGTCATTTACTCGCTCCGTTGGATATGTTTTGGTTTTGGGCGTGGGAGGTTCGTCAGTGATGCAAGGCACACTGACCATTGGCGAGTTCACTTCTTTCCTGCTGTTTCTGTCTCTTTTCTACGAGCCGATCGACCGTCTCAATTCGCTCAATCAGATGCTCCTTTCCGGCCGAGCGGCAGCTGACCGTGTTTTTGAGATTCTTGATGCGGAAGAAGAGCTCCATTCAGCGACCGGGGAAATACTTACCACCAAATCCGAAGGTGAAGTAGTCTTTGAAAATGTATCCTTCTCCTATCAGGAACAGCCAACTCTTCATGAAGTTTCGATCTCTGCGAAGCCGGGACAAACAATTGCACTCGTAGGCACTACAGGAGCAGGTAAAACCACCGTACTTTCCCTGCTAGCCCGATTCTACGAAAAGGATTCGGGACGCATACTATTGGACGGGAAGGACATCTCCGGGCTCAACAAGCCATCACTACGCAGCCAGCTTGCTTACGTGACCCAGGAGCCTTTCCTCTTCAATGGCACAGTTCGCGAGAACCTCGAGTTGGCGAAACGACATGCCAGCGACGATGAAATATGGGCTGCACTAACTGCCGCAAATGGTGATTCATTCGTGAAAGCACTCCCGGAACAGCTTGATACCAACGTCGGCGAACGAGGCGTAAAACTTTCAGGCGGAGAAAAGCAGCGCTTGTCGATCGCACGCGCACTTCTAAAGGATGCCCCGATCCTGCTCCTTGATGAAGCCACGGCCTCCGTAGACTCGGAGACTGAAAGCCAGATTCAGGCTGCACTGGATCGCCTTATGGAAAATCGCACGGCCTTCGTCATAGCACACCGACTATCCACCATTAAAAATGCCGATCGTATCTACGTTTTGGAAAAAGGCCGGGTGATCGAGCAAGGGACACATACCGACCTGCTCGCCATGAACGGCAAATATTCGGAACTCAGCCATCGCTCTTTCCTCCCGGCGACCTAGGTGCGGCACGCTCCGCTTGATCCCAACCTTTGGCCCCGTCAACTGCCCGAGGGTTTAACACAACGAGAGAGCAGCCACAAATATCCTCACGAGTTGGATAGATGAGCCTCAAGGTAATGACCATCAACGCCTTTTGGGCTGAGACATCGTAAACCCCTATTCTGGGAATTCATAGGCCAGCTAAGATAGTCAACAGCTATACACAAAAAAACGCCCGGACTTTCGTCCGAGCGTTCTTGTAATTTTTCTGTCCCGAAGAATTAGCGGGAGTAGAGCTCGACGATGAGCTGCTCGTTGACCAAAGGATCAATTTCGGAGCGCTCAGGAACACGGGAAACCGTGCATTCCATTTTGTCGCGATCCACCTCAAGCCAATCTACTGTAGGAACGGCCTGTGTAAGGTCGAGCATACGGAGTGCGAGTTGCTGGGAAGATGGCTTTGCGCCTACCTTGATATGATCACCTGGCTTCACTTGGAAGCTAGCAACGTCGACTTTGGTTCCGTTTACGAGAACGTGACCGTGATTGACGAGCTGACGGGCTGCTTGGCGGGAATTGCCGAAGCCTGCGCGGAAGCAAACATTGTCGAGACGTGTCTCAAGCAATTGGAGCATGATCTCACCAGTAACACCGCGACGGCGGGCTGCTTCCTGATAATATCCGCGGAATTGCTTTTCGAGAACGCCGTATTGGAAACGAAGCTTTTGCTTCTCGCCAAGTGCGACAGAATATTCGGACTTCTTCTTACGACCTGCACGAACGCCGTGCTGGCCTGGTGGGAAATTGCGGCGCTCCAATGCTTTGGAAGGGCCGAAAAGAGATACGCCAAAGCGGCGGGAGATTTTGGTGCGAGGACCTGTGTAACGTGCCATGATGTAGGAAAGTTAAGTGTTTAAAGTTTCTGGATTAAACGCGACGGGCTTTCTTAGGGCGGCAACCGTTGTGAGGAATTGGAGTAACGTCGCGGATCGAAAGAATATCGAGTCCAAGACCTTGAACAGCACGCACAGCGGATTCGCGACCGGAGCCGGGACCCTTAACGCGAACGTCCACTTCTTTCAAACCATGACCCATTGCCTGACGGCATGCATCCTGGGAAACAACCTGCGCTGCATATGCAGTACTTTTCCGTGAACCTTTGAAGCCCATCTTGCCAGCACTGGACCAGCCGATGGAATTGCCATTCTGATCGGTAACACTCACAAGGGTGTTGTTGAATGTAGCGGTCACGTGAACGATACCGCGTGCAACATTCTTCGAGCCTTTGGCCTTGTGAATTTTGACTTCCTCTTCGCCACCACCGATCTCAGCGAAGATATCTTTCTTCGCTTCCTTCTTAGGAGTACCATCAGGATTGAGGGCAGGGGCAGCAGCTGCTTCTGCAGCAGGCGCGGCCTCTTTTTCCGCCGGAGCCTCTTTGGCTGCAGCTGGAGCTTCATCCGTTGTTGCTTCTGGAGCAGCAGCCGGGGTTTCTGGTTTGGCCTCGGCAGCCGGCACGGCTACTTCTTCAGCTTCTTTGTTGTTTGTTTCTTCGGACATATGTCTGGATTGATACGGAGTTTATAAGCCCCGGGGAAAAATCGTAACCATTAGGTTACTTCTTAACGCCAACAGTCTTTTTCTTACCTTTACGGGTACGAGCGTTGGTGCGTGTGCGTTGACCGCGAACCGGGAGACCACGTTTGTGGCGGATACCGCGGTAGCAGTTGATTGAAGTAAGACGCTTGAGCTGCGATTGACGCTCACGGCGGAGATCACCCTCAACCATGATTTGCTCTGTCTGGATCACTTGGGCAATTTTGACCAATTGATCTTCGCTAAGCTGACCGGTACGGATGTCCGGGTCGATGCCTGCGTGTTCCAGAATGCGTCTAGCGGAGGAGATGCCTACGCCAAACATGTATGTGAGAGAAGCTTCGATTCGCTTCTCGTTGGGGATTTCGATACCTAAAATGCGTGCCATTAGTTGAGGAAGTTCACGTGAAGCGCGTTAATCCGAAATTGATCGGAAGCCGCGCGGGGCGGGTGATTTAGCAGATGCGGCTGCACTGGCAAGTAGGAAATGGTAAAAACAGGTCTCTTTTGCCAAAATTTTAAAATATTTCACCTCACACACTATTCCAGGGCATCCCTCCTCGACAAAAAACATCTCCCCCTTAGCTTCAGCAGAACATCACCCGATCTATGGATACCCATTCAGACACTCCAGAAGAAATCCCTGCCGAAACCTCCCCGAAAACCATCGCCGAAACCTCCGAGGAGAAGGCATCCTTCCAGCTCCCTCCTGACGATGTCGCAGCAATTAATGAGCTCGGGAAAACCTATCAGGCCTTTCGTGCTGAACTCGCCAAAACAATCATCGGGCAGGACGAGGTAATCGAAAAACTTGCCATATGCCTGTTCGCCCGGGGCCATGCACTTCTAATGGGTGTTCCAGGTCTGGCGAAAACGCTTTTAGTCTCTTCAGTTGCCCAAACGTTCGACCTCTCTTTCAACCGTATACAGTTCACTCCTGACCTGATGCCCGCGGATATTACTGGCACAGATATCATTCAGGAATCCGGAGCCGGAGGAAAACGTGAGTTTGAATTTGTAACCGGACCAGTGTTTGCAAACCTCGTCCTCGCAGATGAGATCAACCGTGCTCCAGCCAAGACACAGTCTGCCATGCTCGAGGCCATGGGTGAAAACAAAGTCACCGTCCTGGGAAAAACCTACCCCTTGGCTCCTCCGTTCTTCGTTCTCGCCACACAAAACCCAATTGAGCAGGAAGGCACCTACCCCCTTCCCGAAGCCCAGCTGGACCGGTTCATGTTCCTCATCGAAGTCGAATACCCCACCGCCGAGGAGGAAAAACGAATCGCCCGCGAAACCACGGGCGCAGCGAAAGGGGTCCTCTCAAAACTCCTGGACGGAGAAAAAATCATCGCCTTCCAGCAACTTGTCCGTCGTGTCCCGGTCCCGGATCACCTTTACGATTACGCGGTGGGAATCGTTCGCAAAACCCGCCCTGCCGAGCCCGAAGCCCCGCAGTGGATCAAGGACACCGTAGGTTGGGGCGCAGGCCCCCGCGCGGTGCAATACCTCGTTCTTGGAGCGAAGGCCCGGGCCGCCCTTCGCGGAAACTACATGGCATCACTGGAAGACCTGGAAGCCATCGCCCCCGCTGTTCTTAACCACCGCGTCATTACTAACTTCACAGCCGAATCCCAAGGGATGACCTCTAAGAAAATTATCAAAAGGCTCATTGAGGAAATGCAAAATGACTAACCTTCCGGAAAAACGCCCAACCGGCGAAGTTGGAAAAAACCCAAATTCTCCATGGGAAATATCGGAGGCAGTCACAATTTCAAAGGAAATACAAAGTTCCATCCAGGCTCAAACTGCCGCTGTAATCTATCACCACAAAAAGCTTAGAGATATCATCTTCGTTTGTACTGCTACAATCGTTCTAGCGATTATAGGACCTAGAATTGGAGAGTTTGCTACACTCATCGTATTCTCTTGTCTTATCATGGCCGTAGTAGCCAAAGCCGTCGCAGAACAATTTTCTAAGAAGTAGGAAACGGACGTAATCCAAAATGAGCACCCACTCCTTCATAGATAACGAACTCCTGGCCCGCCTCGGCTCGCTTCCCATCGAATCTCGCGTTCCGATGATGGGTAACGTAGCAGGAAAGCACCGCTCCCCTCACCGCGGCTCTTCCGTCGAATTCGCAGAATACAGGAAATACGTCCCCGGCGATGACACCCGCCGCCTTGATTGGAAGGCCTTCGCCCGCTCCGACCGATTCTACATCAAGGAATTTGAAGCCGATACAAACCTTCGCGCCTACTTCGTCATCGATGCCTCCGGCTCCATGAACTTCCACAGTCCCGGTGTGGAACCAAAAATCGAATACGCCCGTCGGATCGCCGCCTCCCTCGCCTATTTGCTAGTCAACCAAGGCGATTCCGCCGGCCTCTCTATCTGCACTGATAAACTTCATTTGGAAATCCCGCCCAGCCGTCGCGCAGCACACCTCGAAAGATTCTTCACTACGATTGAAAACGTGGAACCATCCGGAGAAACGGGCCTCATTCCCGCACTACACACCATTGCCGAAAAAATCGGACAACGAGCATTTGTTGTCATCATTTCCGACTTCTTCACCGATACCTCGGAGCTCGCCGAGGCCCTCCAACATCTCCGCTACCGCAAGCACGATATCTCCCTCTTCCACCTCATGGATCCGCAGGAAATCGGCTTCGAGTTTGATCGACCGCACCGCTTCGTTGATTTGGAAGACGGCACCGCCATCGTGGCCGAACCAAACCTAATCGCAGACGAATACCAGAGCGCCTTAAAAGACTTCCTCGCTCAAGTCCGCGCCAAAGCCCACGACGCTGCAGCAGACTACCAACTCGTTACTACAGACACCCCCGTCGAACCCCTCCTCCGCGAATTCCTCACCTCCCGCCTCCCTAATGGCAAATAGGATGAGGGAAATTCCTGTCCTTTATTGAAAATTCAAAGCTCCCACCTCACCTCCGTCCGCAGCAAGCCAGGCTCCACAAATCCAGCCTCACAACTCGCCCCCAGCAAACCCGCACAAACCTTAACAATCGACATCCCCAACCCGGAATGATCGCTCCCCCCATGCGAAACATCCTTTCGCCAAAACCGCTCGAATAAATGCGCCAAATCCCCTTCCGTAAGCTCGGGAGCCGGATTTATCACAGAAATTCCCGTAGGAGAAACTACCACCCGCACCTCAGATCCAGCCGGTGCATGAGACACCGCATTTCCTAAGAGATTCTGGAAAATCGCCGACCACAACACCGGATCACTCTCAACCGTTTCACCAGAGATTTCAGAAAAAATCCGAATCCCACGCTGCTCCGCACGATCCCTGTAACGCGCCAGCACCCCCTCCGCGGCCTCCCCAAAATCCATTTCCTCACAGCGAACGCCCTGTTGCCCAGAATCCGCCCGCGCCAATAACGAAAGCTTATCAAGTAGCAGCCCCATCTCACCCACCACATTCGCCATCTCCGCACAATTTTCCTGAGTCGCCTCTTCCGGCCAATTTGCCCCCAGCTCAGCCATACTTCTCAGCTCTGCTAGTGGCGTTCGCAATTCATGCGCCGCGTGTGAACTAAACCTCCGCTCGCGCTCAAACGATTCCTCCAATCGTCCCAACCAGACATTCAGCCCCTTAGCCATCGGAACCAATTCTGCCGGTAGTCTCTCCGCATCAAGCCGCCGATCAAACTCCTCCGGACGGATCCCCCCTATTTCATCCGAGAGCCTCTTCAACGGCCTCAGCCCCCTAGCCAAGCCCGATCTAATAAGTGGAATCATCACTAAAATCGCCACTCCACCCGCTATCATCAACACCATCGCCAATAGACCCAAATCTTTTCTGATCCCCTGTGTCGGGCTCCCTACAATCAGATACAAATCTTGATACCCGTTTTTAAAATCGTCCTTCGGCTGCACCATTCGCAGGAAAAACCGAGCCTCCCGCCCGTCCTCGAACGTATCATCAAAAACCACCACCTCGCCCTCATCTGGTGCGTCAAACTGATCAAATCGCCCGACATTTCTCCAAGCCTCCCGCATAGATGGCGAACGCAGCACCAGCCCTCCGCCTGTCCGCCGTATTTCGAAATAATCATTCCCGCCTTTTCCAAATCCCGCGAAATCCTGAACGGTCAAATCCACTTCAAATCCCCCATCATCCACCTCAGAAGCCGTGATCAAAGCCATCGCCTTCGCCTCCAAGGTCTCATCGAAGCGCTTGTTCAGCACCTCCTTCATCGCCACGAAAACTCCCAATCCTGTCACTACAAACAAGCCCGCCATAGCCAGACAGAGAAACAAAGTCAGTCGCCAGCGGATCGAGATCATATCTCCAAAACATAGCCGAGTCCGCGGCGGGTTTGAATAAGCGGCGCCTCTCCCTCGCAATCCAGCTTCCGACGCAAGGAATACACCGCAGCATCCACCGCATTACTCAGCGGGCTATCCGTCTCCGCATAAATATACCCCTCGATCTGCTCGCGGCTCAGCACCTGTCCCGGTCTCCTCGCCAAGCACTCCAGCAGAGAAAACTCACGCGCCGTAATCATCAACTTCTCTCCACCTCGTGAAACAGATTTCGCCGAAAGATCAATCTCCAGCCCACCTGCCTTCAGCACCGGATTCGGCTGCACATGATACCTGCGCGCCAGAGCCTCCAGCCTCGCAACCAGCTCTTCCAGCGCGAACGGTTTTGACAAATAATCATCTGCCCCACAGCCCAGCCCCTTCACCTTTTCCCCCGTCCCATCCAGCGCCGTCAATAAAATCACCGGTGTCTCTATCCCATCTCGCCGCCACCCCTGCAGCACCTCGAGCCCATCCTTCCCCGGCATCATCCGATCTAAAACCACCACATCATACTTTCCCGCCCTACCCATCGAATCCCCCTCACAGCCATCCTCTGCCAAATCCACCGCGTGCCCCATTTTTGAAAGGGACTTCCCCAAAGTTTCGCGCAGCCGCGCAGAGTCTTCCACAATTAGGAGTTTCATCGTTTTCGTAAAAAAGCATGAAGCCGGCACCGGACAAGGTCCAGTCCCGGCAACAAATTCAGTCGCTCAGAATTTAGTCATCACTGCCTTCCGACTTGCTTAGCACTTCGCCAGACTCTGAAAGCACGACCTCAAGATCAGCCTGACCACTACGGTCGATATCCACATGATACGTTACGGTCTCCCCTTTCGTTTCCTTCTCCACATCATCGATAGTGCCAAGATCTTTCACCGCATTCGTCACAGACGCCGGCACATCGCCATCACGCACATCCTCACGGGTTTTGATCAGCACACCTTCGCCACTGACATACACTTTCAAATCCGTATCACGTGGCAGATCCACCTCGGCGATATAAATCTGTTTCCCGTCGATATCGATCATATCAACATCATCGATCTTTCCGTCCCGCGAATTCGCCGTGATCACCTCACGCACTGGGGCCGGACAATCATCCATACGGATCTCTTTCTTGTTATAGTCAGCACTAGCCCAGCTGGAAGTAATTACGAGGGCGGCAATCGTCATCAATTTATTTTTCATATTCATTTGGTTTGTTGTTACCCCTCTTTTATACCACCCAAAGATGAGCAGAAGATGATGACACCTCATCTTTCTAGAAATTTCTGTGTGAAAACATCTCCTCAGAGCCCCAGATCTCGCAGTCGCTGCTGCCCTTTTTCCAGAGATGCCTCAGACATACGGTATTCCAACATCATCATACGTCATCTCAATCGTCCGCATCTCATTCGAGACTGATACTAGACTAGAGTGGTAAACCCGTAGGCGTCCCTTCAAACTTGGCCATTAAAAACGTTACATAATCGAGTTCACCCCAATCTCTTCCCTTGGACTTTGATTTGCCCTGAGCTTGTCGAAGGGACTTTAAAGTTTAAAGTTTCCCCCGATGACTTTCCTCTCACCTCTCCTCCTCTGGTTCCTCGCCGCCGCGAGCGTGCCGGTCATCATTCATCTGCTCAACAAGCGCCGTCACAAAACTGTCCAATGGGCGGCCATGCAGTTCCTTCTGAAAGCCACCAAGGAATCCCGGGGAAAGAAGAAACTCCGTCACATTCTCATCCTCACCTGCCGCGCGCTCGGTATTGCCGCCCTCGCCTTTGCAGCTGCCCGCCCGGTTGTTTCCGGATTAATCGGCTGGGGCGCGGGATCAGTTGATACCGTTGTCCTGATTCTGGATCGCAGCGCCTCAATGGAGCTTCAATCTTCCGAGGGCCAGGCTTCGAAAAGAGAAATCGTCCTCCAAAAAGTCAGAGACACCATCGACGACCTCGGCTCCCCGCGACTCATCCTCATCGATAGCGCTTCGGGCAAACCACAGGAAATCCCATCTCCGGATGTACTATCGGAAATTTCAGCAACCTCCGCTACCGATTCCGCTGCTGATTTTCCATCACTCCTGACAAAAGCGATCGAATACCTGAGTACCTCCAACGGTCGCTCGGAAATCTGGCTTGCCTCAGACCTCCAATCATCGAATTGGCACCCCGAGGATGAACGCTGGGCCGCTGTCCGTGCCAGTATTGCCTCCCTGCAGCAACCTCCGGCCATCCGCGTGCTGGCACTCAGTGAAAACTCCGTCCCGAACACATCCTTCCGGCTGCTCGGAACCCAGCGCACTGCCGACGGCCTTGTCCTCGACCTCGAAGCCACACGTGGCGAGGCCGAACGCGGGAAAACCCAGCTACCGCTTTCTGTAAACGTAAATGGCGCCGGCAGCAGCGAATCAATCACTCTTCCAGGCCAGTCTCTGCGTTTCCAAAAACGTATCAAAATTTCTGATGAAAACGAAAACGGCTACGGTTGGCTCTCCATTCCGGCCGACGGCAATCCAAGGGACAACTCCGTGTTCTTCGCATACGGGCCGGCACGACCTGTAAAATCCCTTCTTGTCTCGCCTAGCGGGGAAGCCGCTGAATATTTGGAACTCGCCGCCGCACCTCCCGGTTTTGAAAAACAAACTGCTGAACGTGTAGCTCCGGGAAATTTCAAGACAGCCAATACTTCAGATCTGGCACTGATCATTTGGGCAGCCCCCCTTCCTACAGGGACTAATGCCACCATTCTGGAGAATTTCGTCAACAGCGGTGGCCAGCTCGTTTTCCTGCCAGATGAAACAGAATCAAAATCAGATTTTCTGGGTATGGAATGGGAGCCACTCGAGTTGGCTGAGAAAGGAAAATTCTTCATCCTTCAGGATTGGAATCAAACTGATGGCCCCCTCCGTGACGGACTTGATGGCACATCTATCCCTGCCGAACGACTCCGGGCAATTAAGCGCGCTATCCCTTCAGGCGATGCCACCTCTCTCTCCCGTTGGGAAGATGGAGAGCCATTTTTAACCCGAAAAGTAGTCGATCAAGGTATCGTCTGGTTTCTCGGCTCAACTCCCGATTACACATGGTCGAATCTCGGCGATGCAGATGTTTTACTGCCTGCAATCCAGCGGATTCTAACCCTTGGCACTGACCGCTTCGATGCATCATTCCTCACCGAAGTAGGGTCGGATTCAGTAAAATCGACTACAGGAATACCCCTCATCAGGGAGGATAACTACTCAGGTGAAACCTCACCTTATTCCGCCGGGGTTTTCCGTATTGGCGATCGACTCACCGCAGTCAATCGCTCTGCCGCAGAAGACAATCTTGAAATTGCCGGGAAAGAAAACCTCGACGCAATGCTTGAAGGCACTGACTACCGCCTGCTGGATCAGGTTGGTCAAACAGCCGGCACTTCAGAGTCTGCTGATTTCTGGAGAATATTCCTCCTCGCAATGTTGTTTTTCCTGATCAGCGAGGCGATTCTTTGTCTGCCCAAAAAGGCAACCGAGTCAACCATGAGCCCTCGTTCTTTTGGATCGCCGGCCAAGTGATACTTGCGAAATAATTCTAGCAAAGAGTGTTCGGGCTAGAGCGATTTAAGCATAGGCTGTAGGGACAGGAAATGCTCACTTTACGACCGAATATCCATCTTCATGGCATCTGCGGGCGATAGTGAACCGCATCCTATTTCTTCCCGTTCGATTTTGCTCTTTCCTCGGAGTTCTTCTGCTCTCTATCCCTGCGTTCGGTGGCCTCTCTGTCACGCTTGGCCTTTTCCTCTCTATTTCGTTGAGCCTCCTCAGCTTGCTTTGCCGATTGGCGCTGCTTTTCGAGCTGGGCCTGTTTTTGCGCTTCTTGTCTAGCTCTTGCTTCAGCTTCTTTTTCTCTCGCCTCTACTGCCTGTAATCTTCGTTTTTCCTCAGCGGCTTGTCTTTCTTTTGCCGCTTCTTGAGCTTTGATCTGCTCTTGCCTTTGAGCGGCAGCTTGTTGATCCGCCCGCTGCTGAACCTTGAGGTCGGCAGCTTTCTTCTGTTCCTGACGCTTCCTCTCCAACTTTTCACGCTCTAGCGCTTCATTCCGCGCACGTAATTCTGACACTTGCTTACGTTTCGCTTCGGCAGCCCTTTCCGCTTCAGCTTGTCTTCGTTCTTCTATCGCTTTTTGCGCTCTCAGGCGCTGTTCGCTTTCAGCCGCCTCTCTCTTCCTATTCTCAGCTGCAAGTGCCGTTTCCTGCCGTTGCTTTTCTACCCTTTCACGCTCTTGTGCCTCTCTCCGTGCATTCGCTTCCAGATCTTGCTTACGTTTTGCTTCAGCTGCTTTTTTCTCTTCACCTTGCTCTCTTTCCTTCGCTGCCTTCTGAGCTTTTAGTCGCTCTTCTTTCTCTAACGCTGCCTTTTGGTCAGCCCGCTGCTTGCTCAGTTCATCGGCCTTTTTCTTGTCCTGGCGCTGTTTTTCCAGTTTCTGCCGCTCCTGCGCATCTTTGCGAGCACGCATTTCAGCCTCCTGCTTACTCTTTACTTCGGCTGCCTTTTTTTCGTCGGCCTGGCGTTTTCCCTCCGCTGCTTGAGCTTTCATCCGCTCTTGTTTATCGGTCACAGCTTTTTGATCGGCCTGCTGTTGCTTTTGTTTCACTTCGCGCCCGCGCACCTCTTCTCTTTCCCTAGCTCCAGCCTCCTGCTTACGTTTTGCCTCGTCCGCGTTTTTACGATTTTCTTTCTCTTTACCCTCTAACTCCTTTGTCTCTTTACCACGCTCTTGGTTTTTAGCCTTTGCCTTCTGATCATCCTGCCGCTGCTTGAGCTGATCTTTCTGTTCCTTTTCCCGACGCTGAATTTCTAGTTTCTCACGTTCCTGCGTATTTTTTAGTGCTTTTGAATCAGCAGCTTTTTTGGCGTCTGCTTGCTGTTTTACCTGTGCTGCCTTTTGTGTTTTCAACCGCGCTTCCCGCTCAGCTTCTACCTTCTGTTTCGCCTGCCTGTTTTTGAGTTCTTCAGCTTTTATCTTACGCTCGTTTTCATCTTTTCGTTTGGCACTTTCCTGTTGGCGTTGCTTGAGAAGTTGCTCGTCCTTCTCGCGTTGAATGCTCATCTCACGCTGTTTCTTCCTGTCTTCGGCGTTCTTCAGCTCCTGTTCTCTACTTGTACGTGCTTCTTGCTCTCTATTTACTTCTTCCCGCTCCGCTTGTTGACGACGGGATTCCTCATTTTCCCGCTGCTGATCGCGTTGTTTCTCACCAAAACCACCGTTGCGTCCTCCATCGTAGCGTTTTTTGACATCTTCAGAGAGCGGAACAGCCCGAAGGATCCGGGCATTGCCGAGATCAGATCTGACATTCTTCGGACGTGAACCATTGTTGTTCCAACCACTTCTAATGGGTGGGGCGATGACGTTAAGCTCCCTTCCATGAAATCCTGAATCAAACCTGCGGCCACCCGAGTTCACAGGTTTGCGTTCGATATGAAGGCGGTGAATCGGGAAATTCCTGCCTATTTTAGAATTCACTGTTTCGTAGCGAGGCCCACCGACAAAGACCCGTTTGTCCCTGGATGAGTATTTCGTGACGTTTTTTGTAGATCTATAGATTCCCGAATTTCTAGCGGGAGGCAGGCAATGGTCGTGAATTTTATCTCCAAAATTCCGGTATGAAACGAAGGAGAACCAGCTCTCGCCTATGCCAAATGTTGTATCGACACGGCCATCCCACGCCGGCTCTTGCCAGGCAAGGGTTTCAGGCGGCAGTGGAGCCCAACCGACATATTCGGAGCTTTCCCTCCAGCTCACCCATGCAGGCGCCCACTCACTTCCCGGCACCCATACCCAACCGGCATTTTCGAGCATTGCCCAACGTCCATAGTGGTAAGTCGCCCAGCCGAAGGGCTCATCCGAAACCCACGTCCAGCCTTGCTCGGTAAACGCCCACCTACCTTGAGTATAGGGGCGCCACGATGAATCACTCCTACCGATGTTCGGCTGGTAAACATATCCGTAGTCATTCGTGTTGAACCATGAACCATAGGGCTCCAAGGGTTCGTAAAAGTTTTCAAAATCACCATCTGTGACGCCATCACTGGTGTAGGCCACAGGGCGGAATGAAGAAAGAGGAGCCCTGCCGGCTTCTTCCAGCTCCTTTTCCGAAAGCTGTTGTTCCAAGCCTGTCAGGCGCTCATCTTCGGCTACTAGCTCAAGACGGCGGCTTTCAGCCTCTGCCTCACGCGCTCGCAGCTCCTCCTCCCGGCGTTCCAATTCCGCAATAGCTGCGGCAGATCTCTCCGCATCCTCTTGCTCAAGGGCAGCCCTGTCCCTTTCTATTTGTAAACGCTCTTGCTCGACATTCGCCAGAGCCGTCGCCAATTCTCGATCCGCCAGTTCTCGCTCAAGCTGCTGTTGCCTGCTTTCAGCAGATGCAGCGCGCTCTTCCAACTGGCTGAGTTGATCCTTGAGACCGGAGTCCGGCTTATCGCAGGAAATTAGAGAAATTGCAGCCGCAGCTGCGGCCATGTAGGCGAAAGGAGTTTTCATGGGTCTGATTGGTTATCCGTTTCAGCTTTGACTGATCAAGCAACAGATCCATTCAATCAGTTTCCACCTACCACATCCACTACTGATGGAGAACGAAATCCACATGCGTAGCCTGCCCGCTTCCGTCCATATGTGCTTCACGTGTCAGACGGACACCCAGAGCTGCCTCAATGGCCCTCTGCTCCATTGCTATTGCACGCGGAAACTTCTCGAAAAATTGATATAGAGGATTGTGGAATTCCCTGAGAATGAGCCCCCCTTTTTCCATACCGTCGATACAGCGGAAGAACGCACCTTCCTTCTCCCTTGTTTTTACAAACAATTGGGACTTCGCCAAAAGACCTTCTCCTTTGTCTACCTTCGCTTTCCACTGCTTCTCCTGCTCCTGAAAATACTGGAATAGTAACTTATCCGGCGCGGTTTCACCAAACATCCGCTGAATTTGATCAAACATATCCAGAGTAAACTTCGGTGGTAGCGGCGGGAACATTGACTGCGCTTTCTCAGAGAGACTATAGAAAATCTCAGGTCTCCCGATTTCACTCCTTGGCACCCGTGTGCGCTTCAAATATCCCCTTTTGGTAAGGTCTTCACAATGTTGCTTCACAGTCATGTAACTGGCATCAAAACGCTTCGCCAAATCACTGACAGCCATACCTCCTGAAATTTTTAGCTCGGTCAGGGTTCTTAACCATTGGGGTTTTAATAGATCGTGAAATGCAGTGTTGAACATAATGAATTAGCAACTGTCGATGGCAGCCCTACACGTTAGCCTGACATTCAACGTTGTCTAGAGGACTTCGGTAATTCACCCGGTTTCCATTCAAATTTCCGACAAGCCGATCTTTTCAGGTAGTATGATTGATTCCCCCCGGCAGCTGTGTAAAACGCTCTGAGTGAGCAGACCAGTAGACGCAGTTATCGAATATCTAGAGGCGGAAAGTGCCCGTGGTCGCACACATATTTTTCTGGACGATTCCGCGCGCGATACCCTCCGGGAACTCTTCATTAAGTCACGCTCCAAGCCGAAACCCACCGTTGAGGAAACCCTCCCGGCACCTGCTCCGCCCACCCCGAAAAAGATTACCGAATTATCCGTTTCCGGCGCAAACAAGGCCGAAAAACTGGCTAGCATCCGGCAACAGGCTGCCACTTGGGCACCCGCCAGAGATCTCGGCACCCTGCGTGAAACCATGGTCTTTGCAACAGGAAATCCCGAGGCGGAAATCATGCTCATAGGTGAAGCACCGGGGTATAACGAAGAAAAAGAAAAAGAGCCATTCGTCGGCCCAGCTGGAAAAAAGCTAAACGACATCCTCAAGGCAATGGGCATCTCCAGAGAAGAGGTTTACATCTCCAACCTCGTGAAATTCCGGCCTGCACTACCCAGACAAACAACCAACAACCGGAAGCCAACCGCAGAGGAAATGGCCGCCTGCCTACCTCTCGTTAAGGAGGAAATCTCCATCGTAAAGCCAAAGATCATCATTGCACTGGGCGGCACCGCGGCTGAAGGACTTCTGGGGATGGAGGGCACCGTTGGCTCCATGCGCGGAAAATGGCATGAAGTGTCAGGCACCCCCACCCGCGTCACCTACCATCCCAGCTACCTTCTGCAAAGTGGCGGATCCACAAATGTGAAACGCTCTCTCTGGGAAGACATGCTGGCAGCCATGGAGAAACTTGGCATGCCCATCTCAGAGAAACAAAAGAGTTACTTTCTTCCGAAAAAGTAAGGGACCACCCGATTATATTTCTGAACGAAAAGCGGGAACAGCTTTTCAGAAACCCAGCTTCTGTGCGTATTGGGAAATCGCCTCGGGATACAGCTGATGTTCCACAACCTGAATTCTCGCATGTAGTGTAGCAGCATCATCATGCGGAAAAATCGGCACAACTTCCTGCGAAATAATTGGACCGGTATCCATCCCTGAATCCACAAGGTGCACCGTCACCCCGGTCTCCGGCACACCAGCATCCACCGCCTGCTTCCACGATTCCAATCCTGGAAATGCAGGAAGTAGAGAAGGATGGATATTGATAATTCTGGTGTGGAACTCCTCCAGAAGAGGGGCCTTCACGAGCCGCAGAAAACCGGCCAGGCATACCAAATCCACCCCCGCGCGTTTTAGCTTTTTAGCCGTCTCTTCCTGGACAGACTCCGGAAATCTTGTTCGGTGCGGGGCACAATCAATCACGTCCACCGGGATATCCTGCATCTGCGCACGCTCCAGGATGAACGCATCAGGGTTATCTGAAAGCACCAGAGCGATCCTGGCCCTCAATTTTCCGCTAGCGATCGCATCCTGAATCGCCTGCATATTCGAGCCCGATCCAGATCCTAAAATTCCAAGAGTTAACACGGCTTTTGTTTAAACAAACGTCCGCCAGTGCCAAGTTTCAACTTTGACCAAATAATCATTCGATTAGCTCAGATCCGATAAGCTCCCACTGTCTTCAGCAAAGAAGCCATCACTGCAGGAGGCTTGCAAATCAGATCCACCATCTCATCCCAAGCCTGCTGCCCGGAGAGAATCTGCACCTCAATTCTGAGGAAATATATCGGCACATTCACCTCAGTTGGGACAGGAAATCTCACCGCGTCCTTCTCTGTAGTCACAATGATATCCATATCGCGCTCCACGCACCTCTGCATGAAGTCATCCACATCCTTCCGATTGAAACGATGATGGTCCGAAAAACGTCTTCGGATCTCCACCTTTGACCCAAGCTTCTCCAAAGATTTTTCAAAGCTCTCTGGCACCGCGATCGCGCTGATCGCACCGACCCATTTATCTTTCAGAAACTCCAGCGGCTCACGTTCCTGATTGAACAGATTCTCCAGATGTATTGGCCCATGGGCGCATTCCACGATATCAGCTGTCGCGTTATATTTTCTGATTCGTGAGATCAACTCCGTGTTCGATGTTCCATCGCACTTGGTAATAAGAATATAACTCGCCCTCCGCAGATTTTTCGGTGGCTCCCTCAGGGTGCCACGAGGAAGGAGCGCCTCCGTGCCAAATGGCGATCGGGAATCAATCAGGACAATATCCAGGGAATGCGCAAGATCAAGATACTGCATCCCATCATCCAGCATAAGAGTCTCAGCACCCAACTCCTGTATGGCAAATCGAGCACCTTTGACCCTGTTTTTATCCACTACAACCGCAACTCCTGGAAGATTCTTGGCTAGCATAAACGGTTCATCACCCGCGAACTTTGAATCCAGCAATAGCTCATCTCCCGTGGATACCAGTTTGGGCATACGTTCACTGGGAATCAATTTCCCCCTCTTGTCGTGCCACCTCTGCACCTTCTCCAGCTTACGGCTCTTATATCCTCGGGAAAGTATCGCCACATTCCTCCCTCTGTCTCGCAACGACTTCGCCAAGAGCTCCACCACCGGAGTCTTCCCCGTTCCGCCAACCGTGATGTTACCGATCGCAACCACCTGCGCACCTAGATAGGCCTGCGGCTTCCAACTCCTCCTATACAGGCCAATCCGGAACTGCACCAGAAGTCGGAAAATGCCGGAAAGCCAAAACATCAACATCCGCATCAATGTCGCCCGGAACCCTCTTGCGCGCCCGAAAATGACGTCCGCCCCCCACTGTTCCAGCTCGTTTATACGCTCCTTCATTTACTTTCCGATTCAAACCGTGGGTCCTTAAAAGCTCCCCGACAAGCTTTGCCTTCACCGAAACACGACTGGAAAATTCACCAAAACAGAAAGCCCCGCTTTGACTTTCTCTTATATTTCCCGTCCCCCACGGAAAGCACTTCCAGATTTGTCTGGGTCAGTCCCTGGCCATGAAACCCAAGTTTTTTAGCAGCTCTGGGAGATACATCAAGATGTCTACCCGCAATGAACGGACCTCGATCATTGATCCTTAGCTTCACAGACTTTCCATTCTCAAGATTCGTAACCTTCACCATACATGGCAGAGGCAGCGTCTTGTGTGCGCCAATCAGATGCCGGCGCTTCACTTTCTCTCCTAAAGAGGTAGTTCCTCGCTTGAAGCCGAACCAGCTGGATTCATCATACCACGAACACTCACCTGTTTCCTCGTGGCCCAATGCCTGATCCACACTCATCGGGTGATAGGTTTGGCCCCGGACCGTATATGATTTGGTCATGTATCCATCATACCCACCGGGATAAGAGGAACAGGAAACCGAGAAAATAACGAAAAGCAGTGCAGCTGCACCGAGAACCAAATTGCCTGCAGTTTTTGTCATGCCGACCTCTACCGGCTAATTGTCGCGCTCGCGAATCAATTGAAGAGTCGTTGCGACTTTTTCTTTCATCTCCTTGCCAGGCTTGAATCTCACTACAGCTCTCGCCGGAATTGGGACATCCTTCGAAGGGACCTTCGGATTGCGGCCGACCTTCGCTTTCATTTCACGCACCTCAAAGGAACCAAAGTTCCTCATAATCACATTATTACCTTGAGATAGGGTATCGGTGACCTCGTCAAGCAAACTCTGCACAACTTCCATGACTTCTTGTTGAGTGAGTTCTACCCCTTTACTACCTAATCGATCAGTAATTTTAATAACGAGTTCGCGTTTTGTGACTGTGGCCATTGAATTCTAAGTAGAGTATTGTTTCTTGGAGCCAGCTTAAAGCAGCGTAGGTGGTCTTTGTCCCGCAAAAAATGAATATTATTTAATTATTTTCCTCTCAGCAAGATGATCCCGCATATCATTCGAGGAAACTGGTATTCATCATAATTTAATTACTATTCAGATTCATCTTGATACTATCTTCTATAGCTAATTCTACCCGCTTCCTGGGTGGGAGATTCCTTCTTCCATTCAGGGGAAGAAGGCTTGGGCACAGCGAATTAGAAAAATATTTAAGCAACCTGAAGGATTGACTCACCAGCCTCATTCTATTAAGAATCAGGAAAAGTGAGCGCTCCGGATACAATATCGTTTTTCTGCCCCTCCTGTAGTAAGCATCTTACTGTGCCTACACAGATGGCTGGCGTCGTGGGCCCCTGCCCGGCATGCGAAGTCGTAATTCAGGCCCCTTACCCGCCAGCTCCCTCCGCGAATGAGCCAATCCAAACCGCTCCTCTTCCACAGCAAACTTCTCCGCAGCAGCTGCAGCCGGCGTCACAACCAACCGAAGTCTACCGCGAGCCGGATCCACAACAGACAGCGCCTCCAGCATCCGAACCTACAATCGTAAGACCGGAGCCAAGACACCTTCCCAATCGGACAGAACCTATAAAAAACCCCACCCGGGTCCGCAGCGATCCAAGTGGCGAAATAAGGCAGCAATCCAGCGGCCCACCACCCCAAAGGCAGCGCAGGAGCAGGTTCTTGCGCTTATTCGTCCCACTTCTCTTCATTGGCCTCTGCCTGGGAGTTATTCTGGGCGTAAAAACGTTTTTGCAGAGAGATTTGGGTGCGCCGGACCAAGCTGCTGCTTCCGGTTCCGCTCCAGACCGCGTGAGGGAAATTCTCCCTGAAGATGACGTTACAACTTTTGAGGATCTCACCGAGGACGGAACCCCGGCGATCCCGATCGGTGACCCTACGATGCCTGACCTTGGCTCTCCTGTGACGGGCTTCCCTGATGTTGATCCGGGAATAGCAACTTTGAAGCTTCTCGAGGACTTCCTCGCTATGGAGACATTGGAAGAACGACTTCCGCACATAGAAACGAAGCAGGACGAGAGTGCGCTACTTAGCTCCGTCCTGAATGGACCATTACCCGAAGTAGCGAAAATCACTGTCGACATCCGAGAAACCAATCAACTCGAGCAATTGGTAGATTACTACTACTACGTCGATTTCGTATCGCCGGACGGAGGAGTCAACCCACAAGCCATGCTGGTCAGAACACGCGGCACCAGCCCTCCGAAAGTCGTAGTAGATCCGTTTCTCGACCTATTTGGCGGTCGGTTTGCGAGATATGCGGCTGAGCCAACCAAGGAAGCAGGAAAATTTCAGGTAATCGTAACGGCCGGAGCGTTCTGCTATGATGATGTTCCAAACCCGGAAAAGAAATTCACACTTAAAATCCTGCCTCGGGATGATGCGAAAGAAATCGCGAAAGCATATTTCGGTAAAGCCTCAAAAATCGGAGAAATGCTCGAGGATGAAACTTCCGGGCTATCCTTCGGACAAGCTAAGGCCTGCACGGTCTTTCTTCGCTGGAACATGGATGACGATCCTCAGAAGCCGTTCCTTGAAGCACTGGATATCATTTCGCTGGATTGGAATCCCTGAGTGCATCCCACCCGCCGAAAAGAACTTTGATCTCAGGCCCCATTTCCAATGCTTTCGCCTTGTTGGCAATCTGGCGACTGGTTCCGCACGCCTCGCTTTTGCAGTAAACAACTACTGAACTCGCATTTATTATCGCCATGGCAGCTTCTGACTCCATCGCCATAGCATCCTCACTTGGATCCATGTTCCATAAAATGGAACCGGGGAGCCCGTTTTCCTGCCACTCCTTACGGGACCGTGCATCTATCCACAAAACATCTTCAGGCACGTCCCCGAGGCAGATTTCATCTTCCTTCAAAAGAGATGAATCACATCTGAACTCAATTCTTTCAGGCGTCTCTTTCAGCAACCAACTTCCGCTTGCCGCTACCGCCGAACAACCGATAACCACCGCTAGCTGATAGATCGAATTCATACTATTTCAGAGCTCGGGTCATAGTCGCAAACCCCTGTTGCACCTTCTGCTTTTCCACTTCTATATCAGTCTCGATCCGTATGATTGATAGTGCGGGCGCACTTGTGTTCAGTGGTGTAACCTCCACTTGGTAATGTTTACCATCCTCTAGTGTGATCAATTCCACCTTAAAGGACTTTTCTTGACTCGATGTCACTGACTTTACCTTCACTGGTTTCTCATAGGCGATTTTTACATCCATTCGCTTGGCCTCCCCCTTGTCTCCAACCTGCCATTTGAGAGTTTTTGGCTCCAGCGAAATGACCACCGGTACGTGAACGCGTAAATGAAGAGTTGTGGAAGGTTCTTCTTCAGGATCTCCCTTAAGCCAGATGTAAATAGGCTTGTCCACCACACCTTGAAACGCACCAACTTCAAACGTGGTTCGCAAAACTCCCGATTCTCCGGGAGCATATTCCATCTTCCCGCCTGCCACCTCTGCTGCCAGACATGAGCAACCCGCATCGGCTTGCCTAATGGTCAGGACTTTCCCGGTGTTGTTCGTGAACTTATACTCGCTCTCAACAATCTTGGCATCGACACCAGCTTTCACATCAAGCGTATCGTGCTCGAAATCCAATACCTCCGCCGCGCATAAGACGGGAAACATCAACCATATAAGGAGAAACCTTTTCATTGCGGGATACGGTGGCGCCGCTACTACTTTGACGCAAGTTCAACAGCGACAATAAGTTGCCCGCCCCGCCATTTCGGACCGAGAATGAACAACGGTCGATCAGGCAGCAGAAGAGCATCCGTCTTCAAAACCTTCTTCCGCGCCAGCCACAATTCCAAATCCAAAGCAAATGAATGGGCTTCAGGCTGGGTCCTTGTTTCAAAACGAACGAGAATCTCATCGGAAGGTTTGAGCGGTTGCGCCCAGTTTTCATAACTGCGAAAGATCGGCTGGGTATCTTTTCCCATGCCGCGATAATGGGAGAATTTCAACTTTGTCTCACAACGCAAACGTTTCTGAATATCGTCAGGCACGACTCCGGCACCTGGACCAACAACCGAAACATCACCATTCGTAGCGAAATACACTGTGACTTCCAACTCACCGAGAGCGGCGCGGCCGGGATCCTCCTGAGCGAACCCACGCCCGCCTAGGAAAAGAGCCAATATGACCGTACAAAATTGAAGGTAATTTTTCATCAAATCTTTTATTGGGCTCCAGCCCCACTTGGCAAATTCCCCCGGGTAGCTGTTCGGTCAGCATCGCGCTCGATCGGAATGTAAACAGTTTCAGAAAAATCCATAGCATCCGGGATATCTGTAACACCGCTCAGCAAGATGACAGTGGCAGATGCATCCTTACTATTGAACCACTGTGCATCCACACCATCTTCCGGCGTATAAACCACAGGGCTCAAAGTCGGAACCACTGCCAAAGGCTGGTTGGTCTTTGTGCTTTGCTTTCCAACTACAAATGCAAATGCCATACCCGCGCACGCGGCCATGGGAACAAGCCAGGATCTCCAGAACGCTCTTGTTGATCTTACTGCCGGAGCTGGCGCGTTCGCCTCCTCCTCACTCTGCTCGTCACGGATACCTTGGATTACGCGGCTATTGAAAAAATCAGGAAACGGAGGTTCCTCACTGGATGGCAAATTCTCAGAGATCATATTCCGGAATGCACGCAATTCCTCCCTCGCAGCCAGCTGCTCAGGCCTTTCAGAAGCCCATGCCTCCATTTCAGCAAGCTCGGCTCCGCTTAATTCGTCATCCAGCCAGAGGGCTAGTTTGGTTTCATCGGGATTCATATTCATCTTTCAAAAGGGTTTGAAGTTTCTGGCGCGCGTAAAAAAGTCTACTCATCACCGTGCCAAGTGTGCAGTCCATCACATCGGCAATTTCTTTGTAGGACAGCCCCTGCGCATCCTTGAGAACGATTGCCTCACGGTGCTCCGGGCTCAGTTTATCAAGAGCTTCCTGAATTTTTTCCCGGAGTTCAGAGGTCGCCAATGCATCATCAGGGGCCTCGATATAGGAAGGCGCGGTCTTTGCGGAAGAATCGATTTTCTCCCTGTCGAAGATTTCATCGTTCAGCTCCCCGGCACTCTCGATTTTCCGTTTCCGCACCCAGTCATACACCACGTTGTGGGAAATACGGAATAGCCAGGTGGAAAAACGCGAACGACCCTCGAATCGGGGCAGCGCCTTCCAAGCCTTGATGAACGCATCTTGGGAGAGATCCCATGCGTCTGCATCGTTTTTGACCATATTTCTTATCATTGCGTATATTTTTCCCCGGTGTCGGGTTACCAGTTCATCGTAAGCCTTCAGATCACCCCCCTGAGCCAGCGCGACCAAGCGCGCATCTTCTTCAGCATCGCTCACCGCAGTATCATCAGTAGGGTCCTCTTCCGGACTAACTGCTGGTTTTGACGGATAACCGCTCGGCTTATTCATTATTGATGGAAAAGAAATTTTTGTACGGTTGAGACCGTCCCACAGATACTTACGCGCAGACGGCAATGGCGCAATCGCAGAATATTTGAACCTATCCTACAAAGGATTGCTTTTTACATTTTCCCTAATCCGGATAATCTAATCATCCATATGGATAGCGGTATAAAACAGCGACTCGATGACTTCATCGTCAGAAAAGGCCTTCGACGCACTGTCCAGCGCGAACGTATTGTAGAACTTGTTTTTTCCCGCGATGAGCATTTCACCGCAGAAGAGCTTTTTGACCGCGTCCGCAAGATAGATATGGAAACCTCACGGGCCACGGTTTACCGGACACTCGGCCTGCTGGTAGAAGCAGACCTGCTTCGCCAGATCGATCTTGGAGAGAGCCAGGTCACCTACGATCCGAATTTCCTCCAAAAGCCATCCCACAACCATCTGGTGTGTATCGATTGCAATCGCGTGGTAGAGTTCGAGGATAACAACGTGGATATCCAAACTGATTGTGTCACCCGCCGTCTCGGTTTCACAACCGTCCGGCAATCCATCAAGATCGAAGCCAGCTGTGAAAAACTACGACTCAACGGCCGCTGTGAAAACCTGATCGCCAGCCGTCTCACAGGAAAAAGGCTGCGTAAGAAACGCTGATGACATTGCTGAAGCCTCGATTTTCGATTCCCGCCCAGGAAAACCGGGCGGCCTTCCGCTCGGCACTCGGATCGTGGTTTGCAAAAAATGGAAAAGACTACCCTTGGCGGAGAACAAAAGATCCATACGCAATTCTAGTTTCCGAAATGATGCTTCAGCAGACCCGCTTGGCTACAGTTTTGGATAAGGGTTACTATACGCGCTTTCTTCAGAAATTCCCCACCTCCCGGTCTCTCGCAGCTGCCGAGGATCAGAACCTGCTAAAAGCATGGGAGGGCCTTGGATACTATCGGAGGGCGCGCATGCTCCGCTCAGCAGCCCAAGCAGTAGAAGAAAAGTTTAACGGGATTTTCCCTGACACCGAGAGAGAGCTGCTAGCCCTACCCGGCATAGGCCCCTATACGGTCGCCGCCCTGCTATCGTTTGCCTTTGATAAACCTTCCGGCCTGGTCGATGGAAATGTTTCGAGGGTCCTGTCCAGGATCACGGACGATCACACACCTATCGATTCGACACCTACGATAAGGGCTCATCGCCAGCTTGCTCACGATCTTTGCGATCCCAACCAGCCACGTAATCATAATTACGCGATGATGGAGCTCGGCCAGACAATCTGCCGGCCCGGAGTTCCGCATTGCGAAATCTGCCCCATCTCAGGATTTTGTAAAACTCAGGAGCCTTCAATCCTACCGGTCAAGAAACCTAGGGCAAAAACCACGAAAGTCAGCGAGCACGCAATTTGGGCCACGGATCCACAAAACCGTATTCTACTCCACAAAGAAGCGGGAGAGAGGCGAACCGGCCTATGGAAACTCCCTATTCGCACTGAAGTAGAATGTGAAGGACTTGAGGCGATCACCGTCGAGACCTACCCGATTACCCGCTATATCGTCACCCTCACTGTTTATCAAGCCAGCGAGGAATCATCAGCTACTCCGTTAGATGGAGACCAATGGATACCTATTGAAGATCTAGATTCCTTACCGCTGGCAGCGCCATTCCGTAGAGCGATCGAGCATTTGCTCTCTATTTTATGAAATCGGATGTGACTGTGGCTCCCGTATGTGATCTTATGCGCTGGATGGATCGCCTCCTAACTTTTATCTTTATTGCATGCCTCGGTTTTTTAGCGAATGCCTGCACCATTTCCTCTCCTCCACCTCCGAGCCCCGAGGTTCCGAGTGATATGACGAAGCAAATCGTCAAGGAGAGGCTCTCGGCAATTGTTGTGACCCAGAGATCCGAACTTGGAAGCTGGGTGGAGAAACGGTTCTCAATGGAAAATGCACCTGAAGATGCGGACGGCGGATCGGCAGCCCCTATCACCGAGGACGGTTATTTCCTGACAGCAGACCACGTGCTTGCACGCTCCAGTGGTAAAAATGTTTTTGTAATCTATAGCAAAGGCGGCAGTCTCACCACCGGCAAAGCGCGGATCGTCTGGCGTTCATTTTCGGATGATCTCGCCATAATTCACATACCGGCAAAAACTCCTTATTTCTACGAATGGACGGACCCGGACCAATGGCTCTCCCCCGGACTTAATATCATCCACGGAGGCATGGCCACTGGCTTCCGTTCGGCTCCGGGTAGACTCCGCACTGCTCTCTCCCCGGAGGGAACATTTACCAGAAACCGTAGATTCAAAATCGATATTCCACTTCAGCCCGGGGATAGTGGAGGCCCGGTAGTCGACGCTTATGGCAGACTGATCGGAATCAATTCAGCAGTAGAATTCCTGGTCCCGCTCGAAACAGCAATTTTCATTGATTCCGAAGGTAATCGCCCGAACACAAAGAAAATCAAAGAAATCATTCGTAACGATAGAAATAGATAGTCTCTATGATAAGCTCACGCAGAATTCATGACATTTCATCGGTTCAAAACTACTAGCCTACTGCTCGCAGCTGCATTTTCTGTACTTTCTTGTACTTCTTCAACACCTGACGGCTTTCTCCAGAAGACAAATTCCACAGCGAAGGACCACATCATGCTGGTCCGTCGCACACCACCTACATTCGGGTTTACCCGTCTATCCGCTCTCGCTGCCCACTATCCTGACTTAGGCGTCTTCGTGGGCCAAAAGGATTTCCCTGACTTCATCGCGGAGACCAGTAAAAACGGGAACCGGTATATTATCCTCTACTACATATCTCCTAGGCAAGCTTACGCATGCCGCAGCGGCGTCGGCTCTTCGACATCTGTTGAATTCTCAGGCCCATACCCCATCACCGATGGAGAGCTCAGCACGCTCAGCAATCTGAAGAATAAAGTGGCTCCGACTCCCATGAACTGAAATCGCCCGGTTCTAACTCCACATATAGTCTCAATCATTGCGGCCACTGGCCAATTTCCTCCTTGCAGTTCCTAGGGGAAATTTTATGCTGATGGATACCTGAGAAAATTAAATCGAAGGTAACATAAATAACGGGCGATTTGCCCAAACAAAAAACCATAAAACCAATACCAAAATGAAAACCAATCAACTGAATAGGCGTGGTTTCACACTCGTGGAGCTTCTCGTCGTTATCGTGATCATCGCATCACTCGCAGGCCTCACAGCCCCGATGGTAATCCGTCAGCGCAAAAAAGCCGACCAAACTGAAGCCGTTAACAACGCCCGTCAGATCGGCCTTGCAATGCTTGAGTTCGAGACAGAATACGGTTCATTCCCGGATTCCGACACTCTCGAGGAGCTTGATGAAACATTCACCAGCCCTGACGTCCAAGGCGAGGCTGGCTCCGATTCCAACGGCTACTTCAAGCAACTCTTCCAAGCGGGTATCACTCAATCCGAAGAAATGTTCTACGTGAAAACACCTTACTCCAAAAAACCTGACGGCGACATCGATGGCGATGAAGCTCTTACCGATGGTGAAGTAGGATTTGGCTATATCATGGACGGAGATTCCGGCATGAGCATCGCTGGTAACCCTGCACGTGCACTCGTTGCCACACCACTCAATGAAGACGGCGGCGACTTCGACGGAGACCCATTCGACAAGAAAGCAGTTATTCTTCGCATGGATAACAGTGTTACTTCCGTAAACATCCGCGTTTCATCAGGAGATGACTCCAACGAAGGCCCGGCCATTTTGGGCGGCGAAGAACTGCTGGACTCCTCGAACCCAATCTGGGGTGGAGATGATCCACAAATGCAGGCTCCTGTTGTAAAATAGTATCCTATACCTCAACTGATTACCAAGCCGGGCAACTGAAAAGTTGTCCGGCTTTTTTATTTGCGGGAAACGGATTGCGCGCCGAAGAACTAGAATTGATCACGCCATATATGCCCGAAGAAAAAAAATCGCATGCCTTCATGCCCTACCCGGTCTCCACACTGAGTCCTAGAATCACTCCTACCGATCTGAGTTCGTTCAAATCGCGCGGAATCTCTGAAGTAGAGCGGGAGCTCAAGCAGAAGCTAACAGAGCTACGTGAGTCATACCTGTCAGCAATTGATCATTTCAATTGGAACAAACTCATCTATGAAGCCGATATAAACTTTGAACCAATCGTAGGCGAAACCTACCACTTATATGAAGTCCGTAGCAGAAGGATGCTCTCCATGATTAGCCCGGATCAATGGCACCATAAGCACCTTGCAACCGTCCGTCTCAACGTGGACCGGCAGTGGAAGCTCGAAGAGCTTTCCCAAGACATCGATCAAAAAAGCCTTTTTGAGGCATAGAAGGGAAATTCCAGCAAATCACCATGTGATTCTTCTATAAAGAAGCGACTCGCTTGCTTTAGAACACAGAAAAAGCCTCAGGGGTTTCTCCCTGAGGCTTCTTAAAACTTTTTTCCTGAAACTTAGTTCGCTACAGCAACGACGTTCACACGGCGACCTTCACGGTCGAATTTCACTTCACCATCAGTGAGAGCGAAGAGCGTGTAATCTTTACCGCATCCAACACCTGCACCCGGATGAACCTTGGTGCCGCGCTGACGGATGATGATGTTTCCTGCGATCACTGACTGACCGCCGAATTTCTTCACGCCGAGGCGCTTGCTGCGTGAGTCGCGTCCGTTTTTAACGGATCCTTGTCCTTTTTTATGGGCCATGAGAGTAGATTTGTAAGAATTTCTGGATTAGCCAATGGAGGTAATCTCCAACTTGGTCATATGACGGCGATAGCCTTTTGTTTTGTGGAAGCCCTTACGACGCTTGAACTTGAAGGCAACTTCTTTGGCGCAACGGAACTGATCAACAACTTTAGCTGTGACTGCACCACCATCGATAAACGGGGCACCTACCTTTACGGTGTCACCTTCTCCGTGGAGAAGAACTTCATTGAAAGTGATTTCGGAATCGACCTCTGCCTCGAGTTTTTCAACGTCGAGAGTGTCGCCTTCTTGAACGCGGTATTGTTTACCGCCTGTTTTGATTACTGCGTAGGCCATTGCCGGATAGGGAAAAGTTATTGTCCGCTTTAGAGCGGGCGGGGAAACCAACATGGATCCGCTCGCCTTGCAAGAATTTTTTGGTTCATTCTCCGATTCTACCCCTATTTTCACAAAAAAACACCTATCCGGCCCTTAAAAAGGAATTCTCACCTGTCTTCAAAACTTCATGTCTTTCAGAAAAAAATTAGAATAGTTCTTGATACAAATAAGAATCATTCTAATTTCTCTCCACGATGACAAATCAAACCCCATCATCAAACCCCTCCCCGGAAATACCCGAGGAGATCAACGGCCTCCGCATGACACGTCAGCGGCAGGAAATCTATCGTTTTTTGATGGCAAAACGCACCCACCCGACAGCCAACGAGGTTTTCATGAACATCAAGGAGACACTCCCCAATGTTTCTCTCGCCACTATATACAACTGCTTGGAGGCCCTCGTTCAGCACAACATCGTCCGCCAGGTCAACTTCGACCGGGAGCCTTCACGCTACTGCTCAAACCTCGATGAGCACGGGCATTTCCACGATGAAATCACAGGAACAATCCACGACGTGAAATTCAAACCAGGAATCAACCTGACAGACATTCTCGACCTCCCCCCCAATACACTCATCAAAGACGTGGAGATCACCCTCCGCGGCCAACTCACTCCTCAATAACTTCAAATTATCTCCATATCACTATGTCACTACAGATCCAAGACCTCCACGCTACTCTAGAAGACGGCACCGAAATTCTCAAAGGTGTCACACTTGAAATTCCCGCAGGCGAAATCCACGCGATTATGGGCCCCAACGGCTCCGGCAAGTCCACATTGTCCAAAGTTATCGCAGGTCACGAATCCTATCTCCCTACTGGCGGCAAAGTCCTTCTCGACGGTGAAGATATTTCCGAAATGTCCATCGATGAGCGCTCACGTGCAGGCATATTCCTCGCATTCCAGTATCCAAACGAAGTTCCAGGTGTATCCAACGCAAACTTCATCCGGGCAGCCCTTCAATCACGCCTTCCGAAAGGCGAAGAAATCGACGCCGTAGCGTATTATAAAGATCTCTACTCGAAAATGGACGTTCTCGAGATGGACCGCAAATTCACCGGACGCGCAGTTAACGAAGGCTTCTCCGGCGGCGAGAAAAAGCGCAACGAGATCCTCCAGATGATGATGCTCGACCCGAAATACTGTATCCTTGATGAAACAGACTCCGGCCTCGATATCGATGCACTCAAAATCGTCGCCAAAGGGGTAAACGCCATGCGTTCTGAAAACCGCGGCATGCTGCTCATTACCCATTACCAACGCCTGCTTGATTACATCACACCGGATTACGTTCACGTCATGGCGGAAGGAAGAATCGTCCGCTCCGGCGGCCCTGAACTCGCTCTCGAACTCGAAGAGAAAGGCTACGACTTCCTCAAGGAACTAACGCCCGCCTAATACTGCGGCGGGCAATACCCGCCCATCAAAGCACCAACCATTTAATACTATGTCATTTCAAGAAACAGCTTCTGCAGTCCTCGACGATGAGACCAAAGACGCCATCGACGTGGATCGCACCAAGGGTGATTTCACCTTTCCTGAGCGCCACAAATACGACGCGGGCTGGGGAGTCAATTCCGCCACCATCGACTATATCTCGGATGTAAAAAACGATCCCGATTGGGTCCGCGAATTCCGCCACAAGGCACTCGCGGTTTTCCAAAGCAAGGAAACACCGACCAACTGGGCCACAGAGGACCTCAACAATATCGATTTCGATAAAATCCGATACTACCTCTCCGATGGAGAAAAGCCAAAGCGCAGCTGGGATGAAGTCCCACCGGAAATTCTAGAAACCTTCGAGCGCCTCGGCATTCCCGAGCAGGAACGCGCTTTCCTTGCCGGCGTAGAAGCCCAATACGATTCGGAAGCATCCTACTCGAACATGAAGGAAGAGCTCTCGAAGCAGGGCGTCATCTTCGTCACCTCCGCGGAAGGACTCAAGGAGCACGAAGAAATCTTCCGTCCCTATTTCGGAAAAGTGATTCCTACGGGAGACAACAAATACTCAGCCCTCAACAGCGCGGTATTCTCCGGTGGTTCCTTCATTTACATCCCGAAAGGCGTGAAGCTCAAGCAGCCTCTCCAAGCCTACTTCAGGATCAATTCCGAATCGTTCGGCCAGTTCGAGCGCACACTCATCATCGCTGACGAAGGCTCGGAAGTCATGTATATGGAAGGCTGCACAGCCCCGAAATTCGAGACCGCAACACTCCACTCGGCAGTTGTGGAGCTCGTAGCCCTCAAAGGCGCCAAAATCCAATACGTCACCGTACAGAACTGGTCCTCCAACGTCTTCAACCTAGTCACAAAACGCGGCCTGGCCATGGAAGACGCAGAGGTTCGCTGGATCGATTGCAACATCGGTTCCCGTCTCACCATGAAATACCCTGGAGTAATCATGAAAGGCGAGCGTGCACGTGGAGAAGTTATCTCCATCGCACTCGCCAACACCGGCCAACACCAGGACACCGGGGCGAAAATGATTCACGCAGCTGACAACACCACCTCCAACGTGGTTTCGAAATCCATCTCCGTAGGCGAGGGCCGCTCGACATACCGCGGGCAGGTCCACATCCCCAAGCACCTCAAAGGCTGTAAGAACAATACCGAGTGCGATGCCCTGCTTATCAACAGCAACTCACGCACGGACACCTACCCGGCAATCACCGTAAAAGGCAACCAGCACGCCACCCAGCACGAGGCCAGCGTTTCCCAGGTATCAGAGGAGATGCTCTTCTACATGCAACAGCGTGGCCTCGACCAAGGACAAGCAATGTCCCTCGCCGTCAACGGATTCATCAACGACCTCGTCCGCGAATTCCCAATGGAATACTCCGTAGAGCTCAAACGCCTTATCGACCTGGAAATGGAAGGTTCCGTCGGGTAACGGGGAAAACTCGCCCAACCCTGATATCTATTCTTCGGCTATCGGCTCCAGAAACCGACTAGCAGAAGATACATATAAAGATCACCGGCGAATTTTTAATCCAGCCCTCTCAATGAAAACTGAACACTTTCAACCAACAAAATTTTAATGATCTCAACTTTCCCCGCTTGGCTCCAAGCACGAAAACAAGCAGCACAGAAACGCTACGAAGAAACTCCCACCCCGAAACGCGGTGACGAGGAATGGCGCTTTGCAAACATCAAACAGCTGAAATTCGAGGACCACCTCGCAAAAAGCGCTGATGTTTCCGCAGATGCTGAAAAGTCAGAAGTCATCGCACTTTCCACCGGCATCGAGAAACCAGCCGCGAAGTTCGTATTCCTCAACGACGAAGTCATCTTCTCCGAAAACACCCTTCCGGAGGGAGCTATCTGCCTCCCTCTTGCCGAAGCACTCGAGAAACACCCGGAACTCGTCGAGCAACATTTCATGAAGCAAGAGACCCGTCTCGGCAGCGCGAAATATGCGGCATTGCACGAAGCTTCCGTGAAAAACGGGCTCTTCGTCCACATTCCCGAAAAACTCGAAATCGAAGGAACGATCGAAGCCCATCATTGGATTTCAGGTGAAGCCACCGTCTTCCCTCATACACTTATCGTAACCGGGAATTCATCCAAAGTACGCGTAGTAGACATCTTTCGCTCTACCGATAGTACCGCTCCCGGCCTCGCCATTGCGTTCAACGATCTCTGCGCCGGCCAAAACTCACAGTTAGACTACATCGTCATCCAGTCTCTCAACGAGACAAGCCGTGTGATCGCCATCAACGAGACCTCCACCGCCCGAGACGCCCGCGCCAAAGGCTTCATCCTCAACACCGGTGCTGCCTGGGTCAGAAATGAATCTCTCTCAAGTCTCGACGGCGAGGGATCCCGCTCGGACATGCTCTCCGTATCCATCCCGGATCACGTGCAGGAGTATGATCAGCGCACATTCCAGCACCATGTATCGCCAAATGCATACTCGGATCTGCTCTACAAAAACACCCTCTACGGGCATTCCAAAACCATATTTTCCGGACTCATTTTCGTAGGCGAAACCGCCCACCACACAGATGCTTACCAGACCTGCCGGAACTTGCTCATGACCAATGACTGTGAAGCGAACTCTATGCCCGGCTTGGAAATCAATGCAGACCAGGTAGCGTGCTCGCACGGCTCCACGTCAGCACAGATCTCCGATGAGGAAATCTTCTACCTCCAGGCGCGCGGTATTGATCCGGTTCAGGCACGTCAGCTGATTGCCCGTGGCTACTCGGTTGAAGCCGTCAAACGCCTCGAAAACGAGGAAGTCGAAACACTCGTCCTGAAATTCATCGACGAGAAATTCGCCCATATCGCCAACGCCTGAGCTTTGGCTCAGGCTTACCTTTGAGAAGAAACGGCACCTTATGCCGTTTCTTCTCATTTCTTGATTGGACCTTCCCGCAAGCCTGATCAATCTTCCCGCCCATGCGCATCCTGCGGATATTAACAAAAAAAGAACTCGGCACCTACTTCCTAAGCCCCTTTGGCTGGGTTGTGCTAGCGTTTGTCGTCCTCATGCAGGGCCTTTCCCTTTCATCCGCCATGAAAGGTTTCCGAGACACACCGGTGAAAGACAGCCTCGTTTATGTCACCTTTCACACACCCCTTTTCTGGTTCTACTTCCTCTTCATCTTCCCGCTCATAACCATGCGCCTGTTCGCGGATGAAGAACGCTCAGGAACTCTTGAAACACTCCTCACCGCCCCGGTCCGCACCTGGCAGGTCGTTCTTTCGAAATATTTCGCGGCAATGATTTTCTACACGATCCTCTGGATCCCCGCTTTCCTTCAGTTCAAGGCATTTTCCTGGTTCACCGAAATCCCGCCCGCCTACTCAAGTGGCGCACTCTTCGGTAGCTTTGCCATTCTTTTCCTGATGGGCTCTACATTCACGGCCATCGGCTGCCTGGCCTCCTCCCTCACCTCCAGCCAGATCATCGCCGGGATCGTCACCATCACCATTCTTGTCATCCACTACTTCCTTGGCTTCGTCACAGTCATCTGGGGAGAGTCGTTTGCCGGAGCCGGATTCTTCCACTACATCTCCTCCCAACAGCACATCCATTATTTCACAAATGGCCTACTGGACCTCCGGCCGGCCGTTTATTACCTTTCTTTGACCTCGTTTATCCTCTTCCTCACCTACCACGTGATCGACCTACGCCGCTGGAAAGCCTGAAGAAAATGCCTGAAACTCATAGACGCAACTCCCGCCCGAATCGTTTTGGCATCGGATTTCTTTCGCTCCTCCAGATTTTCCTATTTCTGGCGGCGGTCATTTTTATCAATTACCTGGCTTCCCAGAACCCTGTCCGCAGGGACTACTCGCGCACTGCGGATTACACCCTCGCATCCTCAACGGTCAATTATCTGGAAAGCCCGGAAATCACCTCGCGGGAAAACCCCGTGAAATGGACATTGTTGTTCCGCAGATCATCCCCGTTCTACGAGCGCGTCCGCGCTCTTGCGGAGGAATATGAGCGGATTTCGAACGGGAAAATCAAACTGGAAGTCATCGATCCCATTCGCTCCCCGGATCGGACCCAGCAGTTCACAGCCGCCTACAACCTTACCCTTGTACGCGATCTTCTACTCATAGATGCCCGCCCAAACGATGACGAGACCATCGTCACCGACACCACCACCGGCACACCTGCGCTGAACCCGCACATCACCATCGCACTCGCCGATGAGATGGTCACCTACGCTGTCGATGGAAAAGGTGAACGCCGTCCCAACACCTTTCGTGGCGAAGACCTCCTCACCGCCCGTCTGGTGGAAGCAATCGAAGGAAAGCCGCGTAATTTCCTCTTTCTCTCGGATAAATCCAATATCGACGCGGAGGGCGATGACTCACCATGGAGTAACTTGGCAGCCACTCTCCGCTATCAAAATATCCAACTCCTTCCCGCCAATCTTGCCGGCCTTACCGAAATTCCGGAACAAATCAACGGCATCGCAATAATCGCGCCGAAATACGATTTCACCACCGAGGAAATCAAAACACTGGAAACATATTGGAACCAGCCGCGTGGTGCCATCCTCATTCTTTTGAATCCCGGCGAGTGCCCGCCGAACCTCCGGATATTCCTTCGTTCCAAAGGAATCACCCCACGTCGGGACCGTATCATCACCAAAACAGAAAATCGGCTGACCACCACCGCCCGCGGAACTTTTACCCAAGGGATACCATTCCTTGAAGAACTGGCCGGTCGCTCCGCAGTCTTCGAAGGTGCTTCATCATCTCTCGAAGTTAGGGAAAACGCGGAAGACCTCGCCGTTAAAAAACTTTCTCCAACTCCACTCATCAAACTCAACCCGGAATACTGGGGCGAAATCGATTTCGGCAAAAATACAGCTGAAGACAAAAGCGGAGAAACCTACGATCCGGTTCGGGACACACCCTCCCCACTCTATCTGGCTGCCGCCGTCACACGCGGAGCAGGAAATGACGACCGCTTCGCGGCAGATACCTCACGTATGATCGTTGTTTCCAACACAGAATTTCTCGATCCTGATAGCCAGCGGGCAGAGAACGTTGATTTTCTAGCATCCGCCGCGAACTGGCTGGTCCTCAGAGAGTCCCTCACCGGTCTCTCCCCACGCACTATCGGCACATACAAGCTACCACTTCTCGAAGCACAGGTCTCATTCATCAACCGCCTCAACCTATTCTTCGCCCCTCTCGGCTTTCTCATCCTCGGCGGGATCATCTTTTCCACCAGGCGATCATAGCCCCGCCCCATTCCGGGGTTTTAAAACCCAAGATCCAGAGTCTCCAAAAAGTGCGCTCCTTCCTCTTCACCATATTTCTCCTCCTGATTGCCACGGCTCTCGGCGGGCTTGCTACCTGGCAGTTTCTGGACGGAAGCCTTGAGAAATTTTTAGGAACTCCCCCAACCAGTATTGGTGAAAAAATCTTTCCCGATTTCAACCCGGAGGATGTAGCGGAAATCCAACTACTAACGGGAGAAACCAACGCGGTTTTCAACAAAACCGAAACCGGCTGGGTTTCAAAAGCGCCTTGGCAGGACCGCATGGACCAGCGCGCCGCTCTAGCCATTCTCTCGTTCACCGCCGGAACAGCTGCAGAAGACCTGATTCCACGCGAAAAACTTGATCCAAAGCTTGCCGGCCTACAAAACGGCGGCACTCAAATACGGCTCAAAAACAAGGACGGTGAGACACTCGCCTTCTATCGCCTCGGGCGCCGCACCCCATGGATCAGCCTCACACAGACAGAGCAATCCGAACAGCCCGAGCAGATTCCAACCATCTATCTACTTCCGCTGGAAAGTGGGAGAAAATCCCACGTCTATGCCGCCACCGGCGATATCCTCCCGCTTTTCAAAGACAACTTCCGCTTCCTCAGAGACCACCGTCCATTTTACTTCAACCCGCTCGCCCTTCAACAAATTCGCATTAAAACCGATCAGGGCGGACTCACTCTGGGCCGCGCCAATCCGACCTCACCATGGCGCATCACCAAGCCTCTGGACCTCCCGACTAATCCGGCAGCAGTCAAAACCCTGCTCGAAGGCCTCGTAACGCTTCAGGCCACCTCGGTCACAAACCGCTCCACCGTCACACTTCCATCCGATGGTTCTTCTCCCCTGAATAGCCAGATCGCAATCACCCCGTTTGGAGAGGGACCTGAGACAATACTCGAGATTATCCCCCCTTCCTCACCAGAGTCCCGTGATACCAAAGCTACCATCAGTGATCGTCCGGAAACCGTTTTCACCATTCCACTGAAAAGCGAACCAGATCTAATCTCCATCGCAGATCTACCCCTCACAGTGAACGACCTCCGGGATCCCACGCTCACGAACCTTAATATCGCCTCCATCCGCGGCATCGCAATCGAAAGCGCTACCTCACCTACCATACTCATCTCCCGCGAGCCACCTTCACCATGGGTCGCCACCATCAACGGAGCAGAGCAGGAAGCCAACGAACAACGCCTCTACGAGCTTCTCAAGGCCGCCACCGAGGCCCGCGCCATCTCCTTCGAGACCGACGCCGCACCCGAAGACCTCTCTCCCTGGGGCCTGGATCGTCCCATCCTCAAGCTTACCTTCCTTGCCTCCGACAACCAGGCACTCGGCATCGCCTTCGGAATCGACAATCGGGGAAATCTCTACGCCCAGCGAAAAGGCAGCAACAGTATCATGCGTCTGGAGAATCGTTTTCTCGAAAGCGTCGCCACCCGCCCGCATGAATGGCGCCACTCCCGCCTATGGCCACTCAGCGTCGTGGATCTCACAGAAATTGTCCGGACCGAGACAGAGGCGAAACCTCTCACACTGAAATACGACTTTATCGGAGACTCATGGAAAGCTTTTGACGACGATAAGGAAATCACTGCCAACCTTGATCCCATTCGGGCAAATTTCCTTCTCAGCACGCTTGAGAACCTGGAGGTAGACCGCTGGCTGGCCGTTAGCGATCTAGCAGCACTTAAAGCACTGGAAAATCCTTCCCTATCCTTCGAAGTCACCCAGAACGAAATCGACGACTTCGGAGATACTATCGGCCAGAAAACAGAAACTCTGACTCTAGCTTTCGATACGACCACGAAAACAGTCTTCGGAAAACGAAGCAGTGAAGAATCACTCTTCACTCTCTCTGCGGAAACCTACCTCAAGCTATCCATTCCACTACTCGACCAGTAGTCGGGAAAGGCGATCATTCACTTGATGAGGAACTTCTCCTCCGGGGGCACCTCTGCCGCTGTCGCCCGCTCCACTTCCAGCACCGCGCGCAGCGTCCCGTCTTCCTCGGGGAAAGTCATGGTTCCAGCCACCTTCACCCAACCATTTTCCGGCAAAACCGGAGGCTCGGAACCGAATTCCAAAATGACCGGAATGGCTCTGGAATCAGCCACACAACAGGTCATAAACATCCGGTAGAGACGCATACGTGTTCCGGATTCGTTATTCACTTTCTCCTGAATAATTCTCCCCTCGGTTTCAACCTTGAGCCCACTGATCAGGTCCTGCAATTCACGGTCCCCGGTTGCGAAAAACAGCTCAATAAGACTGAACTCGAGAAAACCATCCGAAGTCTTTCGATGGCTCGATTCGATTTCTTCCATCGTCAATGCAGGCAGCACGGAAGCGAGAAACACTGAGGAATCAGCAGCATTCCCATCATCATACAGCCCCTTCCTCGAAAGCGTCGCTTCAGAAAAACCATCCTTGGTCCACGCCACACATAGCGCCACCGGCACCACCATTAAAAGCAGCGCTGTAAACGGATTCATGTCTCCCCCCTCATGATCATGCCCCTCACCTCCATGATCGTGTCCACAATCAGCCTTCTGGAATGCAGTCAGCAAATTAAACAATCCCAGCACAGCCAGGCCCAAACCACCAGCTAGAGCTATTGTCCGGAAATCCGGAGCCAGATACTTCACAATTCTCCCACTGTTGTAGAAATACAAAATGCAGCCCGCCCAAAACAGGACAGCTAGTGAAAACAGAACTCTTCTCACTACAGCACTCATGCTATCCACCACCTTTCAGCGCCCATTGCCGCCAGCCAGATTACCAAGAAAATAGCCACACCCATCCCGGCGATAAATCTTCTCCTCAGCACCGTCTGGTAGAGGAAAATCAGCTTCACGTCAAACATCGGCCCAAACACCAGGAAGGCCAGCTTCGCCCCCCAGGTAAACTTGGCCAAAGTCGCTGCGATAAATGCATCCGAGCTACTGCAAAGACTCAGGATAAATGCCAACGCCATCAGAGCCGCCGGCGCCGCCACCTCGTTTCCAGCCAAGCCATCCAGCCACTCGGCTCCCGGAGCAATCCCTGTGTTGAAAAGCGAGGTGATCGCCACGCCGATCGCGAAATACATCCCCACATCCACAAAATCCTTCATCGCGGATCTCATCGCCGCCACCAGCCGGTTGTCCTGATCCTTGCCCCCATCATGGCTATGCGAATGATCATGGTGGTGATCATGATCATGCCCACAGCAGCCTCCGCCATGGTCGTGATCATGCGATTGTTCGTGGCTGTGTGCTACAGCATCCTTTGTATCCAGCTTGGCCAGCATTCTGTCGGTTAAAATCTTCCTTAGGGGGATCCTGGCCACCACCAGCCCAACACCCACGGCCACCAGATAACCCAGCAGCATTCTCCCACCGGTCATTTCCCACGGTGCCTGCCCTTGGAAGGCCTTCCAAGTGCTCAGCGCCGTAATCGGATTAACAATTGGAGCAGCCAGCATGTAGGTCAGCGCACAGCTCATCGGCAGCCCCTTGCCCACCAGTCTACGTATCACCGGAACCACCGCACATTCGCAAACCGGAAAAACAGCCCCGAGGACACCCGCCAACATCACCGCCAGTGTTTTATTCTTAGGCAGCAGCCGGTCCATCGTGCCGGAAGGAAGATAGATATCGATAAATCCGCTGATCAATGTGCCCAGCAAAATAAAAGGAGCACCCTCAAAGAGAATGCTCAAAAACGCCAAAGCGAAATCCTGTCGTGCGTCCGCGCCCATCTGTCGTCAAAGAAGTCCGTTATTGAGTCACCTGTCAAACCATCACCGCTCTACCCACCTCATCTGCCGCCACTTTTCCGCATAAAATCTCTACCAACTTCAATCCAAACTCCACCGCCGTCCCCGCACCCCGTGAAGTAATCACCTCCCCATCCACCTCCACGCTCTCCCCCGTGCTCTCCGGCAACTCCTCCCTCGTAGTAGAATGTGCCGTAAACCGTTTCCCTTCCAAGATTCCGGCGTCCTTCAGCAAAAGCGGCGCTGCACAAATCGCAGCCACCAGCTTTGCATCCCCTTGGAAATTCGAGATAAAGTCCATCACCGAAGTATTTTTCCGCAGCTCCATCACCGCTGGTCCGCCAGGTAGAAATAGCATATCGAAATCCTCCTGGGAAACTTCGGCAAAATTAGCGTCCGCCAAAATCCGCACCCCACACCTGCCAGTCACCTCACCACCGGAGACTCCGGCAATCACCACCTCCACTTCGGCTCGTCTCAACAGGTCTACCGGCGCGATCACCTCAAGCTCTTCGAATCCGTTTTCCAGCAAGCAAATAACCCGTTTCATTTCAGTATCCTAAATCACAATACAACAGACTCCACAAAAAGCTGATCGCCTAAGCTCGCTCCTTCCGGCGCGCTGCGAAACCCCGGATCAGAACATAGAACACCGGAGTAAAGAGCAACCCGCAGAGGGTGACAAATACCATTCCGGAAAATACAGTTGTCCCCAGCGACTGGCGCATTTCGGAGCCTGCTCCTTCCGCGATAACAAGTGGGATCACTCCGAGAATAAACGCGAATGATGTCATCAAAATCGGACGCAACCGCAATCGGCACGCTTCAATGGCCGCTTCGTATCGATCCAGCCCCTCATCTTCTTTTTGCTTCGCGAATTCTACAATGAGGATCGCATTCTTAGCCGCTAGACCTACGAGAACGATGAAGCCGATCTGCGTCAGGATGTTGTTGTCCATATCACGAAGCATTACCCCCGAAATACCACCCACGATACACATGGGGACAATAAGAATGATGATAAGAGGCAGCCCCCAGCTCTCGTATTGTGCGGCAAGCAGCAGGAAAACGAAAACAACAGCCATCGCAAAAACGATTCCTGCGGTATTTCCTGCCTCCCGCTCCTGGTAAGCGATATCAACCCAGGAAAAGTCATATCCCACCGGCAAATCCTTCGCTAATTCCTCCACCAGATTAAGTGCCTCGCCAGAGCTGACCCCGGGCGAGTTTCGCCCACTTATCTCTGAGGCAAGATACAGGTTATGCCGGACCAACCGGTCAGGGCCTGAAATACGCTGCATGTCCAGCAACGAGCCAAGGGGCACGAGAGCTCCCGTGTTACTCCTAACACTCATCAACTGGATATCCTCCTCACTATCCCGGTATTCTGCCTCAGCCTGGGCAATGACCCGATAGGTCCGTCCGAACTGATTGAAGTCATTTACGTAGCTTGACCCAAGAAGCGTCTGGAGCGTCGTAAAGATATTCGAAAGAGGGACATCCAGCGCCTTCGCTTTTTTCCGATCCACATTGGCGAAATATTGAGGTGTGCTCGCCCGGTAGGTTGTGAACGCCACTGCTATCCTCGGATCCGCATTTAATTTTTCCAGAAACTCGGTCGTAACTTCCTGAAGCCTATCATAGCCATTATCCGATTTATCTTGGAGCATCAGCTTGAATCCTCCCCCTGTGCCTAGCCCCCGGACAGGCGGCGGCGCTATGATCACGTTCTTCGACTCGGTAATTTTGCCCATCGCTGCCTCGAGTTCATCTGTAATCACATCGGCAGAGCGCCCGCTCTTACTGCGCTCTTCAAATGAGTCCAGAATGATGAAAACTGCCGCGGAATTGGTAGAAATCGAGCGGGTGGCACCTGAGAAACCGGCAATCTGCACCGTATCCGAAACACCATCAATTCCTTTAGCTATCTCCCCGGCGCGAAGCACAACTTCACGGGATCGATTGATTGAAGCGGCGTCTGGAAGCTGGATAGAGAGGATTAAATAGCCTTGATCCATTTTCGGAATAAAACCTCCCGGCACCCTTTTAAATTCCCACAGCCCCAGCGCTACGAGTCCGGCATAAAGCAGCAGCATGAGCACAGCGAGACGACTCACTCGCTTTACTATTCCCGCATATCCAACGGAGAGAAAATCAAAGGTCTTATTGAAGAGCTTGAAGAACCAACCGAAGAGAAAATTAATAATTTTCTGTAACCAGTCCTTTTTCGCCTCCGGCGTCTGTAGAAGCACAGCACACAGCGCGGGGCTGAGAGTAAGCGATACCACTGTGGAAATCACAGTGGATGCTGCAATCGTGATCGCGAATTGCTGGTAGAACTGCCCGGAAATACCTGTGATAAATGCAGTCGGGAGGAAAACAGCCACTAGCACCAGTGTCGTCGCAATCAGCGCACCTGTGACTTCACGCATCGCTTTTTCCGCAGCTGCCCGCGGGCTCAATCCATCTTCCAGATGCCGCTCAACATTCTCGATTACCACAATGGCATCATCCACGACGATTCCGATCGCCAGCACGAGTCCGAAGAGACTGAGGTTGTTCAATGAGTATCCCAGGCCGGACATCACCATAAAAGTTCCGATAAGCGAAACCGGTATCGCGACAAGTGGAATGACCGCGCTGCGCCAGTTTTGCAGGAAAACGATCATAACTATGACCACCAGGATGATCGCCTCAAAAAGAGTTTCTACCACCGAGTCGATCGATTGCTCTACAAAGACCGTAGGGTTGTAGACGATCGTATGCTTCAGCCCCGAAGGAAAATCCTCAGCAAGTGTATCCATCAACTCCTCCACTTCCTTCGCTGTTTCCAGAGCGTTGGATCCTGGCCGTTGGGTAATGCCAATTCCGATTGCCGGCGAACCGTTCAGCCAACTTTCACGTCCATATTCCTGTGCCCCAAGCTCCAGCCGGGCTACATCCGAAAGCTGTACAATCTGCCCCTCCGTTCCTGTCTTGATTACAATTTCTCCGAATTCCTCCGTGCTTTCCAAACGACCGAGCGCGCGCACGCTCATTGTGAACGCCGGGCCATCGGAAACGGGTTGTGCCCCGATTGAGCCGGCAGCTACTTGAATATTTTGCTCACTGAGTGCGGCTGCGACATCCGTCGTAGTGAGATCCCGTGCAGCCAGCTTCTGGGGATCCAGCCAGACTCTCATTCCGTATTCGCTGGCACCAAAGACAGTCACCGCACCCACACCTTTCAGGCGCAGCATTTCATCACGGACCCTGAGAAACGCGTAGTTACCTACAAACAGCTGCGATAACTCATCATCTTCCGAGAAAAGGTGGGCCACGAGCAGTAGATCCGGACTCGCCTTTTGAGTGACCACGCCCAGATTCCGCACAATCTCCGGCAGGCTGGGCTCTGCTCGTGACACTCGGTTCTGCACGAGAACCTGTGCCTCATCGATATCGGTGCCCTGCTCGAAGGTAATGGAAATACTGACATCTCCATTCGCAGCACTGGACGATGTGAGGTAGAGCATGTTTTCCACCCCATTGATCTGCTGCTCCAGAGGCGTGGCTACTGTTCGGGCAAGAACGTCCGGACTCGCGCCAGGGTAAGAAGCAGTCACCTGCACCGTAGGTGGCACGATGTCCGGATACTGCGCAAGTGGGAGCTGGAAATACGAGATCCCTCCCACGATCATGATCAGGATCGAAAGAACCGCCGCGAAGATAGGACGTTTGATGAAAAATTGTGCGAAGTTCATGGACTACAAGTTCGGCGGCAGGCCTGGAAATTTCTGATAAAAAAGGAGGAATCCGCCTATTCGGAGGACTTGTCTGTGTCTTTTTCCAGGAGCTGCGGGGTGACTTTGGTGCCAGCTCGTAGAGTGGTAAGGTGTGAGACGACGACCCGCGAATCGGTAGGCAAATCGCTCTCGATCACCCTCATCTGGCCGTATGCGGGGCCCAGTTTCACCGGCTTGGAGCGAACAATATTCTCCTCATCGATCACCAAAACAGTAGTGAGACTCTGCAGGCTCTGGATCGCAATTTCCGGGATCAGCGTCGCTTCGTATTCACCGCGTCCGGGCAAGCGCACCTTGGTGAACATCCCCGGAGTCATAATCCCGCTTTCATTCGGAAAAATTGCCCTCGCCCTGAGGGTAGCCGTATTTGGATCAAAGGAATTGTTTACGAAGTCAATTTGTCCCTTGAGCGGAAATCCCTCGTCACCATTTAGCGCCATTTCTACAGGCACCGGTTCATTGCGGGCGGAGGCGCGCTTACCCTCTTGCTCCAGCCGCAGATATTTCAACACCGAAGCCTCGTTAGCATCGATCCGTGCGTAGATAGGATCGATCGTCACAATGGTAGTGAGGAGGGTGGAATCCGCAGTCCCGCCACTGATGATGTTTCCTATGGTGATGAAATGGTCTGAAATCCTCCCGGAAATAGGCGAACGAACATCGGTATAACTTAAATTCAGCTCCGCCGTTTCAAGCTCGGCGAGAGCGGCCTGCAACTCGGCTTCTGTCTCGGCAAGATTGCCCGCCCGGACATCAACCTCCTCCTTCGCAATAGCGTTCCGCTTTAGCAGCTCCTGGGCACGGGCATAGTTCGATCTCGCCAGGTCTGCGGATGCGGTAGTTTGTGCTACCTGTGCTTCATCAGCCCTCTTGGCCGCTAAAAACGGAGCTTTGTCCAAAGTAAAGAGCAGATCTCCCTTCTCAACATTCGCCCCCGGCTTGAAATGAACTTTTTCCAGCAATCCACTGACCCGGGCACGCACCTCCACGCTTTCCACAGCTTCCAAACGCCCATTGTAATAGTCCCAGGAAGTAATTTCTTCCTGTTTAGGATTCACAAAATCAACCGTGGTCGGCGATGGTGGAGCCTCTTTCGTTTCCTTTTTACATGAAACCAAAGTGACGCTGAGAATAGTAGCTGAGATTAGAAGAATACGTGGCATAACAGTCTGCTCAAAGATCTGGCGAACAGGTCGCGTCCTTGGTTTTCTTTGTAAAACGCTAACTCCGTTTTTTAGATAATTGAATTCCACTTAGGACTCAGAGGGCATTTCCACCTACCTATTCCATTTTTTTGGAGGAATTTACAGATAACCGAAAAGATCGTGTTGAAATGATTCTCAAATGAGCCCCACAGCCCGTTTCACACGATCCAACACCTTGGAGGCCTCTTCCCTCGCTTTTTCCGCACCTTTTTTCAAAACCTCATCCACATAGCCCGGATCGGCCAAAATTTCCTCACGGCGCGTTCTCATATCAGCGAAATAATCCCAGTAAGCCTCAGCAAGACGCATCTTGAAATCACCGTAGCCAAATCCGCCACTTTTATGGTCGGCGATCATCTGCTCAACGTCCGACTCACCAGCGAATAATTGATACAGCGCAATCACCGTGGATCCCTCTGTCTCCTTCGGTTCTTCCACCGGTGTGGAATCCGTCTTGATTTTCATCACCGTTTTCTTCAGCGGCTTCTCATCTCCGAAAATTGGCAGAGTATTTCCATAGCTCTTGCTCATTTTCCGTCCATCCACACCGATGATAAGCTCGGTCTCCTCACGGATGATCGCCTCCGGCATCACCGCAGTCCCTTCTCCATAAATCTCGTTCAGCTTAGTTGCCAGACTACGGGTCACTTCAAGGTGTTGCTTCTGGTCTTTCCCGACTGGTACCTTCTGCGAATCATACAACAGAATGTCCGCCGCCATCAGCACCGGATAAGCAAACAACGCATGGTTCGGAGAAATTCCTTGTGCCACCTTATCCTTGTAGGAATGGCATTTGTTCAAAAGCGGCATGGGGCACACTGTCGAAAGAATCCACGCCAGCTCATTCACCTCGGGAACCGCGCTTTGGCGGAAAAACACCGATTTCTCCGGATCCAGTCCACAGGCGAGAAAATCAATCGCAAGCTCCCGCACATTCCCACGCAGCGCGTCACCATCCCGCCCGGAAGTCATCGCGTGGTAATCCGCGATAAAATAAAAGCAATCACCCTCACTCTGCAACTCCACGGCAGGCTTCATCGCACCAAAATAATTCCCAACATGCAGTTTCCCGCTCGGCTGCAGTCCTGTCAAAATCCTCATGCCGGAACGTTGGCCGCCTATACCTTTTTTTGAAGTTAAAAGTTTGAAGTGCCCGCATCTACTAGCAAACCTGTAGCCATGCGTATTCTAATCACCGGCGGAGCCGGATTCCTGGGCTCCCACCTTTGTGAACGCCTCCTCAACGAGGGCAATGAAGTCATCTGCATGGATAACTACTTCACAGGTAGAAAGCGTAACATCAAACACCTGCTGGAAAATCCGTATTTTGAACTCGTCCGCCACGATGTGACAGAGCCCTTCAAATTCGAAGTGGATCAAATCTACAATCTGGCCTGTCCTGCCTCCCCTCCCCACTATCAGCATAACCCGATCAAAACCACCAAGACATCCGTCATGGGCGCGATCCACTGCCTCGGCCTCGCAAAGCGTGTTGGCGCACGTGTTTTTCAAGCATCCACCTCTGAAGTCTACGGCGATCCTGAAATCCACCCTCAACCGGAATCCTACAAAGGCTCGGTAAATCCCATCGGGATCCGCGCCTGCTACGACGAAGGAAAACGCTGCGCGGAAACACTTTTCTTCGACTACCACCGGCAAAACAATGTCGATATCCGCGTGGTCCGAATCTTCAACACCTACGGCCCACGCATGCTTCCGGACGATGGCCGTGTCGTATCCAATTTTATCGTTCAAGCACTTAGAGGCGAAGATATCACCATATATGGCGATGGGCTCCAGACCCGTTCATTCTGCTACGTGGATGACCTGCTGGAAGGCTTCGTCCGCCTTATGAACACCGAAGACATCACCGGCCCCGTCAACATCGGCAACCCGGGTGAGTTCACTATGCTCGAGCTTGCAGAACTCATCCTCAAAAAGGTCGGCGGAAAATCGAAACTCACATTCCATCCACTCCCCGGAGATGATCCGAAACAGCGACGTCCCGATATCACCTTGGCCAAAGAAAAACTCAGTTGGGAGCCAAAAGTAAGTCTTGATGCCGGGCTCGATCCGACAATCGATTACTTCAGAAAGCTTCTCGCTGAGTAATTACCGGATTTTTCGGAATTCACCACTCGCCCTGCGCGTCTTTTCGATATAGTTTGGGAAACTATGAAAACCCTCATAATTCTGTGCATTGGTGCCCTCATGGCGCCGGTTGCATACTCCCAGACAAACCTCGAAAAAGCCGAGGCATACTACAAACAAGGCCTGACTGCGGAAAGCGCAGGTAACGCGGATAAGGCACTCGCCTCTTACAAAGCCGCTGTCCTGCTTAACCCTCAGCATGCCAACGCCCGATACCGTCTGGAGCAGACGAAGATCAACAAGTCGGCAATTACCGCCACAGGCACCAAGGCACGTATCAACAGTGTAACAATTCCGAGTTTTGTCGTTGAAGACGCATCGCTTAGTGAGTCCATCGAACTACTTGGAGTGCTCATCGAGAAACAAACCGCAGGAAAAATTGCGCCAAATTTCATCATCGAAGATCCTCAGGGAAAACTCTCGAACAAAACTGTAAACCTCGAAGTGAAAAACGTACCCGTCGGAGCACTCCTGAATTTCATTCATGGGCAAACAGACTCCAAGGCACGCTACGATCCACACGCAGTTGTTATACGACCCCTCTGAACCTTACTATCTTAACAAACTTAAACTAACTTATACGGGAGGGCATCCTCCCGTTTTCCTTTGATACACATATGCGCGAAGAACTACTGAACAATCCCGTGTTCGCAATGGCCGCCGAGCAATTCGATCTGGTCGCTGATTTCCTGGACCTTTCCCCTTCCATTCGGGAGCGCTGCAAATGGCCAAAAAGGATGATCTCCGTCTCCGTCCCCGTCCGCCTCGACAATGGAGAAACTGAAATTTTCTTCGCCCACCGTATCCAGCACCACCTCACCCGCGGTCCAGTAAAAGGGGGGCTCCGGTATCACCCGGACGTCGATCGTGGAGAGGTAGCTGCGCTCGCCATGTGGATGAACTGGAAGTGCGCCCTTCTAGATCTACCCTACGGTGGTGGAAAAGGTGGCATCCGCTGCCAACCAAACAACATGTCAGAGGGCGAACTCGAGCGCATGACTCGCCGCTTCACCATGGAAATGATTCCCTTCATAGGCCCCGAGATCGACGTCATGGCTCCCGATATGGGCACCAATGAACAGACCATGGCATGGATCACCGATACCTATTCCACCCACAGCGGTCACTTGGTTCCCTCCATCGTCACAGGAAAACCCCTTACCCTCCAAGGCTCCGCCGGGCGCACACGGGCAACCGGCCACGGAGTTGCCTTCATGGCCTCCACCTCACTCGGGAAACTTGGTATCGATACCCGCGAAGCCACTGCCATCATTCAAGGCTTTGGTAACGTAGGGCAGTACGCAGCCTCCACACTTGCGTCCTACGGAGTGAAGGTAATAGGCGTCTCGGACGTAAGCGGAGCCATTTGGAACCCAGGTGGAATCGACGTTCCAAAACTTCTAAAATACGCGAAGAAGGAAAAATTCATCAAAGATTTCCCGGGCGTTGAGACCATCGATCCAGGTGAAATGCTTCTCCGGGAATGCGATATTCTAGCACCTTGTGCAGTCGGGCACGTGATTACCGGCAAGAACGCAGGATCTCTCAAATGCAAAGTTCTGGCAGAAGGGGCCAATGGCCCGACTACTCCAGAAGCGGATCGAATTATCGAGCAACGCAGCGATATCTTCGTCATCCCGGACATCCTCTGCAATGCGGGTGGTGTCACCGTCTCTTACTTCGAATGGGTTCAAAACCTCCAGCGCTTCCAGTGGACTGAACGGGAGGTAATTACAAAGCTTGAAACAAAACTGCACAGTGCCTTTGAGCAAGTATTCGCTTTTGCGGCGAAAAACAAGATCTCCAACCGCATGGCAGCCCAGGCACTTGCAATCAAAACCGTGGCAGAGGCAAAAATCTCACGCGGGCTCTTCCCTTGAATCGCTAAAACCCAGACACAAAAAAGCCTCTTACGGAGAATCGTAAGAGGCTTCTAATAGAAAGATCTGCTGCTTATTTGGCATTCACAGTCATTACGCCCTGCATGATCGCGAAATGACCTGGAAAGGTGCAAATGAATGGATATTCGCCGGCTGCCGGTGCAGTGAAGGTAACTGTGTCGGACTGGCCGCCACCAAGTAGCTTGCTGTGTGCTACAATCATCGCTGCAGTCTCAGGGTCCGTAGGAATATAGTCGTTATCCTTTTCGGTCATGCTCTTGGTTGCAAACTGAGGCACAACCGTATCCGGCTTGAGAATCACCACATTGTGGCCCATAGCTTCGACTGGAAGTTGCCCGATATGTTTGAAGGAGATCACTACCTTCTGGCCTTCGGTAACCTCGAAAGACTTGGCGCTATATTGCATCTGGTCGTTGCCGGTCAGTTCAATTTTTGCTTCCTGCGCGTTGGCAAAACTGCAGAGGGCTACCGACAAAAGAGATACTAGAAATGTTTTCATAAATATTGGATAGATAGTCTGTTTACGGGTCTATCTTCAATCACATTTCATCACTCTGCAACTTCATCTCACACATTTTCCGCTTTACCGGGCAAACCATCGAAATAAAATTCCACCGGCCCAAGATTTCCTCTCGTATCCGATCATTTTCGTGCGTATCTTTTACTCAAACCGCGAACGCCACACTCGATAGTTGGCACGCCGCTTGCTAAATACGACCTACCAATCCGCTGCAAACATGAAAAAAATCGAAGCTATCATTAAACCATTCAAGCTTGAAGAAGTAAAAGAAGCCCTAGCAGAAGTCGGAGTCCAAGGAATGACCGTCACTGAAGTTAAAGGCTTCGGACGCCAGAAAGGGCACACCGAGATCTATCGTGGTTCTGAATACACCGTTGATTTCCTTCCTAAGGTAAAAATCGAAATCGTAGTCGACGATGAACAAGCGGAAGGCGTTGCTCAAGCAATCGTCAAAAGCGCAAACACCGGCAAAATCGGTGACGGCAAAGTTTTCCTCTCTTCCGTTGAAGAGGCTATCCGTATTCGCACAGGCGAAACTGGCTCATCTGCAGTCGCAGTAAACTAATCCTCGGATTAGTCTATTTCTCACCGCCACTCGATTTTCGAGAGGCGGTTTTTTTACGCCCTCGCTTCTTCTCCTATATTCTTCTCGCCCGTTTAGGTTTACTACCGCCAGACGACCCAAGACTAGCCTAGGAATGAAGAATGCGGCCATATTACCAACAAGATTAGCGGCCCTACCAAGTAGCTCTGAAGAGCAGCAATGCCTCTCTCCTAATCCATCAATATAGCGGAACTCACAAATATTGCCAATCTTCCGGGATCACTAACTACAGATCCCGATCGGCTAGGGCCGGGGCAGCACATCCTTACATGCTTTTCCCCACTCAGGACCCCACAGCCCTTACGGAGCGGAGGAGTCTTAGCGTCTGAAGTTCTGAACGCCGTCAGCAATACCTCTGGCGATCGCATCGCGGAACCAAGCAGTCTTCATTCGGCTACGTTCGTTCGTATTACTGACGAATCCGCCCTCCACTAGAACTGAAGGGAGATTACAATTTCTGATAACGTAATATCTCGCGTATTTCACGCCGCGATCCACTACTTTCACCCGATTCATCACTCCGCGATGAACATCATTCGCAAGTGCTTTGCTCTGGGAGCCGTGATAGAATGTCTCAATACCACTTACTTCCTTCTTCCAGGTGTAATTGTAGTGAATACTGATATAAATCGCCTTGCTGTATTTGTTAGCAATCGTCATCCGACCCGGTAGCGAAACAAAGTAGTCACTGCGACGGGTAAGAACCGTATTGTAGCCCATTTTCTTCAAATGGGACTCAAGTCTGATGGAAGTGTCCAATGCCAGATGCTTCTCATACACTCTACCCCATTGCCCGCCTTTGTCATGACCACCGTGACCAGGATCAATGATTACGGTGCGGAAATCATATGCGTTTGAGATGGCCGTCAGTGCCAAACTGATCAGAAATAGTGTCGTGAGTGATTTCATGAATTGCTTTGGATTGAAGGATTATTAACGGATCTTAAATTTTTTAAAAAAAATGTAAAGTTCGAAAACAAAGATATACCCAGATTATAGACCTAGGAATACTAATGCGGCCGTTCGGAAGCCTTGCGGATCTTGGACTCCTGCTCTTTAACTGCCGCCGCATCGTAAGGCACGCTGTTGACGACGCGCACCGAACCATCACCGTAAGCCATTAAAACCGGATCGCCTTGTGCCGCTCTCTGATGAATGTCACGCGCCACCAACTTGGCATCTGCGCTTACTTGGCAATGCACCCACATCGTTGGTGTTGCCATAAACATCACATGCATCCTTTGCTTACCATCCAGAGTGATCATCGGCGCACGGAGCATTAGGGCATCTCCCAGCAAAAAAGTCCTGATCTTCGTGCCAGTTTCGCTATCGATCAACTGCGCAAACAATTGTGATTTCTGTCCGGCAGTGAAAACAAGGAGACGGAATTCACGCGTCCCGCTTCCCGCATCCGAGTTCACCCCTACTTTCTGGCTCCAGTATTTCCTTCCCGGATTCAGATTGAAAAGCACCCTATTTGTAGAAGCTCCTTGGACTCGTTCCGATGGATCCCTTACGACTGCTGAAACGGCGTAGTTCCCTTGGTTATCCAAATAGAAGAGCTGCGTTAGATCCACCTGCTTGGCCAATGATTCCCCTACCTTGATCTTCATCGCACCGAAGGTGTTCAGCCTTCGTGTAGCGACCGGGTTACCGCGGGAGTCCGTCACGGTGACAGCCAGCCAAGGCAACTGCCGAGAAGAAGCCAGCGCAAGTTCCCTACCCGAGTGGTTCGTGATAATTATCTCTGCTATAACAGGCTCACCTGCGACATAGGTCTTCTTGCTCAATCTCAATGAAGTCGCCAACTGAGCTTGGAGCGATGTGGAAACGCAGAACAGGACTGCGAGAAAAAAGGAAAAGCGGAACATGAGACCGCCTACATTAGGCAGCATCCCGGAACCGTCAATCTAAGGAAATTTTTCCTTCACACCATGGACACCCGGTTTCAATCACTCCCGACCTCCAAGTGGCCGCACCCAAACATTTCTATATTCCACTGGATCCTGATGAAACTGGAACTTCAGCGGCCCCACCTCAGGATGCTCGGCTGGATAACTGGCAAGTCTCTTATGCCGGGTAGGTCCCAGATAGTCCTCCCCGTTTTGAACAACTACCCCATTGTGTATCACCGTCACCCGCGCCGGCTTGATTACCTCCTCCCCGTCATATTCCGGTGGAGAGAAAAATATGTCGTAGCTATTCCACTCACCTTGGGGGGAAGTAGCATTCACCAATGGTGGAAGCTGCCCGTAAAGAGCACCCGCCTGGCCATCGGGATAGGTCTCGTTATTGTTACTTTGCAAAACCTGGACCTCATACAATCCCATCAGAAAACAACCACTGTTCCCTCCCTTTTGGCCATCCACCTCGCGGTCCGCGGCTAGTCGCCACTCGAAATGCAGTTGAATAGCCCCGAATGACTCCTTCGTCTGCAGATCCTTCCCGCTGGCTATCATTACGCCATCTTTCACCTTCCACGCCGGCTCCCCGCCTCCGGAAGTCCATGCGGAAAGATCACTTCCATCGAAGAGAACCTTCGCATCCGAAGGCGCAGCTACAGTCACAGCACCGGAGGTTTCGATCACCGGTGGCTGGGGCCGTGCCATATCGTGCACGCTATATTCCGTCCCGGGGATTTTTGGAGTATTCTCATATCCGGGCTTACCCACTGCGCTGGTCACAAGTCCCAGCATTGAACCAGTGAGGAAAACTATCGGATTTTTGAAGTTCATATCCTACCACTACGTCCGTTTCATCAAAAACCTTCAATCATCTTTTCCATTTCGTTGCGGGTTGCTCAGTGGCGATTTCCGTGGATAGTCTTTCTCATCCATGGCCACCTTCACCGCCACATCGCCTAACAATAATCAGTTCCCCTTCGCCTTGGTCCGTCCGGACCTGGAGCAGGTCGAGACAGCAATCCGTGCCCAGGTCCGGGACTTTGATTCCGCTGTCGAGCCCTATATCGCCTACATCTGCAACACCTCCGGGAAACGTATCAGGCCCGCGCTTGCCATCCTCGTCGGGGGAGCGATAGGAGAAGTCACCGAAGACCATCGGAAAATCGGAGTCATTCTCGAACTCATCCACATGGCCACGCTCGTCCACGATGACATTATCGATGGGGCAAGCGCCCGCCGCTCGATGCCCACCGCGAACTCGAAATGGGGAAACGCACTGGCAGTCCTCCTCGGGGATGCCCTCTTCTCCCATGCCCTCACCCTCGCCACCGATTTCAACTCCATCGAAATTTGCCGTAAAGTAGGGCAAGCAGCCAGAGAAGTGTGCCAAGGCGAAATTCTCCAGACACAGCGCCGTTTCGACCTCACTCTCACGAAAAATGACTACTTCAAGGTTATTGAGATGAAAACCGGAGCGCTCTTTGCAGCAGCCACCGGCCTCGCCGCAGCGGTATCGAAACGACCTGCCGAAGATGAGACATCACTCGCCGCCTACGGCATGAAGCTGGGCACAGCCTATCAGATTTACGACGACTGCCTCGACATCGTTGGCACGGAGGAAATCGTTGGTAAAACTCTCGGGACCGATCTGGAGAAAGGGAAGCTCACCCTCCCGATCCTCAACCTCCTGGAAGCAGCTACCGAAGAGCAAGCTACAAAGATCAACCAACTCATTCTGGATCAAAAGGAGGTAGACCTCCCGGGCATCGTGGGTAAGGAAACCTACGACCAAGCGTTGGATGACGCCATCGATACCGCTATCTCACTTCTCGAGGGATGCCGTAACGATCTCAACGTCCTCGACACCTCGGAATACAAGGATGCGCTCATCCAGATCACCAACTTCCTCGAGTCCCTGCTCCGGGGATGCCTGAAAAGCATCGAGTAAGAGAATCTGACTGAAATTTTTCCGCCTTTGGGAATCCTTTTGCGCTAGGCGGATTTCTTGGCAGTCTTACAGCTAGCGTGCAGGAAATGTTCCCAGCTTTCATCTCCTTGTCCTCTTTCACGGATACCATACAGCGGCCGCCAGCGCGGAGCATACGGCTTCGTATCCGGAAACATATTCGCCTCGGCCGGGAGCTTGTTTGATTTGTGGGAATTGCATCTCACGCAGGATGTCACGATATTTTCCCAGGTCGTTTTACCGCCCTTGTCACGCGGAATCACATGATCGAGATTCAGCTTCGTTTCAGGTAAAATCTTCAAGCAATACTGACAGGTGAACTTGTCTCGCATGAAGACATTGCGCCGCGTGAATTTGACTTCCAATCTTGGCAGTCTGTCGTAAACAGCCAGAACAATGATCTTGGGAATCCGTAGAGCCAGTTTGACACTATGGATCATCTCTTCGTTTAGAATTCCCTTTGAATAACCGATCCAGGAACCCAGATCATGGGTCGTGAATTTTTCCTCGCCCTCCACCTGCACCACATGGGCATGTCCCAGACAAAGTAAATGGACGGCACGTCTAGCGGAGCAGGTGTGAACCGGTTGCCAAAACCGATTTAGCACAAGCACAGGCAATTCCAGAGGAGCACTCATTTCATTTCCCAGCAAAACGGTAGAACCCTACCGATTCTCCTCATCACGGCAATCCAAAAGGTGCCGAAATCCCCGGGAAATGAGATTTTATCTACCCCTACACCTCATTCGCACGCTGCCGGATCCAGTCAAGACCCTCGCGATACTCCTCGCTCTGCGGTCTGGATTTCGCGAGACGCTCCCAGAGGACCACAGCCTCCCGGTAGATCGCCTTCGCGTCATCCATCTTGCCGGAAACCTCCAAAGCATGCGCAAGATCCCCCAAAAGGTATGCACTGGACCTTTGCAACTCCTCGCTGGAGAGCCCACTGCCATCCCCCTCCGCCTCCAGATCCATCAATGCATCCCGGGCTTTACCCAGGTAAGTAAGTTCCTTCGCCTTCTCTCCGTCAAAGCCGAACATCCTCCCCTTCTGCCACCACAACAACGCCAGACGATAATCCACCAATGGATCCCCACCCGCGCTGAGTCTCTCCAGAATATTTATTCCTTCGTCAAACGCAGCAATCGCCTCCACCGCATTTCCTTGATCCCTCAGAATCCCTGCTTTCAGCCCCAGCTGGGCAGCCTTGCGCGCGATCGCCACCGTCGAATCCGGACGCGATTGCAAAACCGAATTCAGTAGACCCATCGTCTCGGTGGAAAGCTTCTCCGCATTTCCCACATCACCCGCCAATACCGCAGCCTCAGCCATCGCTCCGTAGCACCCCGCCAGATCCAGCCGCAGCTCAATATCGTTCGGGCTCTCCTTTAGCAATTTTACCATCTCCGCAGCAGCCAGACTACGCACCTCCCGCGCATCCCCGAGGCTTCCCATACCTTCCAGAATCGTTGCAGAGGAAAGATAACAAGCAGCCAGTTCCGATCTTAGAACCGCAATATCCGGCCTCTTGTCACTCAGTTCGTTCAGGGTGCGGGTAGCACTCATAAGTTGCTCAAGAGCCTTCCCGTCATCACCACTTTTCGAAAGTAGCTTTGCCTCATGGAAATCCAAAATCGCCCGTAGCTGTCCCAGTCGATCACTGTCGACATCGTCTTCAGGGACCTCCGCAAGAGCGGTCCTGGCAGCTTCAAACGCCTCGCCAGCTAGTTCATCTCCTTTTTCCTTTTTCAGAAGTGCCAAAAGCAAAGCATTTCTTCCCAGTCTAAGCTTCATATCTGCATCGATCACCGCTGCAGTCCAGCCACCGATCGCCTCATCAAGACGCTCCTCCGCCACTTCCGCATCGCCGGATGCCAGCGCCACTTCTGCCAGCTGCAGCCTCACCCGTGCGCGCTCCTCTCCCAGACTATCGATTCCTGAGGTCCTGGTCAGAAAATCGTCGAAAAATCTCTCCAGACGCTTTAGGCGCACCTCACGACCATCAATCGGCGGCAAATTCCGATGCCCCTTTTCCAGCGCCCATTCAAAAAGACGATCCCCGATCAAGCGGGATGACTCCAGCCTCGCCAACCCGAGGCTCCGCTCATACTCCATCAGCTGCTCGGCCTCGTCCTTCGCCTCCACCGCTGCCTTTTTATCATCAGTTGCTATCCTTGCCTTCGAGTCCAAAGCAGCTTTTTCCCTGCTTCGCTCTGAACGCTCCTGCCCCAGCTGGGTCTGCGTGAGATACCATAATCCTCCCAGCACCAGACAAGCCGCCGTCGCCATCCCGGCGTAGAATGTCACTCTCCTTCCGGATCGCTCCGCTTTTCGGCGCTGGTCCAGCAGAGTCTCCCGCACCTGCTCCCAGGCGACCATGCTCTCCACAGCTTCCAACCCGGACATCACCTCCACCATGGAGCTCGGCCTGTCCTCGGCTTCGAGCTTCAGGCACCGGTCGATCCACTCCCGGTAACCTTTCTCCAAATCATTTTGTGCCTCCAGAGGCCACTTGACTTCGGGATGTTGTAGCAGCCCCTTCGCCACCTTCGCCGCATCCGCTTGAATCCCGTCCTTCCGCGTCTCACCCACCTCGGGTGCCACGGATAAAAATGTCTCGCTACATCTAGGAAACTGCCCGGTCAAAAGCCTGAAGGCCAATACTCCGAATGCAAACACATCCCATTTATAGCCAGCCTCATTTAGATAACCGGAGGGATCCACCAGCTGCTCAGGCGCCTGATATAGCAACGCGTCAGTGAAATCAAAATGGCTGATTCCCGGCATATTTCCCAGCGTCCAGTCCGCCAGCTTCACCACCCCACTCTCATCAAAAAAAACATTCCCGGGTTTGAGATTACCATGCGGCACACGGCGCGCATGCATTTCCCCCATCGCACGTCCGATTTCCTTCACCAACGGCCATGAATTCTCTCCAGGATATTCATCCATCTTATGTTGAAGAGTCCTCGCCATCCACTTCGCATCCTCTCCTTCGCCCTCCGCCTCAGCGAAATTTTCCAGAATCCAGCACGCCGGCCGCCCTTCGAAATCCGCGGAATCCACCTTTACCAATCCTTCCGGCCAACCACCGACCTCCAACCTCTCGGTCATCTTCGAAAGCAGTGATCGATTGATCGCCATCCCCTCGAAAACCTTCACCGCCACCAAGTGCCCATCATCGTCCTGCGCGGCAAACACACGTCCACTTTCCCCCGCTCCGATCGTACCGATCACCTCCAAGCCATTCATCTTAGGCAACTTCATTGGAAAACGACTATATTACGATCCCACCTTCTGCACCACCAAATACAGATGCTTCTCCGGATACTGGTCATACTCCAGGTGTCGCACGATGCACCCGCACCTCGCCACCACCTCCAGCGTCTTTGGAATTCCCAAGGCAGCATGATAGAGATCCACCCCCAGAAATGGATTCGTAGCCTCACCCGGCTCATCAAGCCCTCCGGTCGTAAAAATCAAAACACCATCCTCGTCCAGAGCTTCACAAAGCTTCTCCAGCATCGCCTCCTGCCTCCCCAACTCCACATGCCAGACCCCGTCCCACGCAGTGATAAAATCATATTTCCGTGGAAACTCCCATTCGCATACTTCCGCGTGATGAAACACAACCTCCGGATGCCTCTCCATGGCCAGCCTCAGCATCTCCTTCGAGAAATCCAGCCCCTCCACACTGCCGAACCCCTCCTCAATTAGCAGCTGCACAAACCTCCCGCTCGATCCACACCCCACATCTATCGCCGTGCCCCTTTTCTCCAGAAACTGCAAAGCCCGCAGGTGCTGCTCCAATCCATTTTCCCGATTGAATTTCTCTCCGGCCCAATGCTCCGCCAGCTGATCATAGTTTCCAGCCATCTCCTCATTCGTCATCCACTAAGCCTATCGGAACAAGCTCCCCGGTGAAGCCTCGAAATCCGGAAACCCACCGCTACCGCCAACACATCCCATTGAACTTCAGTCCATAAAGTTTACACTGCTCTGTAACATCCTCGCCCTATGCCCAGTATCCTTAAGGTCCTACCCTGCCTGTTCTCATGAAATTCCAATGTCCGGGAAACCCTCTCGAAAACTACACCTCGCGCCGTGAGTTTCTTTACGTCGGACTGCTCGGCTCCGTCGGTATGGCGCTCCCCCAGTTTTTCGGATCCCGCGCAAACGCCGCGATGAAGCAACTCCCCCGCCACACACCCGTTGCGGAAAGCGTCATCCACATCTTCCTCCCCGGCGGCATGGCGCACCAGGAATCTTTCGATCCCAAACCATTCGCCCCAGCCGAATACCGCGGCCCATATGGAGCCATCGATACCGCTATCCCCGGCATCCAGTTCGGCCAGTTCATGAAGGAAACGGCAAAAATCGCCGACAAAATTTCCATCATTCGTTCCATGTCACATGGCGAAGCCGCCCACGAACGCGGCACCCACAATATGTTCACCGGATACCGCCCGTCCCCCGCTCTAGCCTACCCATCGATCGGCTCCGTCATCTCCCACGAACTCGGCCCCCGCAATGATCTACCTCCTTATGTCTGCGTCCCAAATGTCCCCAACGAATACGCAAACTCCGGCTATCTCTCCTCCGCACACGGCCCCTTCGCCATCGGCTCTGATCCGTCCCGTGGCGATTTCAAAGTCCGCGACTTGAATCTCTCGAAAGATGTCGATCATGCCCGTTTCGAGCGACGCCGATCTCTGCTGGAATCCGTAGACGACCACTTCAGAACCCTGGAAAAATCCGATGCACTGGACTCCATGGACGAGTTCTACCAGCACGCCTACAAGCTCATATCCTCACAAAAAGCCCGCGAAGCCTTCGATATGTCCAAGGAACCGGACAAAATCAAAAACGAATACGGCAAAAACCAGGCAGGCCAGCGCATGCTCCTCGCCCGGCGCCTTGTCGAAGGTGGCGTCCGCTTCGTTTCACTCACCGCCGGCGGCTGGGATCATCACGACAACATTAAAGCAGGCATACAAAAACAGATGCCGGATACCGACCGCGCCATCGCCGCGCTTATCCGCGATCTCGATCGCCGTGGCATGCTGGAAAACACCCTCGTCATGGTCTCAACGGAATTCGGCAGATCACCGAAAATCAACCCGAACGGCGGACGTGACCACTGGCCCCGCGTATTCTCCACCATGCTCGCAGGCGGCGGGGTAAAACGAGGCTACGTCCACGGTGCCTCGGACTCACTCGGCGGCGAGCCGGAAGAAGATAAAGTCGGCATCCAGGACCTGGCAAAAACCCTCTACCATCAGATCGGCATCAAAGCAGAAAGTGAAATCATGTCCCCTGGAGAACGCCCCATCGAAATTGTCGATGGAGGCCAGGTTCTGGACGCCATCCTGGAAAGGAAAGCGTAGCAGCCCTACCCGCAGCACCATGCGCGCATACATCTTCCAACTTTTCGCCATTTATCTGGCCCTCCTCACCCCATCGAAGGCGCTGGAACCCATCACTCCACCCGGCGGCCAAATCGGCACATCCGTGGAAATTACCCTTCAGGATCAGAACATCGCTTCATTCCAGGAACTCATCACCTACCAGCCCGGCCTCACTCTCACCGACCTCACACCGGACCCCAAAAATAAAAAACGAGCAAAAGCCACGCTCGTAATTTCCCCTGACGCCCCCCTCGGCGAGCACTCACTGCGCATCCGCACCGCCCACGACATCTCTTTTCTCCGCACATTCTACGTCGGGATTTTACCCACCGTCCCGGAAACAGAACCGAACGACAGCCCCCCGCAGTTCCAGAAAATCCCACTCAACTCTACCGTCCACGGCATCATCAAAACCGAAGATCAGGACAACTTCCTGGTTTCCCTGAAAAAAGGCCAGCGCATCTCCATCGAGGTAGAAGCCATGCGCCTCGGGCACACGAAATTCGACGCACTTCTCGAGCTTCACTCCCCCAACGGAAAAAAAATTGCCGAATCCGATGACACATCCCTCCTGAAAACCGAGCCATACATCTCCCGTATCGCCCCCGCCGATGGCGACTACCGCATTCTCCTCCGCGAGACATCATACGAGGGCAACGACCAAAGCCACTACCGTCTCCACATCGGCACATTTCCGCGCCCCTCATCCGTTTCCCCCCTATCTGGAAATCCGGGTGAAACGATCGAATTCACCTTCAGTGGTGATCCCTCGGGCCCGTTCAAACAAACTTTCACCCTCCCGAACGAGCCCACCGAAAACTTTCCAATATTCCCGGTCAGCAACGGTCAATCGGCACCTTCCCCACACTTTATCCGGGTTTCTCCCTACCCCCACATCGCCCAGCCCGAGAACAACGGAAACCGTTCGAATCCCACCCAACTACATTCCATCCCATGCACCGCGGATGGCGTTATTTCAGGTAATCACACATCGCGCTGGTTCAAATTCTACGCGAAGAAAAACCAGAACCTCGAATTCCGCATATTCGCCCGGAGCCTTCGCTCACCGCTTGATTCAAAGATCTCCATCCGTTCCAGCGAGAACAAATTCCTCGCAGGAAACGACGACGACCAAAACTTCCCTGATAGCCTGGTAAAATGGAACGCCCCCGAAGACGGCGAATATACAATCAAAGTGGAGGACCAACTCGGACGCACCGGTCCGGATTTCACTTTCCTGCTCGAAGTCACCGAGAAACAGCCGGCTATCCTCGCAACCCTCCCCACACTGCTCAGGGATAAATCACAGGTCGGCAAAACCTTCACAATCCCCCGCGGCAACCGCTACGCGGCTGTCATCCAGCTGAAACGCGAAAACATCGGCTGCGCGATCAATTTCTCCACCCGAAATCTTCCCCCCGGCATCCGCCTTATCGCCCCGCCGGTTCCGAAATCGCTCAACAGCTTTCCCATTATACTCGAAGCATCAGTGGACGCGCCACTCAGCTCCTCCCTTCAGACCTACACCATCCAGGCCACGGGTGATAACGCACCAACCGACCTCTCATCACCCCTCACCGATACCGTTCATCACATAGAAATCCCCAACGAGGGCATCTATCACTCCCACACATCCACCCGCATCCCCACGGCCGTTACCGAACCCGCCCCCTTCTCCATCTCCGTGGAAACCCCGAAAACTCCGATTGTTAAAAACGGTAAAACCACCCTCAGGATCCGGGCCTCACGTGCGGATGGCTTCAAGGAAAAAATCACCACTAAATTCCTATGGAACCCGCCCGGCATCTCCGCACCCGTCTCCGTCGAAATCCCCGCTGACAAATCAGAAGCCTCCTATGAACTCAACGCGAATGGAGACGCGGTCCCCGCCACCTGGCAGGTCTGCGTCACGGCAGAAGCCAATACCCCACACGGCATCCAGACCATCTCATCCAGCTTCATTCCCCTCTCGGTCGAAGATCCCTTCGTGAAATTGTCCCTGAATTTCGCGGATATCGAAGTAGGGAAAACCTCCACCATCACCGCCAGTATTGAGCAGCTCCGCGACTTCCAGGGCAATGCCACTGCCAAACTACTATCCCTCCCACACGGAATCACCGCACAGCCAGTCGATTTCAGTAAAGACCAACAGGAAATATCTTTCAAAATCACCGCATCAAAGGACGCCCGCCCAAGCAAAACCGGCGGATTACTCTGCGAAGTAGAAATTCCTCAAAACGGGCAAAAGATCCTCCACCTCACCGGGCACGGCGGCTCACTCAGAATCGACGCACCGGAGAAAAACAAAGACAGATAATCTGAGGAGACCATGGCCGGTGGAAACTTGGTGAAATTTCCACAGCAAGCCGTTCAAACCTTGCCCACAGTCTCCGCTTTTCCGCTCTCGACAGACTTGAGAACAGCCTCGATCACCAGGTGATCGCGTAGACCCTCCGTCCCGTCGACCTTCCATTCCTTCCCTTCCAGGATCGCCTCGGAGAACAAATCCATCTGCACCTGAAAGTGATCCGTCTGTGGAAAATCCAGCGGCACTTTCGGATCTGAAGTCCAGCCCTTCTGCCCCTGGGTCCCGAAGCACGGCTCCAGGCCAAACCTCCCCTTGTCCGCGAATGCAGTCAGCCGGTTGTAGCCCGGCAGATTGAAGGACGTAAAAAGATTCGCCGTCTTCCCGGAAGGAAATTTCATCGTGTAGCTCGTCGTCTCATCTACTTCCGCGAACTTCTCTTTATCCGTCTTGGTTCCCAGCGCGGTCACAGTCTCCGGTTCTTCACCGAAAATATACCTCACCCCTTGGATCGCATACACCCCCACATCCAGCATCGCACCTCCCCCGTATTCTTTCTTCATTCTCCACGCATTCGCATCCTGCGCCCGGAATGCAAAACCAGCGTCGATGTGCCTCACCTCCCCGAAAACCTTCTCCCTTGCAAACCGAATTGCCTCCATGTGATGCGGCTCGAACTGCAACCTATAAGCTACCCCCAGTTTAACCCCCGCCTCTTCACACGCGGCAATCATCTCCCTGCAATCCTCCGGAGTAACAGCCATTGGCTTCTCCACATACACATGCTTCCCCGCCTTCGCCGCCCTCAATGCGTATTCCTTGTGCATTGAATTCGGCAAAACGATATAAACCACATCGATGTCCGGATTATCGATTATTTCGTCAAAGTTGTCATAATTATACACCCCGCTATCCTCTACCTCATATTTTTTCTGCCACTCCGCCGCCTTCTCCGGCGTGCCGGTCACAATCCCAGCCAACCGGGAATTCTTCGTTTTCAGAAAAGCCGGGCCAATCTTCCTTTGGCAAAGACTGCTTAGCCCCACCAAAGCCCATCCGACTTTCTTCCGCTTCATCTCTTTCTCCTGCCCCTTCGTCAGTGTTGTGGCCAGCCCCGCGGCAATGGCAGTTTTAAGAAACGGGCGACGTGAAATTGGGTTTCCATTCATCCAAAAATCTAAGCATCACACCCTCATCCCGGCACGACAAAACGCTCCGTTTCGACATCATCCACCACCTTTGCAATTTACCGACCATGCGCTAGCATCCTTCTATCTTGCAAAACACTCCCCTCCAGGAATTTTTCTCCAAGCGGTTCCGCATACTCCTCACCGGTGATCCCGATGGAGTCCCTCCGTGGCTCCCCGCCGTCCAGGCCAGCAACGATGCCGGCCTATTCCTACCTGATGAAGCACCATGGATTGTTCACGCGGATCTTGGGACATTGGTCGGGGGTATCCGCGCCCTCCTCATGCAGGCACTTCATCCCGGCAGCCTCACCGGAGTCCGCAGCCACTCCCGTTATAAGAACGAGCCACTTGGCAGGCTTTCAGGCACCATCCGCTGGCTCACTGTTACTACATTCGCTTCCACGGCATCCACCGGCAAGGAAGCGGACCGCGTGAACCAGATGCACCAGCATGTGAAGGGAAAATACAAAACCTCTGCCGGAAAAACCATCGACTACCGCGCCGCTGATCCCCACCTCCTACGCTGGGTTCACATCGCATTCATGGAGTCTTTCCTGCGCTCCCACCAGGCATTTTCCACCCGCCCGATCCCCGGCGGCGCAGACGAGTATATCCGCCTCTGGGCCAGATCCGTGAAACCTCTCGGTCTCGACAATGCCCCCCTGAGCGAGGCTGAAATGCTTGAAACGCTCGACCGCTACCGCCCGGAACTCATGGTAAACGAAGAGACGCGGGAAGTAATACACTGGATCAAAAATCCACCCCTACCCGTCACCTCACTTCCCGCTTACAGCCTTCTTTTCCAGTCTGCATTGGCATCCCTGCCCACCGACTATCAGGACATGATCGGCCTCGGCCATCCTTCGCTGCATATATTGAAACCTGTCACCACGAACCTCTTGAAGTTCATCCGCTTCGCCATCGGCCCGGAAAGCCCTATCGAGGAAGCGGCAATTGCACGCCTCCACCGTGCTGGAGTGATGAAGGAGGGCGAAATCATCCTGCGACCAGACGTCACAATTTGATGGTTTCGGAGTCTCGCCTTTCCCGCTTCACTCCGTGACATGCGCACCGCAGGAATTCTTCTCCCGGCATTTTCCACCCGTCGCTGTGGAGACCTTGGAATTGGCGATACCATGGGTATTCGGTCATGGGTCGATTGGGCATCCCGCTTCCATGTCGGATTTCTACAACTACTTCCTATCAACGAGAACGGCACGGATGAAAGCCCTTACTCTGCCATTTCATCCGCAGCCCTGGATCCAATCTACCTCTCAATCGAGCCTGGGGAAATCCCCTGCCTCACCCAAGAGGATATAGACGCCACCCGCGCAATACTCGGAGATAGACTCGGAGCGGATCAGGTCGACTACCCCGCCGTCCGCGCTGCGAAAAACCGACTGCTCGAAATCTCCTTTTCCCGCTTTTCAGCAAAACCATCCGCATCCTGCGAAGAAGATTTCTCCGCTTTCAGGAAAACTCACCAATCCTGGCTCCCGGACTACTGCCTCTTCAAGCTCCTCATCGAGCTGAATCCCCCCGGCCAGACCTGGGATCTCTGGCCGGAAGAGCACCGCACACCCGAATCCGCACGTAAATTTCTAAAGAAACCTAGCGAGGAAAACCCACTACACACCCAATCCCGCCTCGACTACTTCGCCTACGTGCAGTGGCTGTGTTTCCAGCAATGGACAGCACTCCGCCTATATGCGGATCAGAAAAACGTAAAACTCATGGGAGATATCCCCATCGGCGTTTCATTCCATTCATCGGACGTGTTTTTCAACCGCGAGGTATTCCACACAGATTGGTTCGGAGGCACCGCAGCGGAAGGATTCTGCCCGGAAAATCCGTTTATCCACGAATGGGGCCAGAACTGGGGAATTCCACTCTACAATTGGCAGGCCATGGAGAAAAACGGCTTCGCATGGTGGCGCGCCCGTATCGCGCACCTCACGGAAATTTTCAGCATCTTCCGGATAGATCACATTCTAGGCTTCTATCGAATCTACGGCTTCCCCTGGCATCCCCGCAGGAATCACGAATATATCGGCATCAGCCACGAAGAAGCCGCTGCAAAAAGCCAAGGCAGACTCCCGAGGTGGTTTGAGCACCCCGACGACACTCAGGAAAACAAAGCCGCCAACCGCGCCACCGGCAACCACCGCCTCCGCGCCATTCTCGACGCCGCAGGCAGCGCAGAAATTATCGCGGAAGACCTCGGCTGGGTCCCGGAATATGTGCGTCCTCACCTCGCGGAACTGAACATAGCAGGCTACCGCATCCCGCACTGGGATAGTTACGCGGACGGCTCACCCGTCATGGGGGATAATTTACCGGAAACCTCCTTCGCTGCATTTTCCACCCACGATCACGATTCCATCTGCAAGATCTGGGAAAACTGCCGCACCGCCATACGGAAACAACGCGAAGAACCAAGCGAACACAACTACTGGGCGTCCGAAGCCTCCGCCCACACCCTCCGCCTGCTTGCCGGCTTCTCCGGAATCCCGATCGCCGGCGATAATAACTGGCCCCCCTACTCGGATTGCATCCATTGGCGTCTCATAAAATCCCTCCTTTCGGCCGAGTCCCGCTACGCCGTCCTGATGATTACGGATCTCTTCGCCCTCAAAACCAGAATCAATAGCCCGGGCACCTCGGGCCAGGCAAATTGGAGACTCCGCCTGGACCTCACCGCACACCAAACTGAAGAATACGGTCGTTTGCTTTCTAATTTAATCCGCCTAAGTAATCGGCACGCCATCTGCGACACTAAAGCAACCCATACGTAGAGCACCTTTTTCTGTTAGATTTTTCCGTAGTATCGATCTTCGCAATCTCCAAAATCCGTGTTAACCCTCCAGCCGACAGCCCCACATGAATCAGGAAAAAATCAGACTCGCCGAAGAAGAGAAAAGAACCCAGAACTGGAAACGCTGGGGCCCTTATCTCAGCGAGCGTCAGTGGGGAACTGTTCGTGAAGACTACTCGGACCATGGAAACGCCTGGGCGGCCTTCCCACATGATCACGCACGCCGCAAAGCCTACCGTTGGGGCGAAGACGGACTACAAGGCTGGTCGGACCGCGGCTGCCGCCTCTGTTTTTCCCCTGCTCTCTGGAACGGGAAGGACGATATTCTCAAGGAACGCCTCTTCGGACTCGGCGGAAACGAAGGCAACCACGGGGAGGACGTAAAGGAGTGCTACTACTACCTGGATTCCACACCCACCCACTCTTACACCAAGGCACTCTACAAATACCCCCAGGGTAGATATCCCTACACGGAAATCCGCCTCGAAAACGAGAAACTCGGCAGAACCGGCCCCGAACTCGAGCTCGCCGATATGGGCCTGTTCGATAGAAACCGCTACTTCGATGTCACTCAGGAAGTCGCAAAACGCAGTCCGCAGGACATCCTCTGGAGAATCAAAATCACGAACCACGCGGACGTCGCAGCTCCACTGCACCTACTTCCTACAGTCTGGTTGAGAAACACCTGGGCATTCGATATCGATCCGGAAGCCCCGGCCATCAAGCCAAGCATAGAGATGAATGGGGACGGCCTGTTCATCGATCACCAGACACTTGGCAAGTTCAGGTTCTTTGCCGATGCCGATGGAAAGGCAGTGAAGCCGAAATGGCTCTTCACGGAAAACGAAACCAACCACGAAGCCCTCGGAAGCAGGAAAAACACCACCCCCTACACCAAGGACGCATTCCACCGCCACATCGTCGATAAGGAAAAAAATGCGGTTTCTCCTGATCAAAAAGGCACGAAATCCGCCGCGCATTTCATGTTTCTCGTCGCGCCCGGAGAGACCGTTACAGTCCGCTGCCGCCTGCATCACGTGGATGAGGCAAACGGTTGCGATCAGCTCGAGCAATGCAACGAAACGTTCGAAGAACGCATCAACGAGGCAAACGAGTTTTACAGTGAGATTATCCCGAAAGGAATTTCCGCCGATGAGGAACTGGTCTGCCGCCAAGGCTACGCCGGCCTCCTCTGGACCAAACAATTCTTCTACTACTCAGTGGAAGATTGGCTGAAGGGCGACAAGGACATGCCCACCCCGCCGGCCAACCGCTCGACCGGCCGTAACAACGACTGGCGCCATTTCTACGCGAAAAACATTCTCTCCATGCCGGACAAGTGGGAATACCCATGGTTCGCGGCCTGGGACACCGCCTTCCACATGTTGCCTTTCTGCGCAGTGGATTCGGCCTTCACAAAACACCAGCTCCTGCTCCTCCTCCGCGAGTGGTATATGCACCCGAACGGTCAGCTTCCGGCCTACGAGTGGAACTTCTCGGACGTGAATCCACCCGTTCACGCATGGTCCGTATGGCGTGTCTACAAAATCGCGGATAGCAAAGGAAACCGCGACCTACTATTCCTCGAAAAAGCATTCCAGAAACTTCTTCTGAACTTCACATGGTGGGTAAACCGGAAAGACCTCGATGGCCGTCACGTATTTGGCGGCGGCTTCCTTGGCTTGGATAACATCGGAGTTTTCGATCGCTCACACGCACTCCCCGGCGGCGGCCACCTGCAGCAGGCGGATGGCACAGCCTGGATGGGCTTTTACTGCCTCACCATGCTCTCCATGGCATTGGAATTAGCCCTCACCAAACCAGCCTACGAGGACATCGCTTCCAAGTTTTTCGAACACTTCGTAAACATCTGCGATGCCATCAATACCCTCGGCGGAAACGGTCTGTGGGACGTTCAGGATCAATTTTACTACGATCAGCTCATTGTCGCGGACGAAGCTCCGATCCCTCTCCGCATCCGCTCACTCGTAGGCCTCCTTCCACTCAGTGCCGTCACCGTTATCAAGCAAAAGACCATCGATGCACTCCCCGGCTTCCGGAAACGCATGGACTGGTTCCTGGTCAACAAGCCTGACCTGCTCAAATACGTCAGCGTCAATCGCGTGGAGGGAGAGAAAAACTCCGGCCGCATCCTATTGGCGATCCCGTCCAAAGAGCGCCTCCGCCAGAGCCTTTCCTACATGCTCTCCACCGATGAGTTCCTCTCGGATTTCGGAATCCGCTCTCTATCGAAAGCCCATTTCGAAAAGCCCTTCGTATTCCAATACGCCGGCTCCACCCACCAGGTGCAATACACTCCGGGCGAAGCCACCACAGACATGTTCGGCGGAAACTCCAACTGGCGTGGTCCCATCTGGTTCCCTACCAACTTCATTCTCATCGAAGCATTGGAGCGGTATCACTACTTCTACGGAAACTCCTTCAAAATTGAGTATCCTACCGGCTCAGGAAACGAAGTCACACTTCGCGAGGTCGCCATCGATATCTGCGATCGACTTATCTCACTCTTTACCAGAAACAAAGACGGCTACCGTCCTTGTTACGGTGATAGCGATATTTCCAAACGCTACTCGGACGATCCGAATTGGGCGGATCTCGTTCTGTTCCACGAGTATTTCCACGGAGAAACAGGAGAAGGTCTCGGCGCCTCCCACCAGACCGGTTGGACAGCCCTCGTGGTCCGCCTGGTTCGCGAGCGCCGTGAAAAACTCATGGATGAGAAATTCTAGCCTCAGGTAAGAACCAGCCCCAGCGGCTTCCGAAGTCCTACGAATACAGGGATTGCAGCCAGAAGCCCCCCTATCAGTGAGCCGAGGATCAAAACATAAGTATCTGATGTGAGCAGATCTATGTCAGGCATAAGCACCAGCATTGAGCTATTGGTCTTCAGTAGCGCATTGCTCAAAAAATGCAGTCCCGAGACACCGGCTATTACCCCCGAAACGGCGATGAAACAGTTCTCCAGCAGTGAGTGAACCACAAGAGAGCTGGACCTTACACCAAAGCTCCGAATCAGTGCTAGAACGTAACGTTCCTCGCGGAATTCCAGCCAAGCCAGGCTTCCGAAAATAAGGCCAAGAATTGCAGAGGACAGAAACGTCACCACCACAAGCGCAGTTGATTGAAGCTTACGAATCTTCTCAATCTCTCTCAGAATCGGCAAATTGCTCCTTAAGAACATACGGCGCCCCTCGACGATTCTCAAGGTATCGGTCATATCCTGAACCCTCTCCAGCTGAGAAATATTCTGCGCCTCCAGCACTACGGTTTTGGTATATCCACGCGCAAATAGAGGTGATAACCGATCAAAGTCAGCCAAGATTCCGGGTCGCGAAAGGAGAGCAAATTGAAACTTTTCTGGAATGGGTTTTACCAGAGCCTCCGAGGCAAATGCACCTATTGAAAACCCTACAACCTGGTCTTTCGGACGCTGGTTGCTAAGCAGATAAAAATCATCTACCAGACCTTCCGCCTCAATCGAATCAACTGCGAGAATTGGTAGACCTTCTTGCTGGCCGGTATCCGCAGTGGCAGTCGACTGATAAACAACAGTCTGTTTTCCTACGATATCATTCCAAAACGATGAGGATGGCCCGATCGAACTGATTTCCTCCAGCGCTTCCGATGCAGAATATGTTTCAGCAATGTAGGCAGTGAGAATCTCCTTATCGAGAAGTCTCTTATCCAGCTCATTGCCCAGTCCTCTAATACCAGCCAATACAAGTGTGGTAAATATGCCCAGTAATGCGGCAACCGTCACCTTGCTGATTAGCGACAACGGTTGCTCCACCCATCTCCGCAGGCTATTGCGGATTAGATAGGAATGTATGAAAATCAACCAGTTCATCAGCTAAGGCATTTAATCTCGAATCGTGGGTGGCAATGACACAGATCGTTTCTTTGTTTGATACAAAATCCTCTACCGCCTTCTTGATAATGTCAGTATTTTCATCATCCAGTCCGGAAGTCGGCTCATCTAACAGGAGGACCTGTGGCTTCTTCGCCAGTGCCCGGGCAATTGCAACCCTTTGCTTTTGTCCTCCAGAAAGCTTCTCAACAGAGCGATCTCTAAATTCCTCCAACCCCAGCCGCTCCAACCAGGACTCACCATACGCAATGTCGACTCCGGCGATCTGAGCGCTGATCCGGATGTTCCTACTCACACTGGCAAGAGGCAATAGATTCAGACTTTGGAAAACAAAAGACATCTCCTTCCTAAGATATCGGGTAGAATCCACGGCAGACAGCGACTCAACTTTCACCTCACCGGAGCGAGGAAGAAGTAGCCCTCCGATCAGACGTAAAAGCGTGCTCTTTCCGCAACCTGAATAACCTTTCAGAATCGTGGTTTTACAGCTGAAACTCATGTTGAAGTCATCCAGCACATTTTCTGTCGTCTTCGGATACCGATAACAGAGATTCTTACATTCGATCTTCATTCCTTGCGCCTAACTGCAATGACCCTTGGTCCGATGTACACAACTTCTGCATCCGGCCACATACTCTGCAAAAAACCTTTCCATCCTAGCTCCTGTATTTCCTTCGTGTGCTTCAGAAGAAAGGGCTCTTTTTGTATGAGGGACGCTGGTTCGCTCAGTTTCAGATAGAGCCGAACAATTTGTTCCCCATCAAGGGCTTCTCTACTTGGTTTGGTCTCATCACTTTCGAGTCTGAAGATCATGGTAGCGGTGCTACTCTGACCCAAAATAAAAGGTTCCTCCCTTTCAAAAAGACCCTCGAACAGCACACCATCGGACCCTTGGACCGTAATCATCAGGTCTTCCTTGGCTGCATTCCTAGAACGGGGTTCAGTGAGCTGTATCCTACATTCAGCAACTCCCAGAGTTGTTAATTCACCTACCTTTAATGGAGGTTGTCCCGAAACATCACTTTGGGTAATAGTCACCATTCCATCCGAAAGTGCTTTGACGGTAGCTTGTTGAACTATCTCCCGGTGTTTGAAGTCTGCCTGGTCCAGCTCCAGCTCCAGCTCCTTGATTTCAGTATCAAGATTTGCTTCAAAATAATCGCTTTCGAAACGCTCCCGCTTCATTTGAAGCGACTTTTCCACCCTTCTTTTCTCCGTTTCTAGCTCCCGGGTTACATCCGGCCCCAACGCCTCAATCTCTCCGGGACTCAATTCAAGTTCGAGAAGCGAATCTTCCAGCTCCTTGAGGGTGGCTCTAAGGCCCTGTTTCTGCTCATCCACCGCCCAAGTCAGATCCTCAACATCATTCTTAAACTTCTTCTCGCGTAGTGCTAGATCCCTCTCGGAAAGCTCTATCGCTTCTGCGTTCACTCGAAAAAGTTCTTGGTCTTCTTTTACCATTGCGCCCTCCTCAACAAGCCAAGAAATCCGCCCCGGTGTGAAGGCCTCCAGTTGCTGCACCGGATCTATCGTGACCGTTCCAGATACAGTGGAAAGCCAGATTCGATCACCCACCTCAAACGACTCCAAATCAGGCGTCTTTTCCATCTCCTGCGCGAAGATATCGTGGGGCGACAAACAGAAAGCGATTGTTAAGATTGAGATAAAGTATGCTATCCTATTCATCATTTCCATTTCTCATCATCCCAAAGCCATATTTGAGTCTCCAGATCCTTAATTTGAAGCTCTAAATCTCTTAAAGCAGATTGCGAGCTACGGACTGCATCAAGCTTCGCTGTAGCCCCTATAGCAGAGTCCGTATTTTTACCGACCGACTTCAGTCGAAATTGCAGGGCTTCCCGCTGAGCTTGTAGCCCCTTGTAATTACTTTTCACACGTAGCCATGCCCTCGTGTCTCTATCCAAGTTCAATAGAGCCTGTTGCTTTACTAGTTCTACATTCTCCTCCGCAGTTTCCACCGCTTCAGCTTCCTGACCGGTAAATTCGTAGGTTTTACTGGTGCTTCCGAAGAGAAGTGCGTCCTCGAAATCTGTCGCGCCAAAAGAATCATCCCGGCGAGAGTCATACAATGGCGGAGAACTGGCATTTAGCGAAAAACCGGGCCACCGCTGCAATTTGATTCCCTTCTCGTTCAAAATTGCTGCTTGTACTAGGTACGTCGAAAAAGTAATAGCGGTCCTTCCATAATTTTTACCCGGCTTTAAAATATCGATTCTTCGAGAATAATCCAACTTGGGCCTCGTCCCAGGCGCCGGTAGAGCTGTAAGTCCGGGGCTATTAAGAATAGTGCTGAGATTAGCCTGCACCGCCTTTAGCTCGTTTTCGCGACCCTTTCTAACTCTCAGCGCTTGTAGTTCGGAACTCAGACTCTCTCCGCTACCGGTATCCTCGCCGGAATTATTTTCCAAACTTTCCGTTCTAAGAAACAGTCGATATAGCGAAATAATTTGCTGTCGGACCACGAGGTCATGACTCAGCTCCGCCTGCTTTAGTCTCAGGGCAAGTTCGAAGGCGACAGCTCTCTCGGAAAATGGATTGGGAATACGAAGGGGAGCTATAGCCGACGCGTTCAGATCAGAGAAAGATATATCTCCCAACTCTGTCAGCCCCTTGTCGATCGAAGCAAAGAAAGTCACCGATGGTAGCCACGTTTTCCACCTCTCTTGCTTTGCTTTATTCAACTGATCAATTCGATCCTGGGACCTTATGATCTGAACATTTTTTTGTAAGAGCTGACTCTTCGCATCATTCCAGGAGATTCTTTGGCGACTATCTGACTGTAACAACCTAGATAAATTTTCGTTCTCAGAAACTAGGTTACTATTTATAAGATCAAGATCCTCCTGTAATTTCTTATCAACGCAACCAGGCAGAAAGAGCAGAGCTAGAACAGCCAGCATCTGAGACATTGTGCAAAAAGCTGGATATCTCATTACTGCTGTCTTGCCGACGAGAAAGGCGGGGCAAGTTGGATAATTACAATGTACCAGTAGTCCGGGCACCCTCATCGGTAAATGCACCTGAGGTCCCGTCTGATCCTGTGTAGGTCAGGTTATTGAAATTCAAGGTATAAATAACCGCTGCAGAGGGGATCGTAGAATTGGTTCCAGAGATGTTGGTTGTCTGAATACCAAGTTCAGACAGAGCGCCACCAATCCTTGTATATGCGTATGCACCGTCAGCGGCACCAGTAGTAGCACCATCCTCAGTCATCAGTATGGAACCGCTCTCTTCCACGATTTCAGCGGTAGAGAGAGCAGGTGTGGCAACCCCTGCGCTATTTGAGTTGAACGCTATACGTAGATTTGGAGTTACTCCGTTGAGAACGATAGTCCTGTCGACCAAGGTTGTAGGAACTCCGCTTAGGATCGCATTTGCATCAAAATTGGGACTATAACCTGCTGGCAAAGCGCTTCCGTTGAGAGCGAATGTGACTACGTCGTTATCGACTGTTCCAGAAGCGTTCAATCCGCTGTTAATCGTACGATCAGCATAAATGGAGTTATTGCTGTTAACATCGATGTCCTCGGTCCGGATTGTGGCTCCGGTAATGCTTGCTCCATTTGATGTGAAAAGGATATCGAACGTGATCGTATTGACTCCCGCGTCACTGAAAATCCTGTGAGGCTCTCCAATAGATATTAGTATTGTATTGCTCGAAAATGAAGTACGGCGAAAAGTAGAAAGATCATCAAAGGAAGCCGAGCTAAAGTTAATTACCAACTGACCTGAATCTCCAGATGTCGGCGTGTAGACATACCGGACTCCGGACATGGTGTCTGGCGTAGCAACGGAAGTAGTCGACTGACTTCCATTCACATCAAGCGTTGTACTAAAAGTCTCCAGTAACTGAGTGTAAGTCACTGAGCCGCTCTCTTGGCCACCACTTACACCAGTAGCCTCAAACAGAAGCTGCATTGATGAGAAAAACCTAATCGTAACACTATCCAGAGACTGGGGGGCTACGCCGGTCGTATTACTACTTCCTCCACCGCCACCACAACCATTCAGTGCGAGTGCTGTGATTAAGACGAACACACTTAGTTTCGTCTGTTTGAATGCTTTTTGAAGGAAGGTTGGGTTCATTGATAATGTTGGAGGTTTTTGGCAGAAAATCGGTATCAAATTGTTAATCGATGCAACTTTGGTCAAGTCTATTTCTATCGCCCGAGTTTTTTTGGAGTTAGGTTAGTACTAGAACTATTACAGAAGCGATCTCATGCCTATCTTCATCTCCTCCAGCTTTTCGCGTTGTGGTGCGGCTCCTCTTGCCTGATCCGGCTTTCCACCGCCTTTTCCGCCCCCTAGTTCGGCGAGTGCTTTGAGGATCATGCCAGCCTTGAGTCCTTTGGAAATTGCATCCGGACCGCAATGAACTGCCAGATGCAGTTTGGATCCGTCATCCACTATCAAAAGTGCGGCACCTGCGAAGGCTCTCTTTTTCAGCCCGTTTTGCAATTCCTGCAGCAATGAGGCATCCGCCTCAAAGCTTTCAATGATCGGCCCACCATTTTCGATGAGCACCGAGAGAGCCTCATCCGCAAGCTTGGCAGCTTGTGAGGACTGAAGCTTCTTGATGCGCTTTTCGGCTTCGATTCCCGCCGCTTTTGTCTCCTCAAGCGTACGGTGACCATGGGCGAAGGTTGCGTTGATCTCGGTAATGTCCGCCCGCTCGGCGAGCATGGCACCCATGATGTGCGGGAAGTCGTTCACGGTCTCGGGATCTTCTCCCAGCTCTGCCAGTTTTTCGTTGGCAATCTTGAGTTTCTCGCGGGCTGTATCCAGCTCACTGCTCCAGCTTTCCACGGCTTCGTTCAGGTAGCTCCACGCACTGTCGCCGCAGACCGCTTCAATGCGGCGCACACCCGAAGCGATAGCCCCTTCGGATTTAATTTTAAATAGACCGATCTCTTTCGTGTTCCGGACATGAGTGCCCCCGCAGAGCTCCATGGCAGGACCATCCAACTGGTGGGCCTCTCCACCTATTTGGACAACGCGCACGACATCGCCGTATTTATCACCGAAGAACTGCATGATGTCCTCCCGACCTTTGATTGAGGCATGCTCCACTTCTGTCCAGGAAACCTGCATTCCCTGTTTGATGGCGCCGTTGACCATTTCCTCCATCAGTTGCAAATCTTCGGAAGTCAGCGCCGCGCTGTTAAAATCAAAACGTAAACGATTTTCATCCACGGAAGATCCCTGCTGGGCCGCATCCTTGGAAACAACCTCATGCAGTGCCCAGTGGAGAAGGTGAGTGGCTGAGTGATGAGCCTCGATCGGACGGCGGCGCGATGTATCCAATGAGAGTGAAACTTTATCTCCTACTTTTAGATCCGCGTTAGCATCGACAATGTGCGCTTTGGCCTTACCTACCTGCTGGATGCCGGCAATCTCGATCTCATTCGACCCTGATTTCAGGACTCCGCTATCCCCTGCCTGACCACCCATTTCAGCAAAGAAAACAGTCTTATCCGTGATCACGAACAGCGAATCATCCTGCTGGTGAATCTCCAGAATTTCCGCGCTGATCTCGTCTTTCTCAAAACCGACAAACTCGGTTTCCGCCTCAGAGGATACATCGAGTGCACGCACGATGGTCGATTTCTGCGCCGCCTGGGCTTTCTTCCTCTGCTGATCCATCAATTTCTCGAACCGTGGCATATCCACCTTCAGACCACGCTCCGCACAAAGCAGTTCGGTAAGATCGATAGGGAAGCCGTAGGTATCGTAAAGCTGGAACGCCACGTCTCCGGAAAGCTCATCGTGGCCGATCTCCGCAGTAACGTCCTCAAACCTCCTAAGCCCCCGGTCCAGCGTTTGATTGAAGCTGGTCTCTTCGTTTTCAAGAGTCTTGCGCACCGCTTCCTCACGAGCCTTTAGCTCCGGGAATACATCGCCCATCTGCTCGACAAGTGCAGTTAGCAGATTCCCGAAAAATGGCTTTTCACCGGAAAATCCGAGCTGGCGCCCGTAGCGCACCGCACGGCGCAGGATACGGCGCAACACGTAGTTCCGGCCATTGTTACCCGGCATGATACCGTCCGCGATCGAGAACGAAAGTGTACGCAAGTGGTCTGTGATCACCCGGAATGCCACAGCAGTCTTCATCTCCTCGGTGAACGCCGAGCGATCCGCTCCCGGCTCCGGATAAATATCCGTATAGATTTTTCCGCTCAGTTCTTCCAGTTTCCTGAAAATCGGCTGGAACACATCCGTCGCATAGTTCGTCGGCTTCTTGGAAAAATCGGTAAATCCTTTTGTATTCTGAATCAGCGAGCAAGCGCGCTCAAAGCCCATCCCGGTATCGACGTGCTTGGCCGGCAGATCACGGAAAGTGCCATCAGCCTCCGCGTTGTACTGGATGAAAACCAGATTCCAGATCTCGATGCACAGATCGGAATCCATGTTTACCAGTTTACCGCCGGAGTCGGCGTTTGGAGTGAGATCCACGTGAAGCTCGGAGCACGGGCCGCACGGACCGGTTTCGCCCATCATCCAGAAATTATCTTTCACATTTCCGTTCACAATGTGAACCGCCGGATCCAGCCCCTTGCTTCTGAAAAGTTCTGCCCAGAGATCCCAGGCATCCTGATCGAAATCAGATGGATCACCCTCACCTGGCGCGTAGACCGTGGCATAAAGACGCTCCGCTGGTACGCCCCAGTGCTCCACGATCAACTCCCAGCCCCACTCGATAGCTTCCTTTTTGAAATAATCACCGAAAGACCAGTTCCCCAGCATTTCGAAGAATGTGTGGTGATAGGTATCGTAGCCAACATCCTCCAGATCGTTGTGCTTTCCTCCCGCTCGGATGCATTTCTGCGTGTCCGTTGCACGAGGATACTCGTAGGGGGCCTTTTCGGTTCCCAGGAAATAAGGCACGAATTGATTCATTCCCGCATTGGTGAACAGCAAGCCCGGAGACTGCGGCAACAAGGATGCGGACGGCACGATGGTGTGCTGTTTATTACGAAAAAATTCCAGAAAGGAGGTGCGGATCTCTGATGCGGTCATGGTGCGGGCCGGGAAATTGGACAAAGACTGGCAAACTTGAAACCATAAACTTTAGGCAAGGCACGATGACCTCAACTGTTAGATTAAGAAATGCTGGAATTACGCCCAATGGCACGTTTTCCGCTGACTATTTCGCATTCCCGTGGTTAGCGGATGGGCTGCGGCGGATTCATGCTCTCCTTCGGGGGCGCAGGATTCGCCGCAGTAATCCGAGTGGGACATTCTCCGCTAGATCTTCGTCAGTTTATAGCCGTCTTTTCCGTCCTTCACACTCCAACCCAGCTCCTGCAGCTCGTCACGGAGCTTATCGGAGGTGGCCCAGTCCTTGCCGCTGCGCGCTGCCCAACGGGTTTCCGCAATTTTTTCGATATCGGCAGGGATTTCCGCCGTATCTTCTAAAATTTCAGGCAGCGTGATTCCCAGAGCCTTCAGTATCCGGTTCAGACCCGCCAAAGCAGCCGCAGCATCTTTTCCGCTGAGTTTGGTTGCCTCACGTAGACCGGTAAAAATACCGCCGAGAGCGCCCGGAGTATTGAGGTCATCATTGAGTGAATCCCATGCAGCCTGAAATGGACCGAAATCAGCCGAAGGAAGAGACATTTCCGAGCCAATGTTGTCAGCGAGTTTCGCTGCGGCCTTCGCCAATTTTGCGAGCGCTTCCTTCGCCCCAGAAAGGGAATCCAAAGTAAAGTTGAGCGGCTTCCGGTAATGCGCGCCGATCAGCACATAGCGCACCTCCATCGGAGTGAAACCCTTCTCTTTCAGGTCAGCCAAGGTATACATATTACCGATCGACTTGGACATTTTTCCTCCATCCACCAACAAATGCGCGATGTGGAACCAGTGCGCGGCAAAATCCCCGCCGCAAGCACACTGACTTTGCGCAATCTCATTGTCGTGGTGCGGAAATACCAGATCCACCCCACCGGAATGCATATCAAAGGTATCACCCAAATATTCGGCGATCATCGCGGAACATTCCAGATGCCAGCCGGGACGGCCCTGCCCCCAAGGCGATTCCCAGAAATTTTCACCATCCTCATCACGCCGCGCCTTCCACAGCACGAAGTCAGAAATGCTGTCTTTCTCATACTCGTCGGAATTTGCCCGCTCATTCTGTGTTTTCCCTAGATCCAGCTCACGCTCATCGAGATGGGAAAGTTTTCCATAGCCGGGAAAGGAAGAGATCTTAAAATACACCGAGCCATCCTCGGAGGTATAGGCATTGCCCTTCTCGATAAGCGTCTCGATCATAGCGATCTGCTGAGGGATATGCTCCACCGCGGAAGGCTCGATGTGCGGTGGCAAGCACGCAAGTGCCTCGCAATCTCGATGAAACTTATCGCGCCATTGATCGGTAAACGCCTTGAGCGACTTCCCCGCGGCCTGGGAATCACGGATCGTTTTATCATCCACATCCGTCAGATTTCGCACATGTAGCGTCCGCGTTCCGCCGGTCTCCAATGCCCTGCGAAATACGTCCTGCATTACAAATGTGCGGAAATTACCAATGTGCGCCGGGCCATAAACCGTAGGACCGCAGCAATAAAACCGGAAAGTTTTACCATCGATCGGTGAAAGCTGCTTTTGCGAGCGGGTCAGAGTGTCTTGAAGAAGCATTTGAAGGAAAAAGTCTGATCACTAGGCACGAAATTCCAAAGAAGATGGCAAGCGACTAGACTGCACATTCTTCCAGAGACGGCGGATTTCAGGATAAAGCCAATGGAAATCACTCCACTTGGGCTACCGCCATCGCAGCGATCCCTTCCTTCCGCCCGACAAAGCCCATGGTCTCATTGGTCGTAGCCTTTATCCCCACACGCTGCGCGGGGATGCCCAGCGCTTCACCGATATTTTTCTGCATTGCCTCACGATGAGGCAATACCTTCGGAGCTTCCGCGATCAAAGTGGAGTCCACATTGATTAGCTTCAGATTCTCCTCGGCAAGCAGTTCGCGGCATTTCTCCAGAATTTTTAGCGAAGAGATATCCTTACAGAAATCCTCACCCGGCGGGAAATAATGCCCTATATCGGGCTTCCCCATGGCTCCCAGCACCGCATCCGCGATCGCATGGCACAAGACATCCGCATCCGAATGCCCCATGAGCCCTTGGGTATGTGGAATATCCACCCCGCCCAGGATTAGCGGACGGTTTTCCGCGAACTGGTGAACGTCGTATCCGATTCCGATCATCTGGAGAGTAATTTAGAGAATTTCCTCAATCGGAATAAGGCCATTCGTGGCGATGATCGAATATTTGTCCGGATCATCTTCCCTTGGAGTGAGAGTAACTCTTCCGCCAGCTGCTTCGATGAGCAACTTGCCGGCCGCAATATCCCAGAGGGAAATGGACGCTTCCACATATGCATCCAGGCGGCCACAGCTTATGTAAGCCATACCAAGGGCAGCAGAACCCATCATACGCATTTTACGGGCACGCAGCGAGGCCTTACGGAAACGCTCCACACCGGTTTTGAGCGCCTCTTCGGTTTTCCCGCAGCCTACAAATAGCACGGATTCCTCAAGTTTTTCGCGGTCGCTTACAGTTACAGGCTCACCATTGAGATTCGGCACGCCGCCTTTCTCAATCGTCCAGGTCTCGCCAACCATAGGATCGTGGATCACACCGAGTACGATCACATCATCCACGCGCAGAGCGATGGACACGCAGAAATGCGGAATTCCATAGAAAAAGTTCACTGTTCCATCAATCGGGTCAACTATCCACTGGCGACCGGAATCCGAATTACCGGCAATTCCTTCTTCACCGTAAAGTGCATCCGTCGGACGTGCGGAAAGCAGAATATTTGTAATCAAGTCCTGCGATTCCTTATCAAGCGCGAGCTTGATATCGTGGTGCATCGCTTCATCGACCGTGTGGGATTTTCCAAAATGCTTACGGAGAAGCTTCCCTGCCTCGGTGGCAGCCTCAATCGCGAGTGGTAGGTCATTTTCCATGAGCACTGGTTACTCAGGGAAGCAAAGAAGGTCAATGGAAAGACTGAACCCGCATTTCTAGGCGAGGAACTTCAACAGCCCCTCCGCGAATTTTTCCGAAATTCCCGGTATCGTCCCGATCTCCTCGGGAGTGGCACCCTTGATTTTCGCCAGGGACCCGAATTTCTTCAACAGCAGGGCTTTCCGACGAGGAGACATCCCCGGCGCATCGTCCAGCAGGCTTTCCTTCATCCGTTTCCGATAAAGCAACTCATTGTATCCATTCGCAAACCGATGGGCCTCATCCCGGATCCGCTGTAGCAGCTTTAAAGCACCGCGATCATGAGAGATACGTAAGGATTCCGACTCACCCGGAAAGAACACCTCCTCGAACTGTTTTGCCAGGCCGATAATCGGTAGCTCCTGCAAACCCAGCGCCCGCAGCTGCTTGAACGCGCTCGAAAGCTGCCCTTTTCCGCCATCCACGATCACCAGATCCGGCAGTATAATTTTCGCTTTTCCTTCACTCGCCAGTCTACGTTGGGATTCGATCAGGGACTCCTGTGAATGCTCGGTCTCCTCACTCACATTTTCCCTCAGAATCCGCGAATACCTCCGGTAAACCACCTCGGCCATCGATGCGAAGTCATCCTGCCCCTTCACGGTGCGGATCCGGTAGCGGCGATAGTTCTGATTATCCGGCTGACCGTTCGTGAACCGGACCATAGAAGCCACGATATGGTTCGATGACACGTTTGAGATATCGAAACACTCCATCACCCTCGGCGGTCCATCCAGCCCCAGCGCCTCCCCCAGATCAGCGAGATCCTCCGTAGGTTTCACCGTTGTAGGTACTCCTCTGCCACGTGAAAATTGCCGGGTCGGCGAAAGGGTTTTGCGTAAATTCTCAAGAACATCGCGCAAAGTTGCAGCCTTCTCGAAATCCAGCGCCTCCGCCGCAGCCTGCATTTCCGTCATGATTTCATCGAAAATCGCCTTCTTGCCTTTTCCTTCCAGAATCACACAAGCCTCCTCCACCCGCTCCAGATATTCCTCCTGTGAAATCCGCCCGATGCACGGTGCGGAACAATTGCGGATAATGTCCGCATTGCAGTGTTTGTAGTCCACCTCCCCGGGATTGACCGGGCGGCATACTCGCAACCCGAGCCTGCGGTTGATCCAGTTCAAAGTATCGTGCAGTGCCGTGGAATGAGGGAAAGGCCCGAAATATCGGGACCCATCTTCCTTCCTCGTCCTCACCGGGACAAAGCGCGGATACGGATCACTCAGCTTTACCTTCACATGGAGGAACCGTTTATCATCCCTGAAAGCCACATTGTATCGCGGCCGGTAATCCTTGATCAGCTTGCCCTCCAGAAGCAGCGATTCCTGCTCATTCCTAACTATGTGTATATCAAAGTCATGAATGGAATCCATAAGCGCCCGCGTCTTCAGATTCGCCCGGGTTTTTCTGGAAGGAGTAAAGTATGACGAAAGTCGTTTCTTGAGATCTCTTGCTTTTCCCACATAAATAATCGAGTTCAGCCGGTCTTTCATAAGATAGACACCCGGCTGATGAGGCACTTCACGTAGCTTGTTCTTTAATTCTTGGGAGACCATTTCCGGCAATTCTTTGCAATAAGATGTATCAGTGTGCCTCATATTAGAAGGGTTGCAATGGTCTGCAAATTGCTTTACTGCCAATTCCCGAAACTTATGCCTCCTATGAAGTTCAATAAAATCTACCTCTACCCCCTGCTCGGTCTTGTGGCTTTCCTCGCCAGTTGTGCCACCGAACCAACGGTCGACCCAACAGTCACCAAGACCGAAGAAGGTTACGTAAACCCTTATGAACCAGGATCTTACGAGCACTTCAAGGCAGAAAAGAATTATCCGAAAACTTACAACGTCTGGAAAAACGTGCAGAAGCTTCCGGAGACCAATTCATCGAATTCATGGGTGAAGGTAAGCCTCTCCAAGCAACGCGCATTTCTCATGAATGGAGAAGAAGTTGTGATGGATTACCCGGTCTGCTCCGGCATCGCCAGCCGTCCGACACCTCCGGGTGATTATAAAATCATCGAAAAAATCATCGATAAGCGCTCCAACCTCTACGGTAAAATCTACGATGCGGAAGGCAACCTCGTGAACAGCGATGCGGACACAAGGACGGATACAGTCCCTGAAGGTGGAAAATACGTGGGTGCGCCCATGAAATACTGGATGCGCCTCACCAATGACGGCGTAGGTCACCACATCGGCAACGTCCGCCGCTACCCTGCCTCCCACGCCTGTATCCGCGGACCAAGCGCCACCATGCCGATCGTCTACTCCAAGGTGAAAGTAGGCTCCCGGATCCTCGTGGAATAAAAAATTCTCAAAATCAAAAAGGCCCTTCCGAGAAATCCGGACGGGCCTTTTTTATGAGAATTGAATGAGGCTTATTCCTCCATGAACTTGTTGTGGCCTTCCTTTTTGCTGGCACGTAGCGCATCCACCATTTCAGCAACCTTCGCCATATCACCGTCGTGGAAAGCCAACTCCATATCCGCAAGAGTCACGATCAAGTTGCCCATCATCTTCCGATAAAGTGCCACTGATTTCTCCTTTTCGGATCCATCTGGCATATTCGCAACCATTTCAGGAACCTCGGCGATCGCCTTGATCATCGCATCCTGCGCTTCACGGGCGAGAGCGGAGCCTTTGGCTGGATCCTCCTCCCTGCGCATAGCCTTGTAAGCATCATTCAAATGCTCCATCTGCTCCGCAAGCGGGGTATCATCAGCTACAGCTGACTGAAAAAACATGGAAGCGGCGATCAATCCGGTGAATAAAAATTTTCTTTTCATACGAGACCTCTAAACAAGCGCAAAGGCGCAATCTTCCAAGTGAAAAGTGACTGCACCCCGCTTCCTATTACCCTAAGGTCCCATCATGGCTACCGAGTCGAAACTCTGCAAAATTTTCCAATGGAGAAACTTCGCCAGGCTCACCGCACTAGCTCTCGCCTCCTTTTTAATCGTCTGGTTCGCCCTTCCATGGGCCATTCCATTTCCTGATTCACTCACAAAAGCAGAAGCAGGCTCACCCGTCCTCCTGGATCGCAAAGGCCGGCCCATCCGCCACCTCGTCGCAGCGGATTTCACGAGATCCTTGCCTATTTCTATCACTGAAATTCCTCCAGAACTCATCGATTGCACACTCGCCGCGGAGGACAAGCGTTTCCGCCAGCACCACGGCATCGATATCATGGCCACAATCCGCTCAGCGATTGATTGTCTCCGGGAACGTAGAATTGTCTCCGGCGGATCCAGCGTAACCCAACAACTGGCAAAACTAACCTCCCCTCCCGCCCCTCGAAACCTGAAATCAAAAATCCGTGAAGCACTGCTCGCCCGCCGGATCGAAATGACCTTGGACAAAAACCAGATTCTCGAAGCCTACTTCGCCAAGCTCGACTACGGAAACCTCCGCATCGGCCCCAAGGAAGCCGCCCGCTTCTATTTCCAAAAGCCGCTCGACGACCTCTCCCTCGGCGAATGCGCCCTGCTCGCCGGTCTTCCCCAGGCACCATCCTGGTTCAATCCGATCCGACACCCGCTACGCGCCCAAAGGAAGCGGCAGATCGTCCTTGATCGCCTGGAAAAATATAAAGAATACGATGCTTCCACCATTTCAGTAGCCCGGACGGAAAAAATTCTCCTCCGCCCACTCCTGGAAAAGGAATCCGCCCCATGGCTGAATCAGAATGCCGGCAATACCCAGACCACGATCGACCTTTCCCTTCAGGAAGACATCGAGCAGATTGTCACCGAGGAAGTAGCCAAGCTAAAATCCTCCAATCTGCGGCACGCTGCCGTCGTCCTACTAGATAATCGCAGTGGCGAAATTTTGGCCATGGTTTCTTCCGCGGATTGGAAGGACTCACGCGGCGGCCAGATCCACGGAGCCCTCAGTCCACGCTCTCCCGGTTCCACCCTGAAGCCCTTTACCTATCTATTGGGTTTCCGATACCTCCAGCATCTTCCGTCCACGATCATCGCGGACATACCCACACCGCTTCGCACCGCACAAGGCCTGCAACTACCGGAAAACTATGATCGAAGATACCGCGGTCCGGTCACCATCCGCCAAGCCCTTGCGTGTTCGCTGAACGTCCCCGCCCTCCGCGAGCTCGACAAGCTCGGAGGAGCAACCCAGCTCTACGATTTCCTCAAATCACTTGGCATTTCCTCACTTTCCGAATCACCGGATCACTACGGTCTCGGCCTGACCATCGGGAATGCTCCGGTGAAACTACTCGAACTCGCCAATGCCTACTCCACCCTTGCCCGTCGCGGAACTTTCATCCCTACGAAGCTTTTCATGAGTCATGAAGTCCCGGTTTCCAGCCAGCTGATCGATCCGACATTCGCTTGGATGATCTCGGATATCCTCTCGGATCCACAAGCCCGGGCTCCTTCGTTCTCTAGTGGCGGCCCCCTCGACCTCCCCTTCCGCTGTGCGGTGAAAACCGGCACTTCTTCTGATTTCCGCGACAACTGGTGCATCGGCTACACCCCCGAATTCACAGTGGGTGTCTGGGCGGGAAATTTCGAAAACCAACCGATGAAAAACATCTCCGGAATCTCCGGCGCCGGACCTATTTTTCACAGGGTGCTGGTCCGAGCCCACCTGGAAACCCCACCCACCTGGTATGAAACACCCGCGGATGGGAAAAACGTCTCCATCGATATCCGGAACGGAAAAAGAATTCCACAAGGGGTGGACCACAAGTTCCAGCAAAAGGAATGGATCCCGCGCTCACGCGATATCGCTGCCGCCACCTCGGAAGACTATGATCAGAAAGGGCGCGCAAAACTACCGGCGATGTATCGGAAATGGTTTGAAAGCGACTTCAACACCCGCCGGAAGGAGCTCGTCATAGATGAATCCTCCGAGGATTTGATCCCGCTGACCATCGAGCGCCCCCGGGATGGCGCCATGATACTTCTGGATCCTGAGATCCCGGGGAACAACGCCACCGTGAAGCTGGTCACAAACCTTCCGCAATACACATCCTGGAGCTGTGGAACTCTTGAGATCGACAATTCCACAGCACGATTAGTCCCTGGCACACATACATTGTCCGCCACGGACACCAGAAACGGCACCCGGCAGCGGATCACAATCCTGGTTGAGAAACTCTAACTAAAAAATCTGCGGGACCACGAAAGTATCAGGCGTAGGCTTCCGCTTGTAGTCATCGTGATGGACGCGCTCCGGAAGAGCTACGATTTCCCGCTCCACATACTCGTAGGGAACCTGGGAAAGGAAATGTGAAATACAATTCAGCCGCGCCTTCTTCTTATCATCCGCAGGCACCACATTCCACGGTGCTTCAGGGATGTGCGTGTGCTCGATCATCACTTCTTTCGCCTTCGTGTAGTCTTCCCAGCGCTTGCGGGATTCCAGATCCATCGGGCTCAACTTCCACTGCTTCAATGGATCATGATTCCGGCATTCGAAGCGGAACTCTTGCTCCTCATCACTGATGGAGAACCAATATTTCACAATTTGGATTCCTGATCGGATCAGCATCTTCTCAAATTCAGGAACACTGCGGAAAAACTCCTGATACTCATCATCCGAGCAAAAACCCATCACCCGCTCAACACCCGCGCGATTATACCAGCTGCGGTCGAAAAGAACGATTTCGCCAGCGGCAGGAAGGTGCTCAACGTATCTTTGGAAATACCACTGCGTACTTTCACGGCTGTTCGGCGCCGGAAGTGCTGCCACACGGCAGATCCGCGGATTAAGACGCTGTGTCATACGCTTGATCACTCCACCTTTGCCAGCCGAGTCCCGGCCCTCGAAGAGCACCACAATCTTGTGACCGGTGTGAACCACCCAGTCCTGAAGTTTCACCAACTCAACCTGCAGACGATACAGCTCGCGGAAATAAGTCCGGCGGAACTCCGCTGATTGATCCTGGCCATCGCCGTGGTGGCGGTTTTCCTCCTCGAACTCTCCAAACTCCATCTCCAGTTCTTCATCAAACTGGTCAATATAGTCTTCACGGATACGGTCGAAATTCTGCGTAAATTTATCTGGATTCATGATCTGGCGCGGAAGCTATCAGAAATTTTCAAAACGTGGTGTGACCTTTTCGTAACAAGGACTCAAGCATCCCTGTTTACCTTCACGGAAACGAAATCCGCGTTCGGTAAAATCTCCTTCTCCACCTTTACCGTCACTGATTTCAACGGGTAATCATTAAGCAGAAGCGCGGCCACATCCGTAGCCATCGTCTCGATCAGATGACGCGGCTTCGCCCCCGCCAAATGCTCGATCTCCCCGGCAACCTTTGCATAATCAACCGTGTTCTCGACAGAATCCATCAAACCGCCGAACCCTTGGATTGGCCGCATCCAGACACTGATCCAGATTTTCTGGGCGGTTGCACGCTCCTCATCCGGCACCCCGATGTGTGTGCTTACCTGAAGACGGCGGATTTCGATTTCATCGGAATTCATAGTAGAAAATTTTGTTTCGCCACAGTCGCCAGCAGCGTTCTTGTTGCTTGGTTCAGGTCCAATGCTTGAGCCTCCGCAATAGTCACCCATTGGTATTCCTCCGCCTCGTCATTAAGTGTCACCTCATGCGATGCGGCCTCGGCCACGTAATTCAAAAGCAGGAAATGCGCCCTCTGGTAAAACTCCGGCGAGTCTATGCAGTCCTGTACCATTACAAAGCGTACACCGGATATTTCCAATCCGGTTTCCTCACGGATTTCACGCACCAAAGCCGCCTCGCTTTCTTCCCCCCGCTCGATTTTTCCTCCGGGAATGCCCCACTTATCGCTCCACTTGTGCGTGCGAATCATCAGCACTTTTCCGGAGCCGTCGTGGATCAGCGCACCGACAGTCGCCACCGGTCGCTCCGCCCTGCGCTTATCAAAAAGTTTCACCAGCACTCCCAGATCGGGAACAGTGATATCCGGCCGCACATTTGCGAGAACCTCCGCGTGCTGATATCCGGTCAGAACCGCAATCGAAGAAATACCTCCATGCCGCGCCGTCTCCACATCGTGGGTCATATCACCCACAAAGGCCGTTTCATCTTTCACCAGGTCATGATTCCCGAGAATCTCCGCGATCATTTCCCGCTTATCCATCACACCGGAATAAGTCGCCTCAAAGAAATCACCCATCCCGAATTCCTCCAACTGCCGTGCAAAGGCGATTGGATCCATCGATGTCAGGACAAACATCCTCAAGCCACGTGACCTTGCCCATTCAAGTTTCTCCCGAGCGAACGGAAGCACCGTCACCAAACTGGTGGCACCATCGAATGCAGGACGGAAATGATCCTCCAACTCCTCAAGTGCTATCCCCGGCAGGATCTCCTCGTAAAATTCACGATAGGGCAGGCGGAAATTCCGTCGAAATCCCTCCCTGTCATACGGAGCGATCCCATATTTTTCGAGCACCGCATTCGTCGCCTCGATCACTGGCCCCAAATCGTCCACAAGAGTCCCGGACCAATCAAAAATTAGATTCTTAAACATGTATAAAAACTTCTAGCCCAAGGAGAACCTGATCGATCTGATCTTACGTTTCCCCAAGTGATTTTGGACATTTTTCAGCAATTCAGGCTTCATCTGTTCCAGATGAAAGCGCATCGCCGGCTGGGTAACGCGCAAAACAAGATGACCGTCTTTCACTGAAACCGGCTCCGTATGCGCACCAATAAAATCTCCGGCAACCTGTTTCCAAACAGCCTTTACCTCTTCCTCATTGAGGCTATCGGCGAAAAACTGCTCTTTGAGAATCCCGTCTATGAGTGCACCTGCCTCTGTGATATTGGCACGGAGATTGGTTGGCTTTTCACAGCCAAGCCACTCTTGCATGAGATCCTCATGAATTCCTTCCCGCCGAGTTGGTTTATTTCTGCGGGGTGCAGCCATGGAAATTAATCCTCGCCGTCTTCGCCGATCGCTTCGACAGGGCAGCCTTCCATTGCCTCTTGGCACTGCTCGATTTCCTCGTCGTTCTCCGGCTGTTTGAAAACAAAGGAGTAACCCTCGTCATCAGCACGGGTAAAGTTGCTCGGCGCGGTCTCACGGCAGAGATCACAGTCGATACACTGGCTGTCCACGTAGAATTTTCCGCCGACGTTCTCTTCGTTCTTATCTTCCTTGTCTGCCATGATTTCTAATTTTTTTCTGCCCCTTCGATGCACAGGGATTGCGGCTCTTGCAACTTCAAATTGCCAGAGCCGCTATAGATTACCGGATACGGGCCATAAGCCACGGAAGGAGATCCTCGATCGCCATGCGCTCCTGCTCCATTGAATCACGGTGGCGGAGTGTCACGGTATTCTTCAATTCCGGATTCTCCTCACCCAATGTCTCGAAATCGATCGTGATGCAGAAGGGCGTGCCCACCTCATCCTGGCGGCGGTAGCGGCGGCCCACTGCTCCACCATCGTCGTAAAATACGTTCATCCACGGCTGGAGCTCCTTCTGGATCTCTTTTGCAATGCGCACCTGATCTTCGTTTTTCTTCATCAGCGGGAAAATTCCCACCTTGATCGGTGCCATGGATGGCACGAAGCGCATCACTGTGCGGACATCGCTCTTGCCATCTTTCCCTAGATCTTCCTCGTCGAAGGCCTCACAGATCAGAGCCAGAATCGTGCGATCACATCCTGCTGATGGCTCCACCACATGCGGAAGAAAACGCTCCTTGGTCTCCTCGTCGAAGTATTCGATCGGTTTACCAGAGCCTTTCTGATGCACACCAAGATCGTAGTCGGTGCGGTAGGCCACACCTTCCAGTTCCTGAATTCCGAACGGAAATTCGTATTCGATATCGTAGGTTTTCTTCGCGTAGAAAGCCCGCTCACCATCCGGCACATCCAGAATATGCAGCTTCGCGCGCGGCACGCCGATTTCCTCATAGAATGAGAGACGGGTCTCAAGCCACTCATCGGTAAGGCGCATACCGTCATCCGGATGGCAGAAATACTCGATTTCCATCTGTTCGAACTCACGGGAGCGGAACGTGTAGTTCCGTGGATTGATCTCGTTGCGGAACGCCTTGCCAATCTGCGCGATACCGAACGGCAGCTTCACACGGTTGGAATCCAGCACGTTCTTGTATTGGCAGAAAATGGATTGGGCAGTCTCCGGCCGGAGATAAGCCACTTGTTCGCCAGTCGCTCCGAAATTTGTCTGCAACATGAGATTGAACTCACGCGGCTCTGTCAAAAGCGATCCGTTCTCAGGATTGTAGCGCGTCGAATCGGTTACCTCCTCGGTAGCTTCCCCTTGAAGTTCGATATTTTTGATCGCCTGTTTCTTCGGCATATCGCTCTCCTTAATGAAACGTGCGTAATACTCGCGGGCGGTCTTGCGCGCCTTCGCCTCATCATAGCCCTCGATTTTCAGCACCGAGTAGGCCTTCTCGGATTTCCATTCCAGCTCCTCGAGCGTAGCTCCGGAGAAATGGTAAACCGTCCCACTCTGCGGCTCGATCTGATCCGCGCGAAGTCTCGCATTGGAGAGCAAGCAATCACTCATCGGATCACTGAAACCACCGATATGCCCGGAAGATTGGAGAACCTGCTCCATCGTCAGGATCGAGCCATCCATACCGACAACATCGTCCCGCTCCTGCACGGTTTTTCTCCACCAGAAATCCTTCAGATTCCGTTTCAGCTCCACGCCCAGAGGGCCGTAATCCCAGCAACCGTTCAGCCCCCCGTAAAGCTCACCCGCTTGAAAAATGAAGCCTCTACGCTTGCAGAGAGAAACGATTTTCTCCATCCGCACCGGATCTGTAACGTCTTTGTTTGCCATAAAAAATTACCCTTACCTTCAGGGGCCGCAAAGAAAACCACACCCACCTCACACGGGCAACATCAATTCAAGGCTCCGCAAGGCATGATTTAACCCCTTTCCGGCGGAAACCCCGAATTAGTATCAATTCGTCCTTCAACCCTCACCATCATCTGCGCTATCCCTCCCACCCGCTTCATGAAATTCGCAGTCCTCGGCTCCGGCTCCTCCGGAAACTCCACCATCCTCGTATGCGGCAACACCCGCATACTTATCGATGCAGGGCTCTCCGCGAAACAGCTCTGCCTACGCCTCGCAAGCATCGGGATCGATCCAGCCTCCCTCTCCGCCATACTCCTAACCCACGAGCACGGAGACCACACCCGCGGCCTAAGGAATTTTCTCAAAAAACACCCCACACCCATCTACGCCACCCCGGAAACCGCCCATGTGGTCCGCGAGCAAAATATCGGCGAGGCCATCTGGAAAACCTTCGATGCCGGGCAAATTTTCCCCATCGATCACCTTTCCATTGAAAGCTTCGCCATCCAGCACGATGCCGTCGACCCCGTCGGATTTGTCGTCGCGAATGATTCCCACCGCTTCGGCCTGCTTTCGGACGCCGGTCAAGTCACCTCCAGCGTGAAGCTGCGCCTGAAAAACCTCTCCGCACTTTTCGTCGAGGCTAATTACGACGAAGAACTCCTGGAAATGGATACGAAGCGCCCCTGGTCCATCAAACAGCGCATCGCATCCCGCCATGGCCACCTTTCCAACACCCAGGTAGAGGAACTTCTGCGGGAAATTTCCCATCCGGATCTCTCGCAGATCGTCTTCGGCCACCTCAGCTCGGACTGCAACTGCCCGCAAAAAGTCACCACACGTTTCCAGGCATGCCTACTGGAAATCGGTCACCCGCACACAGCACTCCACTGCGCCTCTCAGGCGGAAACCACACCTTGGTTCGAAATCGCAGCGCCGTTCAGGCTTATCTAGGTCGGTTGAGCAAGATCAGGCCTCTATGCGCCAGCTATGATCCAATCCCTTGCTGAAGGCGTGGCAGATATTTCCCTTCTCATCGATATTTCGGACATACAGGCGCTCACCATCCAGAGATAGATGGGAAAATCCGCCAACGAGGTCCGCCGCGGAATTTTCTCGCTCCTTGGTCACCTCACCCCGGGATCCCGCACCAGCCCCGGAAACCACAAAGGATGTGCACAGCCCATCCAATTCCAGATGCTGCAGGTCATGCTCGTGACCGCATAAATACAGGTGAACCTTATGCTTCTGCAGCACCTCGCCAAGCTCCTCGATCACTGCCGGATTATCCCCGTATTTCGTATTTGAATACAGCTGATGGTGGCCCACCACCACGGTGAAAGGCGCACGCTTTCCGGCCAGCTGCCCCTCCAGCCAGACCCTCTGCTCCTCTTCCTCCTCCGCTGACATCCAGATCTGTTTCTTCTGCCTCCGGTTATTCACATAAAGCGATTTCCAGTTCGTATCGATCATGATGAAAGTCACCTGTGGATCATCCGCCGGATAATCCACCCGATAATGCTTCGCCGGCATCGTCCACCGGGTTCCCCGCTTCAGCGAAGCCGCATATCTTAGCTGGATCTGCTCATTCCCTGGAGTATCCCGGTAATCATGATTCCCCAAAACAGCCCAACAAGGACCGGGATAGACCTTTGCTGGATATGGCTCAGAAAATCCCTTGATCCACCGCACAGACTTCACCCCGCCCGGCATTGGCCCGTAGAAATTATCCCCAAGTAAGAACAATCCATCGGGCTTGGTCGCTAGCGAGAGGGTATATACCTTCATCCCTCTGGCTACGGAAAATTGCCTCTCATCACCTTTTCCGTAATCCCCCACCGCCAGGAAATCCAGCCGCCCGGCAACGGAAACACTGCCGGTTTTCGCATCTGCCTTCAGATTCAGGTTCATCGCCACACTCGAACAAAACAGCGTCTTCAGCAGGCGGCGTCTCGAAATATTCTGACCGATTGGAGGGAAATCATTTTTCATCAATCTCCTACCCATCAGCATTTCATCTAAAACCTCAAGCATGGAAATCCTAACATCCGCCGAACCCGCGGGATAGAAATCCCATCAATACCCGGGCCATCTGCATCCCAGACCACAGATGGCGCCCTTTGATTCCGTGCAACGCACCATTTCTCCTACACCAACGGCAACTCTTAAATCTTTGATAATCAAAGCCCTATAAAAAACCGTTGAAAATTTTTTAAAATAGATTTTGCCACCGCTAGACGACTGGTCTAATTACCCGAAGTCATGGGCACACCACATACCAAAGAACGCATACTCGATGCAGCCGAAGAAATTATGTGGAACCGTGGTTTCCACGCGGTAGGGCTCAACGAAATCCTCAAGGCAGTCGGCGTCCCCAAAGGATCTTTCTACCACTATTTCAAATCGAAAGAGGAATTCGGCGTGGAATTGCTTAAGCATTACATGGCGGCCGCATCGACCCATAAACGCCTGTTACTCTCACCCGAGATCCCCGATGAAGCGCCCCTGCAGCGCTTGGTGGAACTGATGGAAAACTCCATCGATAGATTCGAGAAAAACAACAAACGCTACCCCTGCCTCGTTCTGAAACTCGCCTCGGAGGTCACGGATCTCAGCGATTCCATGCGACAAGTCCTGGAAGACGGCCTGGGAAGATGGATGGACCTTCTCAGCGGCGTGTTCGAAGAAGCCAAAAGAATCGGGCAAATTCCTGATAGCGTAGACCCGATGTTTGAAGCCGGCCTCTATCGCGATTTATGGGCCGGCTCCATCCAGCGGGCGACCATTTGTAAATCTACTCAACCGATGCGGGACGCCTACCGCGCCTTGTCCGAACGCTTTACAGCACTCCAACAGATCTCCACCCCCGCAGCTAGCGCACAATAGCCCGTCACCTCTCAACTCTCTCTTCCCTAAGCTTTGAAAAATCATCACTTCAAACCACTTCGCCCGGCCCTCTGGATAGCACCGGCGTCCTTCGCTCTTTTGCTGACTTCTTGCAAACTCGTCGGCCCGAATCACACCACCCCGAATAGTGAGCTTGCCGGAAGCTATAAAAACTCGGCATCCGTCTTCTCGGAACGCATGAGTAACCGCTGGTGGGGTATCTTCGGAGACTCCGAGCTCAATTCCCTCATGGCGGACCTCCAGAATGGGAACTTCGACCTCCGCGCTGCGGAAGCACGTCGTAACCAAGCCTACGCCGCACTCGGTGTCAGCCGATCCGGCCTTTTCCCACAGGTGGACGGCACCGCCTCCGCCACCAGAAACAGAGCCTCGGAAAACAGCATCAGCGGCGGATTCACCCAGACTTATTACGATAATTATAACGTCTCCATGTCCCTTGGCTACGAGCTGGACCTCTGGGGCCGCGTCCGCCGTATCGTGGAAGCAGGACAGGCAACTGCCGTCGCAGCCGAAGTTTCCGTGGATCAGACAAGACTCTCGCTCCAGACTCAGCTGGCCCGCAGTTTCTTCGCGCTTCGCTTCCTTGATAGTGAGGCTGCGGTTCTACGTCAGGCCCTGGACACCAGGCAGGAAACGCTCGACCTCGCCTCGGACCGCTTTGAAGGCGGCGCCACAAGTGAAGTAGACGTCGCCCGCGCGCAGTCCGAATTGGCAACAACAAAGGCCCAGCTCGTCGCACTCGAGGCCCCACGCGCTTCCCTTGAAAATGCCATCGCCATCCTAGCTGGCAGAAATGCGTCCAACTTCAGTATTTCGCAAAAAGCTACTTCAAACAAGGCCCCGAACGTCTCTTCCGGCTCACCCGTCCAGTTACTTGGCCGCCGCCCGGATGTCTTTGCCTCGGAGATGACTCTCGCAGCCGCTTCCGCGGAAATTGGAATTCAGGAAGCGAATTTCTACCCCCGCATCTCACTTATCGGCAGTGGCGGACTCACCTCCGCGAAAACCTCGGACTTCCTCAATTGGTCCAGCTCCGAGTTCAGCCTCGGTCCGCAGGTCGATCTCCCGATCTTCCAGGGCCTCCGCCGGAAAGCAGATCTTGAGGCAGCCAAGGCACGTCACCAGGAAGCTCTGGCCAACTACCAACAAACCGTCCTCCAGGCCTTCGCCGACGTGGAAAACGCTTTATCCTCCCGCCGCGGTGCCATCCATGAGATCGCAGCCCAGCAGGAAAGCATCACCGCTGCCAAACGCTCCTACGAGCTCTCCGAAGTCCGCTACAAGGAAGGTGTTTCATCCTACCTCGAAGTCGCTGACAGCCAGCGCGAACTCCTTAATGCCCAGCGCCTTGAAGTCCAGGCCCGCGGCCGCTCCTTCGAAGCAACCGTCCTGCTCATTCAGGCTCTCGGCGGCGGCTTTTCCAAATAACCTTCCCCTACCAATCACTAAATTTTCATTTCCATGAAACGACTCCTAATTCTGCCACTACTCCTTCTCACCCAGTGCAAAAAAGACGAGCAAGCAGGTGGCGCACCGCCGGCAATGCCCATTCAGGTCGCCCACCCTATTCTCCAGGAAATCGCCCTGACCGAGACCTACACCGGTCGCTTCACACCGATCGAGGAGGTAGCACTCCAGGCCCGCGTCAGCGGCTATCTGGAATCCGTGCATTTCGTGGAGGGCCAGAAAGTTAAAAAAGGCGATCTGATGTTCAAAATCGATTCACGCGTTTTCGATGCGGCCGCAGCCATCACCGAAGCCTCCGTGAAACAAGCTGAAGCCCGCCTCTCGCTCGCAAAAAGCAGCCTCGACCGCTCCACAAACCTTGTGGAGAAAGGGGCTGTATCCAAAGAGGAGTTTGATACCCGCACCAGTGAACTCGCCCAGGCGGAAGCTGACCTATTCTCCGCGCAAGCCGGACTCCGCTCCGCGAAGCTCGACCAGGAATTCGCCGAAATCCATGCACCCATCTCCGGTGTTGCAGGTAATTTCAACGTGACCGTGGGTAACTTCATCAGCGGTGGAACCGCCGGTGGCACCCAGCTCACCACCATCGTCCCCCACCACCCGATCCACTGCACCTTCGAGGTGGATGAAAGACGAGTGCTCCAGTTCACCCGCCTCTTCTTTGAAGACAAAACCAACGGCAGAAACGGTGAAGGCCCTGAAGTGGAAATCGCTGTTTCCGACTCCGACTCATTTGACTTCAAAGGAAAAATCGATTTCTCCGAGAACCAATTGGACCGCTCCACCGCTACGCTCCAAATGCGCGCACTGGTCCAGAATGAAGACGAATTCCTCACTCCCGGCCTCTTTGCCCAAGTCCGTGTCCCGGTAGGTCAGCCTTCCGATAAGCTCCTGATCAAGGACGCGGCCCTCGGTTTCGACCAGGACAAGCGCTTCGCATGGGTTCTCAAAGAAGATAACACCGTCGAAAAACGCTACCTTCAAACAGGCCAGCTCAGTGGTGACCTACGAATCATCACGGACGGCCTAACCAAAGAAGACCAAGTCGCCGTTTCCGGCATCCAGCTCCTCCGCCCTCAGGTCCCTGTCGCACCTACCACAGTGCCCATGGTTCCTGAGAAATGAGATCTCGAATCATTGCATTCAGATGACAGCCCTCCGGCACCTTTTTCCCAATAATTTCTTCCGATGAAAAATTTCTCCTTCTTCTTCATCGACCGTCCGCGCTTCGCATCGGTCGTATCCATCATCATCATCATCATCGGGGCCATCTCCTACTTCTCACTGCCCATTGCGCAGTTCCCGGAAGTAGCGCCCCCTACCGTGGTCGTGACCACGGCCTACCCGGGAGCCACTCCCGATACCATCGCAAAAACCCTCGCCGCACCCATCGAGCAGGAGGTGAACGGCGTGGAGGACATGCTTTACATGAACTCCCAGGCCACCGCGGATGGAGCTTATCAGCTCACCGTCACCTTCGCCCTGGGCACGGATCTGGATAAGGCCCAGGTGCTTGTTCAGAACCGTGTAGCCATCGCACAGCCACGTCTCCCTGAGACAGTGCGGACCATCGGCGTCCAGGTTCAGAAATCATCTCCCGATCTCTTGCTGGTCGTCCAAATGTATTCACCGGACGATACTTTCGACCTCGGCTACATCTCCAACTACGGCCTTCTACAGGTCCGCGAGAGACTCCGCCGTATCGACGGCGTGGGTGAAGTCCGCCTTTTCGGCGCACGTGAATATTCAATGCGTGTCTGGATGGAACCGACCCGCCTGGATTTCTACAATCTCTCCGCCTCGGAAGTCGTATCCGCTCTCCGTGCCCAGAACGTACAGATCGCCGCCGGCACTATCGGCCAGCAACCATTGGACAAGGAAGTTCCTTTCCAAATCAACGTCACCGCCCAGGGGCGCCTCAGCACCCCAGAGCAATTCGGAAAAGTAGTCGTTAAAAGCGGTGAGAACGGAAGGCTTGTGCGCCTCTCCGATGTCGCCCGCGTCGAAATCGGCTCACTGGATTACAACGTCAACGCCTACCTGGGGGACAAACGGACACTCGCGATGCCTATCTTCCAGAGACCTGGCTCCAACGCTCTTGAGACCTCCGCAGCAATTCGCGAGGCAATGACGGAAATGTCCGCCGATTTCCCGGAGGGAATGGAATACGCTATCGTTTACGATCCCACCCAGTTCATCGATAAATCCATCGAAGCCGTGCTCCACACGCTTTTCGAGGCAGTCCTGCTGGTGGTCCTTGTGATGATCCTTTTCCTCCAGACATGGAGAGCCGCACTGATCCCGGTTCTGGCGATCCCCGTCTCACTTATCGGCACCTTCGCCGTCATGCAATTGTTCGGCTTCTCCATCAACAACCTCACACTCTTTGGACTCGTCCTGGCCATCGGAATCGTGGTGGATGACGCGATCGTTGTGGTAGAGAACATTGAGCGAAATCTCGAAAAAGGACTCACACCACGAGAGGCAGCCCGCCAATCCATGGCGGAAGTCAGCGGCGCGATCTTCGCAACCTCACTAGTGCTTATCGCGGTGTTCGTTCCTACCGCTTTCATCAGCGGAATCACCGGACAGTTCTACAAGCAGTTCGCCCTGACAATCGCCGCCTCCACCATGATCTCGGCCTTGGTTTCCCTAACCATCAGCCCGGCACTCGGAGTTTTACTTCTGAAAGGAAAACAAAAGAAAGCGGATCCCCTTACCCGGATTATCAATTTCCTCTTCGGCTGGTTTTTCAAACTATTCAACAAGGTCTTTACCGGCCTGAACAACGGCTACTCGGTCTTCATCAAGAAAACAGTCCGTATGGCCATAGTCATGCTCCTGCTTTACGGCGGCCTACTGGCCATTGCCGGGGTAGGATTCAAAACAGTTCCCGGCGGATTCATTCCCGCCCAGGACCAAGGCTACGCTATTATCGCCGCACAGCTGCCCACCGGATCATCGCTTGATCGCTCGGATGAGGTTGCCAGACAGCTGATCGACTTGATTAATGATGTGGATGGAGTCGCAAACAGCGTCGCATTCGCCGGTTTCAACGGAGCCACATTCTCGAACTCCACGAACTCGATCGTTATTTTCTCAATCTTCGATCCCTTCGAAGAGCGGACAAGCGGCACCGAGATGTATGAAAAGCTCACCGCAGCCGTGCGCAAGGTAGACGCCTTCGGGATTGTCATCCCGCCTCCGACCATCCGTGGTCTGGGAACCGGAGGTGGCTTCAAGATGGAAGTCCAGGACCGCGCGGACCTAGGATACATAGCGCTCGAGCAAGCTACCTGGGGCCTTGCCTTTGCAGCCATGGCAGAGCCTGAAATTGGACAAGCATTCACTCCATTTACCTCATCCGGACCGCAATATTATGCCGATATCGACCGTGAGAAAGCATTGATGCTCGGAGTTCCCTTGGAAAACCTCTTCTCCACTCTGGAGATCTACCTCGGCTCATCTTTCGTTAACGAACTCAACCTCTACGGCCGCACCTATCGGGTGACAGCCCAGGCTGACAGTGAATTCCGTGATGATGCGGAAGATATCGCCAAGCTAAAAACCCGGAACGCCTCCGGCGAAATGGTCCCTCTCGGTTCTGTAATGCAGCTCCGTCAGACTACCGGTCCCGACCGCGTGGTCAGGCACAACCTGTATCCGAGCGCCGACCTCATCGGTGGTGCGGCTCCCGGAGTTTCCACCGGGCAGGCATTGGAGAAAATGGAGGAACTTGCCGCGAAAGTGCTGCCACCCGGCATCAACTTCGAATGGACGGAAATGGCTTATCAGGAAGCAAACGTCACCGGATCTGCCGTTGCCATTTTCTTGGTGGCCATCCTCTTCGTATTCCTCCTGCTCTCCGCTCAATACGAAAGCTGGGGCCTACCTCTTGCGGTTGTGCTCACCGTACCGCTCTGTCTCACCGGTGCCATCTGGGGTATTCACCTCCGCGGTATGGATAACAACATCCTCTCCCAGATTGGTCTCGTCGTACTCGTGGCACTGGCCTCGAAAAACGCCATTCTCATCGTAGAATTTGCCAAGCAGCTGGAAGAAGAAGGCATGAACCGCTTTGAAGCAGCTGCGGAAGCTGCCTCACTCCGCCTCCGCCCGATCATCATGACTTCTCTGGCATTCATCCTCGGAGTTGTGCCTTTGGTCATCGCCACCGGCCCGGGCGCGGAGATGCGCCAGGCACTGGGAACAGTAGTATTCTTCGGGATGATCGCCGTTACCCTCTTCGGTGTCATATTTGCCCCGCTCTTCTACGTTCTCGTCAGAAAGGGTGCCAAGAAGGAAACCGCTCCGAAAATCACCGACTAGAAACACCTGTGAGGTTCAGCTCGGTTCATCCGGGCTGAACTATTTTCGGAGGAAGGGACCGCGTGCGAATTCTCGCCAGCAGTCTGGTTCATATAACCCTCCGCCGAATTGTAGTCCCAACCATTGGCAGATTTTCAATAGGAGGTATCAGATATACTTCCTAAGCTTGTTTCTCTGCGAGTGCCATCAGGCATCTCAAAACATAGCATTTTAGGGAGTATCTACCGCGATAGAGCCAAATGGGAGGCGATCACCGTGGTTCACCGCTCTCCCCCACTCCAAATAGAGGTAAGACCCAGCGAGCGCTGTGCAACATGGCGTCGCGAAGAGCTACAACCAGAGGACAGTGGCTCTAACCGACTGTCTTCCTACACGAGAAATGCATTCCTAAGATAACTTCCTTCTTAGGAAGTTACTACGAACCTAAATGGTAGCCGTCCGATCAGTAAGTGATCGTAACAGGAGTGCCTACTTTCACCTTACCGAAGAGTGTCGGCACGAATTCCTCTGGCATACGAATACAACCATGCGATGCAGGTGCGCCGGGCTGGGGAATTTTCCCTACGTGCATCCCGATTCCATAGTCGGTAAGACGCATCCAATATGGCATAGGAGCAGGCTTATAGACGTCTGTCGGGCCCATTGGGTCACCGGGTGAGGCATCGTTGTCCACCACTTCACCAAATTCATTTTCAATCCAGCCATAGCGGTTGGAGTGCTTGTCCACGATCTTTTCGGTGATTCTATAAGTTCCGGAAGGTGTACCACGGCCTTCAATACCAGTCGCGACGAACGCCCAGCCGATTTCCCTACCGCCACGGCTCACGGTCGCAACCTGTTCACCCAGATCAATCGCCACGGAAACCTCGCCCGTGCCGGTATCCGGATACCATTGATACATGATCCGCCCCGCCTTTTGCGGCATTGGAGGCGTAATTGGGCCACATGAGCTGAAAATCGCAGCAGCAAAACAGAAAAACGCTGTGGAAATGGTGTATCGGAAAATCTTCATGGGAGGGCGCGAATCATTCTACTTCGATCGAGAGATAGTAAAGCAGTTTTCGTACATATCACCAGCTCTCTATGTCAATTTTATTGAAATTTTGTAGCACATGAAATAACCCTTGCCCCTTTCGCGTTCAATCACCATGGCCAAGCCTTTCCTAAGAATACTCTTCCTTACAACTATCCTGAATTGCTCGATCAAAGCGCAGGACGGCGGCCAGCTCTATGAGCTATATTGCTCTGCCTGTCATGGGATGGACGGAAAAGGCGCAGGCGAAGGCACATTCCCTCCCCTTGCCGGTAGCGATTGGCTTCAAGGCAATCCGAAACGGGCCGCACTCGTGGTCCTGAAAGGCTTGGAAGGCCCCATTGAGGTATCGGGAAAATCTTTCAATCTCGCGATGCCTCCGCACGAGGCCTCGCTGAGCCTCAAGAACATCCAGACAATCCTGAATTACGTCAATTCCTCCTGGGGAAACAATGGCCCGAAAATTCAGATGGATGTAATCACCGTCGTAGCGTCCGAGTTCGAGAACAGAGACAAACCATGGACCGCAGCAGAGCTTCTGGAATTGTTCCCCCTTCCAAAACAGAAAACAGGCCTCGAAAACATCATCTCCAGAGTTTACCGGGGCCAGTGGGACAAAATGCCGGACTTCGATAAAATCGAAGCGGAAAACGTCGAAGAAGAACACAACGGCATCATCGATCTCTCCATTTCAGAATTTAAGGATAACTACGGAATCGTTTGGGAAGGAGATTTCATCGCCGAAACTGATGGCGATTACGAATTCACCGCACAGGCAGACGATGGTGTAAGGGTAATTCTCAACGATACCTTGGTCGCTGAAGTAACTGGACCAGGACCGGTTTCGCCAAAACGGGCAGGAAAAGGCTCAATATCACTGAAGAAGGGCAAAAATCAGATTCGCATCGAGTATTTCGAAAACACCCGCCAGCAAAAAATCGAGCTCCGCTGGAGGAAATCCGGCAGCAAGGGTTGGACATGGCTAACCAAGAAGAAAGTAAAGAAATCACGGAACCCCAGCATCATTCTGACTCCTGACGATGGTAAAACAGCGATTTATCGAAACTTTATCGATGGCACCACTCCGCGCGCCATCGGCTTCGGCTTTCCCGGAGAGCTGAACATGGCATACTCGGCGGACAACCTCGCGCCGGAGCTCATCTGGTCAGGTCCCTTCATCGATGCAGGCCGGCACTGGACAAACCGTGGCCAGGGAAACCAACCGCCCGCTGGCAACAAAGTCATCAAGCTCACTGAGAAAAGGTACTTCTCCAAAAATACACAGTTCAAGGGATACAGCCTCGATGAGAATGGCAATCCCACTTTCCATCTGCAGATTGACCAACAAACACTCAGTGATTCCTGGGCACCCGGCGCAATGGGAACTCTGGTCAGAACACTCACTTTAAGCGGTGGCAATAAACCGATCGAGATCCCGCACGGAAACCCTGCTATCACCGATTCAGAAACGGTTATCGTCACCCCGGAAGTGCCCGAAATCATCATCTACAACCTGAAGTAGATTTCCCAAGCTGACCGTCACCTCATTTTAAAACCTGATCTGAAACCCATGCGCTCAATTCTCGCACCCCTGCTTCTTGGCAGCAGCCTCTTTGCCCAGACACAATCCGACTTCTATACCAGAGAGGAAATCCCCCTCCCTGACGGAGAAATCATGGAAATTTCCTCCCTCGCACTCATGCCGGAGAAAAAGGTCGCGGTAGCCACCCGCCGCGGAGATCTCTGGATTTGCTCCGGCGCCTATGGGGATGACCTATCCAAAGTTACCTGGAAAAAATACGCATACGGCCTCCACGAACCGCTTGGCATGTTTTATCGGGACGGCTCGCTCTTCCTCACACAACGCCCGGAATTTTCCCGGCTTAAGGACACCAACGGGGACGGTGCCGCCGACGTATTCGAGACCATCAACTCTGAATGGGGGATCAACGGAAACTACCACGAATACGCCTTCGGAAGCGCCCCGGATAAAAACGGAGATGTCTGGATAACACTCTGCCTCACCGGCTCCGCAACCGCGGAATCGGACTGGCGCGGCTGGGCAGTCCGTATCACCCCGGAAGGAGATATGATCCCCACGGTTTCCGGAATCCGCTCACCCGGTGGCATCGGCATGAATGCCGCAGGCGATATGTTCTACACCGATAACCAAGGACCGTGGAATGGCTCCTCCTCACTGAAATGGCTCAAGCCAGGCTCATTTCAAGGCAATCCTACCGGTAACAAGTATCACTCGTTGAGCAACCTACCGACTCCGCCTGATGTCGCAGACGGCTCACGAATCCTCACCCAGCGGCTTAAATACCCGACGTTCATGCCACCGGCTGTCATCCTACCTCACGGGAAAGTGGGCCAATCACCCACCGGCATCGCACTCGATGAAACCGGCGAAACATTCGGCCCATGGAAGGACCAGCTCTACATCGGAGAGCAAACACACTCACAGATCCAACGCATCTGCCTGGAGAAGGTAAACGATATCTATCAGGGCGCGGTATTCCGTTTCCTTGATGGCTTCGAGGCCGGCCTCATTCCGGTCACCTTCGACAATGAGGAAGGAATCATTTTCACAGGAGGATCGAACCGTGGCTGGGCCTCAAGGGGAAACAAGCCGTTCACCTTCGAACGCGTGAGATGGACCGGCAAGACACCGTTTGAAATACAGTCCATGCATGCCGAGCAGGATGGTTTCACCCTCACCTTCACCGAGTCGGTCGATCCGGTTACAGCAGCTGATCCCGCCAGCTATTCGATGGAAGCCTGGACCTACATCCTCCAATCAAAATATGGTTCTCCTGAAGTGGATCAGGCCACACCGACCATCACTGCTGCGAAAATCTCCCCGGACAAACTCTCCGTTCGCCTAACTATCGACGGATTGGTGCGCGGCCACGTCCACCACCTAATGGCTCCGGGCGTGCATTCAGCAGCCGGCACCAAGCTTTGGCACCCAGATGCTTTCTATACACTGAACGAAATTCCGGCCCAATAGGACCCGAAGCGTCCGCCTGCATTCTCAGGTTCGAAGCATCCGGGATGAGCATTTTGCCCTTGAGCCTCCCGCTGCACCACCGACTTCTTTCTTTCGGGGGCAAAAAACGAGCCTTCCAGGGGTTGGTCTAGTTTCCAAAAGACACTTGCTCCGCAACCCTCCCCCGCCTAAATGATCCTCATATGGCAACGATCAATTCCAACTTCCTCAAACTCAAAGCCGGATACCTGTTTCCGGAAATCGGACGTCGCGTAAAAGCATACACCGAGTCCGCACCCGACAAAGCAGCCCAGATCATCCGCTGTGGCATCGGCGATGTTACCGAACCACTTCCTTCCTCCGTCCGTGAGGCCATGCACAAAGGCGTGGACGAACAAGGCGACCGCGAGACTTTCCACGGCTACGGCCCCGAACAAGGCTACGAATTCCTCCGTACCGCGATTGTAGAAAATCAATTCGCTGATCTCGGCATCTCCGCGGACGAGGTTTTCATCTCGGACGGCTCCAAGTGCGATACCGGAAACATCCTCGATATCTTCGGTAAAGGAAACACCATTGCCATCACAGACCCTGTTTACCCGGTGTATGTTGATACCAACGTCATGGCCGGCAACACCGGGGACGCGGATGAAAAAGGTGCCTACGAAGGACTTCTCTACATGCCTTGCACAGCGGAAAACGGTTTCGTGGCAGACGTCCCTACCGAGAAAGCCGATCTCATTTATCTCTGCTTCCCGAACAACCCTACCGGCGCTGTTGCCACACGTGCGCAGCTCGAAGCCTGGGTAAAATACGCGAAAGAAAATAACGCCATCATCCTTTTTGATGCTGCCTACGAAGCATTCATCCAGGATCCGGAAATCCCGCACTCCATCTACGAGATCGAAGGAGCAAAGGATTGCGCCATTGAGTTCCGCTCATTCTCCAAAAACGGTGGCTTCACCGGTGTTCGGTGTGCTTACACCATTATCCCCAAACAACTTACCGGAAAGGCAGATGACGGCAGTGACGTTTCACTCCATCAGCTCTGGTCCCGCCGCCACTCCACCAAATTCAACGGCGCATCCTACCCGGTTCAGGTTGCCGCAGCTGCTGTATTCTCTGAAGAGGGGAAAAAGCAGGTCTCCGATCTCATCACCCACTACATGGGAAATGCAAAACTTCTCCGCGAAGCCTGCCAGACACTCGGCCTCGACGTATTCGGCGGAGAGAATGCGCCTTACGTATGGGTAGCATGCCCGGAAGGCACAACATCCTGGGAAATGTTTGATAAAATGCTCCACGAGGCTCAGGTCGTGATCACCCCGGGCTCAGGTTTTGGCTCCGCAGGTGAAGGATACTTCCGTATATCTGCCTTCAACTCCCGTGAAAACGTCATCGAAGTCTGCGAGCGACTCAAAACCGCTCTCACACCAGTCAGCGCCTAGTATTTAAACCGGCTGACTCTTTTCAGCCTTCGTTCGGCGACGGTTCCGCCAAATCGCGAGAACCGTGCCAAACGTCTTCTTCACGATCCATAGAGCTACTCCTAGCAGGATCACGAAAACAAAAAACGCCAGAATCGGCGCCAGTGCGGTCAGAGTTAGTCCACCGAGTACCAGCCCGTCCTCCGCCACACTTGCCACACTGTTGGAAACCGGCTCCGGAGACATGTTTACCAGCAGCCTCGTTCCTGCCTTTGCGCCATGCATTGTTAATGAGGCTCCGCCAGACATCAGCCCCCCTATCGCAAGAATAGCCGGATCCATGTCCCCGAGTGCGCCCAAGCCCAGCAATACCCCCCCTGCAGGCCGGACAATAGTGTGGAGAGCATCCCAAGCACTGTCGATCCAGGGGATCTTGTCGGAAAAGAATTCTACAACCATCAGAATACCGGCCGTTGCCAGTACCCAATCATGCCCTAAAACCGCCAGGTTTTCGTGAGTTGCAGCAAGGTCTATCCAGTCGAATCGAATCGCCAGCCCGGCCACAAATGCTGTGAGGTAGAGATTGATTCCCGCCAACGATGCAAGTCCAAGAGCGGTTCCCAGTTGACTGAATATTTCCATCGCCGGTAAATATGCCTGATTTCCCCGTGGAAGCCACGAGAATACTTTGCCCCAACCTGAAAACAAAAAGCCGCACTGGAAGACCAGCGCGGCTTTTCATAAAATTCGTTTTCCGGGGCATCTAGCTCCGAAAAGCTGAAGCAATATTATTGGTCATTGGTATCCTCGTCTGCAGGAGTGATTTCGATGTCCGGCACCTCAATTTCTTTTTTCTTGGTGGTCACGTCCACATCAGGAGCGTCCACATCATATTTAGGGAGTTTGGTCTCACCTTTTACTTCTACTTCCGGCATCTCACCGTCCTGGGTTTTCTCAACATCACAGGAAACGAGGCCAGCAGCGGCAAATACAGAAGCGAGGGCGGAGAAGGCAAATTTATGATAAGTTTTCATAGTAATCACCTATCAGCACATCATGAGCCCACCACAAAATCAGACTCGTAAACCACGTATAATCAGCTACTTATAAAGTCAGCAGTTAATCCTAGGATCTTTAGGATCCTGTCAGATTCCGTGCAATACGCAACATACACCTGTTAGATGCAATGATCAGCCGCTTCAGGTGGCAGAATCAGCAATCAGCTCGCCCGAATCGTCGCTGTCTTCGTCGTCTTTCAGCTTCCGGAAATGGATTTGGCCGACCCGGCGTCCATCGGTACTGGTTACTTTCGCTTCATAACCAAGAATCTGCAGAGTTTCCCCAACGTCAGGGAAACGCTCCAATTGCTGGGTAACGTAACCGCCTACAGTAGTAACCTCGCCACTCTCCAGCGAAAGTTCCGGAACAAAACCTTCGAGATCATTCAATGTCGTTGAACCTTCCACGACGAATTCACCTGAATTGACCCTCATGAAAGATGAATGCTCGTTATCAAATTCATCCTGAATATCACCTACCAGCTCTTCCATCACGTTATCGAGGAAGACTACCCCGACAGGTGTTCCAAACTCATCCACCGCCATCGCTAGGTGGGCATGTTCTTCGAGGAAAAACCTTAAAAGACTATCCAGTGGCATCGTATCCGGCACCATTTTCAACTCCCGCTTCACTCTCATGAGGTCCGGGTCCGGATCATTCATGAAACGGAACAAGTCTTTGATGTGGATTAGTCCGATTGCCTGATCCAAATGACCTTTCACCAACGGGAAACGCGTGTGTTTGCTCCGCAGCGCGACGTCTAGCGTCTTCTCATAAGGCTCGTCTGCGTCCAGCACAACTACCTCGTTCCGCGGCGTCATCACATCGCGGACCCAAAGTTCGTTCAACTCAAGGGCATTGATCAGGATTTCACGCTCGGTATCGGTCACTTCCTTGAATTTACCCGAATGTGTAACGAGAATCGCAAGCTCCTCGGCGGAATGCACGTGCTCCCCTTCACTAATCGGATCGATCCGAAAAATATTTTTCAAGAGCCAGTTCGCGGTGCCTTGGAAAAATCGGATGACCCAATAAAACGTGGTGTAAAACACATGAAGCGGCCCCACCAGAGCAAGTGTCGTCCCCAGGGCCCTGCGGATTGCGAGGGATTTTGGGAGTAATTCTCCCACAACGACGTGTAGGAAAGTGAATGAAGCGTAGGCAATCACCAGAGAGATCCAATAGATAGCCCGCTCGGGCATTCCGGTTTGTGCAAGGACAGGTGAAACCAGTGCGGTCACAAAGGGCTCACCGAGGAAACCAAGGGCAAGTGAAGAGAACGTGATCCCCAACTGGTTTGCAGAGAGATAGCCATCGAGATGCTTTACCACATAAACCGCCCGTGCGGTATCCGCACCAGTTTCCGCACCATGGGACTCCAGTTGACTAGGTCTTACTTTTACGATTGCGAATTCCGAAGCGACGAAAAACGCGTTGAGCAATAGGAAGAACGTGATCCCCAGAATATAGAGGACCGTTTCCGTTGCTGTAGGGAACTCGTGGCTGATGGCCCCGGCCTTGCCCAAGACAACTGCAAGTGGAGAAAAATCCACCAATTGAAGATCAAAGCTTCTCATATACTCCTTGGTCACGTTTTTCCAAGACCGTGAAACCGGCCTTTTTGGCATCAGACACCGACATTGGTTTTGAAACGCGAGGAGTGTTTACCTGCGAAATTCTTTTCTTCACAGGGTTCTTACAGATCAGGCACTTCTCAAGTGCCTCACGATCTGCAGGCCTCCTAAGCTCGAATCCACGACGACAAATCCTACAAGATCGCTCAGGATCTTCTTGGGCTTCAGTGACGTATTCGTAGATTGGCATTATTAGAACGCGGGTACGGGTAGTTACCGTCCCACGTTATTGAAAGCGGCTTTCGGGCCGATTCCAGAGGTATTTTATTACCAGCTGGACTTCGTCACACCCGGAAGCAATCCAGCAGAAGCATATTCGCGGAAAGTAATACGGGAAAGACGGAAGCGACGAAGAAATGCACGGCGACGGCCTGTGATCTCGCAGCGGTTAACCACGCGGGTTGGGCTGGCATCACGTGGAAGCATGGAAAGACCTACGTAGTCTTTCTCAGCCTTCAGCTTGTGACGGAGGTCAGCATACTTTTCGACGGTCTTTTGTTTGCGCTTATTGCGGGCGATCCAACTTTTCTTAGCCATAATTCGGGGGGCGGTAGATACCCGATGAGAGTTTCAATGCAAGCCCAAACTTGTTCTTTTCCTGATTTCTCTCCCGAAAAGCGCAATTTTCTCCCAACTCATCAATTTACACCCCCTTTACGGACGGAAACCCAAGAAGCAGGTAGAAAAGAATAGTCATGAAAAAACATTACCTGATATCCACCGCCGCTCTTGCCGTATTTTGCCTCCAACCATGCGTGGCGAAACCTGTAATTGATCCGGATCCCGCCGTAATTCCAGCACCGGATATAACCGTGGATGGCGAAAATCGAATCCAAATCGCGCTTTTGCTCGATACCTCAAATAGCATGGACGGCCTCATCGATCAGGCCAAGACCCAGCTTTGGAAGGTTGTAAACACGTTCATCGAGGCGGAGCGGGACGGGAAAGCTCCCTTCGTGGAAGTCGCACTCTACGAATATGGAAATAATAATAATGCTGTGGGCAATGACTGGATCCGGATGGTCAGCCCGATGTCCCGCGATCTCGACGATATCAGCCGCAAACTCTTCGCATTGAAAACAAACGGAGGCGAGGAATACTGCGGCGCCGTGATCCAAAGAGCGCTGGGTGATCTTTCCTGGGATAAAAACAAATCCACTTACAAAACAATCTTCATCGCAGGCAATGAGCCTTTCACCCAAGGAAGAGTAGATTTTCGCCCAGTCAGCAAGGATGCACTGGAAAAAGGAATCACCATCAACTCCATCCACTGTGGCGGGCGCCAAGCGGGAATCAGCGGATCATGGCATGAAGCCGCAGCTCTGGCCGGTGGCGATTTCCTCGTCATCGATCAGGACAAAGCAATCGCACACATCGACGCGCCACAGGACAAGAAAATCGCGGAACTTAGCAGCAAACTCAATGAAACCTATCTGGGCTACGGCAGGCTGCGTGAAGAGGCCCAAGAGAATCAACTAGAAGCCGATAAGGACGCTTTGGCCAACAAGAAATCGGGAGCCAGCGTCCAACGCGCAATCACCAAGGCCAGCCAGAACTACTCGAACGCTTCATGGGATCTCGTGGATGCCATCAATGAAAAGAAAATCGATCCAGCGAAGCTTAAAACCGAGGAACTTCCGGATGAAATGAAGGAAATGAATCAGGAAGAACGCAAAAATTACATTGCGGAAACCGCTAAAAAGCGTGTGCAGATCCAATCCGAAATCAAGGCACTCAATGCGGAAAGAGAAGACCACATCGCTGCGGCCATGAAGGATTTGGCCGAAGACGGAAGCAAAACCCTGGATCAGGCAATGATCTCAGCCACGCGCAGCCAGGCGGCAAAGCTCGGCTACAAATTTGAGGATTGATTCTCCTCATTGCTAAGAGTCGGGGGAGCATGTCCAAGAGGCGTGTTCCCCTGATTTGATTTTACTCCCCTTTCCCAGTAACTACATTTTCACCACACCGATGATCGACTCACCCACCATTCTGGTAATCGAAGACGACCCCGCCGTTCGAGTTGGAATCGTCGATACGCTGGAATACGCCGGCTATCAAACACTTGAAGCTGCCGACGGCCACGAGGGTATGAAGCTGGCGCTGCAGGCGAACTACCGGCTCCTCCTTCTCGACATAGTCATGCCCGGACCTTCGGGATTCGAGATTCTTGAAAAATTGAAAAAGTCCCGCCCGGGGCAGGCCGTCATCATGCTTTCCGCCCGTGGAGAGGAGCAGGACCGCGTCAGCGGACTCGTCGGCGGGGCGGATGACTACGTCGTTAAACCCTTTAGTATGAAAGAACTTCTCGCCAGGGTCGACGCCGTTCTTCGCCGCACGCACGAGCGCCCCTCACCAGCGGCAATCTGCGAAATAAAGGGAACCACGCTCGACCTCAACGATGGTCGCGTCATTTTCCCCGATAAGACACAGATGGATCTCAGCCAAAAGGAATGCTCCCTGCTCCGCTATATGATCGATAGCCGCGGGCGCATCGTGAGCCGTCCGGAAATACTCAGACAGGTCTGGAATCTCGACCCCGAACGAGTGGAAACACGCACAATCGACATGCACATGGCCCACCTACGCTCAAAACTCGGAGCGGACATCGCCGCATGCTTTATCACTGAGCGCGGCAAAGGTTACCGCTTTGTTCGTCCGGAGGAATCAACATGAACTGGCGTCCACAACTACAATCCTCTAAATGGATATGGATCGCATTCGGCTGCTGCGCCTGCCTCGTGCTCGCCGCAATGCTCTGGCTGACCCGTAGTGTCATCAAAACTGAGTATGAGCGCTCCAATGCCGAGATTCGCGCCGAACTACAGGAGCGCGTGCGCCTTAGCCTCTGGCGGATGGATTCGCTTGGAACCTCACTGCTTCTTGAGGAGAACCTTATACCTGTTGAACTTTTCCTCAAGGATCCGGAAAGCAGACTGCCCGTAACTGCGCGGTTCGAAACACCTGACGGAGCCGCAATCCGCGGAAACGGGGAACCTGAATCATTGGATTTCATCGGCTCGGTCTTGCCAAAGCTCGCCTCAGCCTACGTCTCAGCCATCATTGAGAAAAAGGCTCAGGATGAGATCCTGGAAATCAATGCGGAGGAAGAATCATCCCCCAATCTCAAGGTCCGCGGGGACTCCATGACCCAGGAGACAGCGAATTTAGCGGAGAAACGGAAACGCTCCGAACGGCTGGATAGCGCGGTAGCCGTCCAGCGGAAGAATTACGGAGCTCCCGCACCCATCCCTCCCCCGGTTCCCGCCATCCAACCGCAGATGGAAGGTGCCGCTGATGCCGCCCCTCTTCCTCCTATTGCACAGGACAACGAAAACCCTGTCGGCGAATTCAAGGCCGCACGCTTCGAGGATTCCCTTTTCCTTATCCGCCAAGGCGTCTCCAACCGGAGGTTTCTCCAAGGCAGTTTAGTTGATGAGAAGGCAATCATCCAACGCCTCCTGAGTGAAGCATCGCCGCTCCTGCCTGATGCAAGGCTGGAAGCAGCCCCCACCTCCAGTGGTGATTCCTTCGTCCTCGCCTCTTTCCCCTTCAAGCTCCTTCCCGGCACGCTGGGAATAACGTCAGCATCCATTCCACGCACAATTTCGGTATCTCTGGCCGTCGGCTGGCTGGCGGCCATTGTTGCCCTGATTACTGCATTTTTCCTGATCTCAAGAATCATGGAGCTAAGCGAACGCCGGGCGTCCTTCGTTTCCGCAGTCACGCATGAACTACGCACCCCTTTGACGACCTTCCGCCTTTATTCGGATATGTTGAACGAAGGAGCGGTGAAAAAGGAGAAGATGCACACCTATCTCAGCGTCCTTTCCCGGGAGGCGGACCGCCTTTCCCATTTGGTGGAAAACGTCCTTTCCTTCTCAAAGATGGAGCGTGGCAGTGCCCGCAGCAACCTCGCGGAGCTTGATCTCAATCAACTTCTGGAGTCTTTCCGTGAGCGGTTTTCCACTCGCCTGGAGGCAGCGAACCTCAATCTTGAATACAACCTTGGCACTCCCGTCCGCCTCACCCTGGACTCATCGGCTCTTGAGCACATACTTTTTAATCTTATCGACAACGCTGCGAAATACGCCGCGAACTCCTCACCACCGGCGGTATCGCTGACTACCGAGGTCTCAGAAAAACGTGTCTACATCGGGGTATCCGACAACGGCCCCGGAATCTCAAAGGAAGAATGCGTGAGAATCTTCCGGCCGTTTCACAAGTCTGCAAAACAGGCCGCGGAAACCAAACCCGGCGTAGGCCTGGGATTGGCCCTTTCCAAGCGCCTTGCGCAATCAATGCATGGAAAGCTCTCATGCGGTTCCCGCGCCGATGGGCGTGATGGAGCAGTGTTCGGCCTTTCGCTCCCACGCCTTTAGCTTGAGTCACTGACGATCTATCGGTAGGGTTTATCTGGTATGGCTCCAGAATCCAATTCCAAGCCTCGATCAGGCCATCATGGCAGGATTATGCACAGTGATGACTTCCATCGCGCGCATGCGGAGATACTGAAAATGCTTGTGAGCTCGGCACCGCTTTCCGCAGTGTTCGACCGGATCGCTTTGCTTGTGGAAGATATTTCATCGGTTCAAACCTGGTGCGCTATTGTTCGTATAAACGGAAATTACCCATCCGCCAAACATCTCGCTGCGGCCCCGAGTATACCCCATGAATTTATAGAAGAATTACGGCAAGTTCACGTTCAACCTGAAGACGGAACCTGCGGAAAAGCCATCAATGAGCGGAGGACTGTTTCCGTGGAGGATATTCCGGCTGATCCAGAATATGAAATGTTTCACGAATTCTCGAAAAAGACAGGAGTGCGGGCTTGCTGGACCACCCCCATTTTCGGGAAAGATGCCGAGGTAATCGCGATCCTCACCGCATTTTACCACGAGGCACACTTGGGTCATCATGAGGAAATAAGCCGTGGAGATGACCTCAGCAGTCTGATCGCCCTAGCTATTCAGAAATACGAAACCGACGAAGAGGTAGCCAAATCCGACATGCGCTTTCGCTCCGTGGCCTCGGCAACCACGGATGCCATCTGGGATTGGGACATCCTTGGCGATCAGGTTTGGTGGAACGAAGAGTTTTCCAGACTTTTCGGGTATGAAGGTAGAAATCTAGGACCCTATTTCGATGAATGGGTCTGCCGAATATATCCAGATGACAGGGACCGGGTTTCGCAGAGCCTGAAAGCGGCATCCATCGGCAAGAAGACCTTCTGGAAAGAGGAATATCGATTTCTAAGGACAGATGGAAGTATCGCCCACGTATTGGACCAGGCGCGGATTTTTTTCAATGGCCACGGAAAGGCCGTCCGTATGGTCGGCGGGATGTCCGACATTACCGATCACCGCAATACCCAAGTGGACCTGACGGTGATCAACCGAGCTTTTGAAATGCTCAGTTCCTGTAACAAAATCCTCATCCGCGCTACCGATGAGGCACAGCTTCTTGATGACATCTGCCATATTGCGACGGAAATCGGAGGCTACCGCGCCGCTCTCGTCGCATACGGAGACAACACCCCGGAAAAGAAAATAATCCCTGCGGCCCAGGTCGGCCTGATCCGGGATACATTCACCGGTTCTCATTTCAGCTATGACGAGAATCGCGAAAACGGTCGCGGACCCGGAGCCCAGGTTCTACGCACCGGGACCGCCGTTTCATGCCATGATATCAACACAATTTATCCCGTGCCATTGTGGAAGGACGACGCAGTAAGAAACGGCATAAAAAGCCTCATTTTCCTTCCACTCAAGACCGACGAAAAATGCTTCGGATACCTCGGTCTTGGCTCGGGGATTCAAAACGCTATCGGTAAAGACGAAGAAGCACTTCTCCAGGAACTCGCCGATAACCTCGCCTTCGGCATCATCTCCATCCGTGAGCGGGTCAGGCAGCAGCTCACTCAGGAGAGCATTATCAAAGTCGCGAAAACCGTATCAGGAGAATATGGCAAGGACTTCTACCAGCAACTCACCCTGGACATGGTCAATACGCTTGGTGCGAAGCTCGGAAGCATCGGGAAAATGACTGAATCCGGTCTTCAAATCACGACCAGAGCCTATGTTCTCGACGGGGAAATCCAGGAAAACATTACCTACGATCTTTACGGCACCCCCTGTTATCAGGTGACTGAAAAGCAAGCCTGCCTCTACACGGACAACGTTGCCGAGTTATTTCCTGAAGACCTTTTTCTCGGAGAGAAAAAGATTGAAGCTTACGCCGGCATAGCTCTTTGCGTGGATCAGAAGGCAAAACCGGTCGGCATCCTCTCCGTGCTTTTTGAAAAGGAAATCAGTGATCCCGAGCTGATTCGCTCAATCCTCCGGATATTCGCGGAGCGCGCGGCTTCGGAAATGGCACGTGAAGAATCGGATAACCGGATACGCAATCAGGCCTCATTATTGGACAAGGCCCGCGATGCCATTTTCACATGTGATCTCGATCACAAAATCCTCTTCTGGAACAAAAGCTCGGAACGCCTCTACGGCTACACCCAGAACGAAATTTTAGGAAAATCAGCGAGGGAACTACTACACTTCGATACGGAAACCTACGACATCTTCCACGAAGGCACGCTACGTGAAGGTGAATGGCTGGGGGAACTCAGACAAATCTGCCGTCAGGGAAATGCCATCTACGTGGAAAGCAGGTGGAACCTGGTCCTTGATTCAGAAGGAAAGCCCCAGTCGATACTGATCATTAACACCGACGTTACCGAGCATCGACAACTTCAACAGCAATTCCTCAGAGCCCAGCGGCTCGAATCCATTGGAACGATAGCAGGTGGGCTAGCCCACGACCTGAACAACGTTCTAACACCGATCACCATGTCGGCAGAACTCCTGCGGAAAACCATTTCAGACCCGCGGGGCACGGAACTTCTGGAAATGATCACCAACAGTGCAGCTCGTGGCGCACGCATGATCTCACAGGTTCTTTCCTTCGCCCGCGGGATCGAAGGCAGAAAAGCTCGCGTAGCCGTGGAAAAGGTCATCGAAGAGCTCGAACCGATCGTCCGTGATACATTCCCGAAAGCCATCAAGTTCAGGACCAATATCCAGCAGGACCTCTGGAATATAATTGGAGACAGCACACAGCTTCACCAGGTGCTGCTGAATCTTTGCGTCAACGCCCGGGACGCTATGCCACACGGCGGCACTCTTAGCATCAACGCCGTAAATCTCAAAATCACCGAGGAAGCGGCGAAAAATATGCTCGGCATCAATGCCGGACCACATATCCGCCTCAGGGTTTCCGACGACGGGGAGGGTATAGCTCCGCAAATCATCAACGAAATTTTCGACCCATTTTTTACCACGAAGGAGACAGGGAAGGGCACTGGCCTCGGCCTCTCCAGCGTTTTGGGAATCCTGAAAAGTCACGGAGGTATCATCCAGGCAAATTCCAGCCAGGGACAGGGCAGCACGTTCAACGTATTCCTCCCGGCCCTCCGCGAATCAGTGGTATTCGCGGAAAATCCGACGGACCAGGAAACCCAGGTATCGGGAAACGGAGAGATTATCCTCATCATTGACGATGAACCGTCCATTTCCAATGTCATCAGCAAGACTCTCCGGGAAAACGGATATGAGACCATTTGCGCGTCATCCGGCATGGAAGGAATCGTGATATTTGAACGAAAGCTTCACGATATTTCACTCGTAATCACCGATATCATGATGCCAGGAATGGATGGCACCCAAGTAATCCGGAGGCTCCTGGCTGCAAACCCTTCCATCCCAATCATTGGCATCAGCGGAGTCACCTCAAACGCGATCAGCACGCAATCTCCCACCTCAATGGTCAAATACTTTTTGGAAAAACCGTTTAAAGCAAAATGTTTGCTGGAAGCCGTGCGAAACGCCCTCTAGCGTCCGCATCTCAGTGTCCCTCCTACCCCTCTCAATTCACTCGACCCGTTCAAAAAACAAACCAAATCAGTCTCGAAAGTATTTAGCCGCCCACATCTAAATTTTCTTTGGAAAAAACCCAGGAAACCTACTCGTGTCCCAGTCAAAACCGAACCTCCTACTCGTCGATGATGATGAAACAATTCTCCGCCTGCTCAGCATGGCGGCGAAGGAAAATGGCTGGCGTCCAATAACCGCCGGATCCGGACACGAGGCACTGGAAATCATCGATGCCAATATCGAAGCGGTAGTCCTCGATTTAGGCCTACCCGGGATCGATGGCATCGATACCATTGGTAGACTTCACAATAAATTTCCCGGCGTCCCAATCGTGATGCTTACCGGCACGAACGATGCGGAAACCGCTGTTCAAACCCTGAAGGCAGGCGCCACCGACTACCTTACAAAACCCTTCGAGATCGATCGGTTGTTCGAGCTTCTCCGTGAATCGGTAAACAATAGATCCACAGCCAGCAAAACGAAGGCACCGGCGAAGAACAACACCAGAAAGGTTTCATTGGAAACATCCAGCCCCCGAATGAAGGTGCTCTTCCGGCAGCTTCAAAAAGCAGCCAAGCTGAATAGCACGATCCTACTCTCAGGAGAAAGTGGTACCGGGAAGACCTACATCGCCCGCCAGATCCATCAGCTCAGCGATCGCTCTTCGGAAAGTTTCATAACAGTCAGCTGCCCGGCACTTCCCCGTGAACTTCTGGAGACCGAACTCTTCGGCCACGAAAAAGGTGCCTTCACGGGAGCTTCCAGCAGTAGAATAGGCCGTTTTGAACAAGCTTCCGAAGGCACCATATTCCTTGATGAGATCGGAGACCTTCCTTCCGAATTACAGCCAAAACTTTTGAACGTCCTGCAGGACCGTGAATTCTTCCGCATTGGAGGCAATCGGCTACTCAAGACAAACGCACGGGTTATAGCTGCAACCAACGTGGACCTACGTTCCCGTGTCACGGAAGGATCATTCCGTGAAGATCTCTACTATCGCCTCAATATCATCGAGCTCCATATTCCCCCACTCCGCGAGCGGAAGGAGGACATTCCCTCCATTATTTCCAGGATTCTATCCAAGATCGCCGCAAATCGTGGCACGGACACATGGACACTCACCCCCGCGGCACTGGAAGCCGTTCAGAATTTCAACTGGCCGGGAAATATCCGCCAACTGGAAAATGTTCTCGAACGCGCCACAGCATTCTCGGAAGGAAGCGTGATTGAAGCGGAAGATGTGATCGATCTGCTCGATTCTCCTCCCAGCAGCACTCAAACTGCGCAAATCTTCGCGGAACCGGGGCTCACTCTCCACGAGATTGAACGCGAAGCATTTATCCAAACGTATATCCGGACCGGCAAGAACAAGGCAAAAACAGCCCGCGAGCTGGGTATTTCAGAGCGTTCCGTATATAATTTGATGGGCCGTCATGGCCTGAAGTAGGATTCCAAGCCGAACCCTGCATGTTCGCACAAAATGCATGATCAATCATGCAAAAGTTACACTAAATTTCACGGAAAAGTAGATCATTTGATCTCCTTAAATTTTAAGTGCCTGATATTCAGCCACTTAAGGTTTAAATCCACGATTGGCACATCGCATGCAATATAAATATTATTCTCTGGGGGGAGAATATTGGGGCTTCGGCCCCGCTATCCAAAAGCCACCCGCTGGATGACTTCGCCTTTTGTGCGAGTCTCCAGCGGGTTGGTTCCTGGATAGTCCTTTCCAACGGCACTTTTCGCTAAATTATTTCCTCCCTCATCACCACGCTGACTGGTAAACGGTCTGAAATGAGACTTTTCGCCATTTTCCTCCTAGGCACCCTTTCCTCGTATTCGGAAATCAAGCCATCCGACCCGGATGATGCCGCTTACCCCGCCCTGGAACGTTTTGTGGAAGTTCTTGAAGCCGCCAGAGCACGGCATCCGGACGTTGAAAAGGTCACTTACGATCGCATGATCAATCATGCCCTTGATGGTATGCTCTCAAGCCTCGATTCGCATTCCTCCTTCATTTATCCGGAAATGCAACAGCTGGTCGACAAAGACGGCAGCCTCGATAACGAAGTCCGCTCCTTGGGTCTTAGTCTAGGAAGAGACTCCGAACGAATTTTCATCGCTGCGATCGAGAAACATGGCCCAGCGGCAACTGCCGGAATTCCAGTATCCAGCACTCTATTCGAAATTAATGGAGCCCCTGCTCAAAACCTCACCCTTACTGACGCCCTGGCCATCCTCAACGGCGCACCCGGCGCAAAAACCACACTTACCCTATCGGACCCCGAACGGCCCGGGGAATTGAAGCTCACAGTTATCCATCGCTATGTTGAGAATCGTTCACTCATCGTTTCTGCTCCACTCGAGGACCATCCGGACACAGGCTATTTACGCCTCGCTCAGTTCGGCCCGAACTGCGCAGGCGAGGTTGAGTCCGCCCTCGATGAACTAGAGGACAACGGCATGGCTTCCCTGATTCTGGACCTACGCGGAAACGGCGGTGGCGATCTCCACCAGACGGTTCGTATCCTCGGGCTTTTCCTCCCTCCTTCCACGAAGGTAGTATCCGTACGCGAGAGGGGAAAAGCCGAAGAGTTTCTGGAAACACCTGCACGCCAGCGCCGCAAACGTGATTACAAAATCTGCGTCCTGATCGATAGGAACTCCGCATCCGCATCGGAACTAACCGCCGGTGCTCTACACGATCTCAAGCGCGCCACTGTAATTGGTGAAAAATCATACGGGAAAGGCAGCGTCCAGAACATCGTTCCGATGGGCGGAAACACGGCATTGCGCCTCACCATAGCCACGTATCACACCCCTTCAGGGAATACACCACACCTCAAGGGCATCAAACCCGATATACAGATAAACTTTACCGGAAAGGATCGCGAAAATTTCTCCAGACGGGGGAGAGTTTCCTCTCTTGGTACCGAGCAACTGGAGGAACTCTCCAAGTGGCAGGACCCGGCAATAGTCGCGGCAGTGAAGGCTATGGAATAGTCCTCACCACCGTTGAGCTTTCTACTCCGCGTTTTTAGCGGCCTTCTTTACCGCTTTCTTCGCAGCCTTTTTGGCGGCTTTCTTTGCTACCGGTCTAGGTGGGAAATCAAAGCCAATCTTGGCTGCCTTAAGGTCAAAGGTGAGGTGCGCATCAAACTTCCGTTTGGTGCGGTTTGAGATAAAGCCACGCAACAGATCGGTTTTACCTTCGGAGATCAGCTTCAATGCCTGATCCTCGGGAATTTCACGCTGGAGGATCACCTTACCGATCCGGACTCCGTGTGGATCTTTTTTCGTCACGATATCCGGCACATAATAGGCCTTGTCTGTTCCGAAAACCTTGTGCTCTTTCCCTTCCGGAGTCTTGGCAGTGCCAATTACCATATCCTCGTTCAGTTCCGGAGCTTTGTCATCCTCACCCTCGAAGAGGAACTGGGTCTTGAACTTCTCATCGATTTGTAGCGAGGCATCAAACGGCTTGTTGAAGCGTGACTTGAAGCCTTGAAGCGGCCCGACGATACCTTTGTTCATCAGAGTTTTCAGCTCATCTTCAGAAAGTGGACGCCCGGCGATGTATTTCTTGATCTTGATGGGCAATTCCGGATCACGGGATTCGTAGGTCGCATCGGTCTGCTTCAGAACAAGCGTGCCGTGGATCGGATGTTCCACTTCCACATCGGAAAATTTCTTATTCTTAGCCTCCTCGGCCAATGCATGTGCTTTTTCCACTATGTCATTGGTGTATTGGATAATCTCCTTCATGAAGGCAGGGCGCTGCAGTGCACCTTGCTCCATCTGGCGGAGTTTATATTCCCAATCACCGGTCATTTTCGGAGAGTAGAGTCCCTCGATCTCCATTTGCCTCACCAACTGGATAAGACGGAGGCCGGATGGAGTTACATGGAGGTCACGACCGTCCCGCAGAAGATATTTCTGTGAAATCAATCCCTCGATTGTTGCCGCACGGGTAGCCGGTGTGCCCAGGCCTCGTTCTGACATCGCCTCACGCAGTTCATCATCGTTTACCAGGAGCTTTCCTGCACCCTCCATCGCGGAGAGGAGTGTGGATTCAGTGAAACGTGCCGGCGGGCGTGTTTGTTCGTGGATGAGCTCGATCGGATCAACCTTGGTGGTCTCACCTTTCTCGATTCCAACAAGTCCGTCCTTGCCGGCGGCTACGCCAGGCTTGCGCCCGTAGACCTCCAGCCAGCCCGGAACCACAAGCACACGGCCTTCGGTTTTGAATACATCCTTGTTTCCACCTTCGGAAACGGTGGAAAGGCGGGTCGTTTGCTCGAACTCCGCGTGAGGGTAGAAAACCGCGATAAAGCGTTTCACCACCATATCGTATACCTTCTGCTCCGTATCGGAGAGCTTGGCGGTATTACCTGTCGGGATGATCGCAAAGTGATCGGAAACCTTCTTGGTATTGAAGATACGCTTTGATTCGTGGAGCTTCGGTCCGTTTTCACTTTTCCCGGAAAGCACAGCTTTCGCGTAGCCAGCCACATCCATATCACTGCTGGCGATCTTGCCCATGGTTTCCCGGACATCCGCCACGTAATCCTCAGGAAGATAACGCGAGTCCGTCCTAGGATAAGTCAGCACCTTGTGCTTCTCGTAAAGTGCTTGCGCAATCTGCAGCGTGCCTTTTGCGGAAAAAGGAGCCTCCCGCTGAAGGGTGGTAAGGTCATAAAGCTGCGGTGGGATCTGCTTGCTGGATTTCTTCTCTTCGGAGATCTCCGCTGTTTTCCCGGCACAGCGATCTACAATCGACTGGGCCATTTCCTGATCCCAGATCCGCTCGGCTTTTCCGTGCGGCTTGTCTTCGGATTTCCTGAAAGTGGTATCGATCCACTTTCCGAGATACTCACCGGATTTCACGGTCATCGTTCCATGAACTTCGAAGTACGGCTCGGATTTGAATGCCTGGATTTCCTCTTCGCGTGCCGCGAGAATAGCAAGTGTGGGAGTCTGCACGCGACCTGCGGCCGTAATATTGAAGCCGCCGTGGCGTGAGTTGAAGCAGGTGAAAGCCCGGGTCGCGTTCAAACCCACCAGCCAGTCGGACTCGGAGCGGCACTTCGCAGCGTCAGCCAGTGGCTTCATTTGCTCGTCAGAGCGGAGGTTTTCCCATGCGGAAACGATTGCTCCGGTGGTCATCGACTGCATCCACAAGCGTTTTACAGGCTTTTCGATTTTACCGATTTCCATGATGTAGCGGAAGATCAGCTCACCTTCCCGGCCGGCATCGCAAGCATTTACGATCATGTCCACATCCTTGCGTTTCGCGAAGCGCAGAACCTTTTTCAGCTTGGCTTCGGATTGCTCGATAGGATCGAGAGTGAACTTCTCGGGAATTGCCGGAAGAACGTCGAATTTCCAAGGTAGTTTCTTGCCGTTCGGCCCCATTGGCATCCGTAGCTCGACCAAATGGCCCACTGCGGAAGTGATGATCGCATCGTCATTCTCGTAATGAATATCCCGCCCTGATCCTACTTTTTCAAATTTCCCCAACTCCTTTGCAAGAGCCTTGGAGAGGTCATTCATGACGGACGGTTTTTCTGCAATAATCAGTGTTTTTCCCATGGGAGTAAAAATTGTGAAACTGAAATGTCTCTGGACTGGACTAGGCAGGGATATCCCCGTGATGCAAGGAGGAAACGAAAATCGGTTTGCTATCGCTTAATAAACCGAAAGCCCGGAAGCGGCCTTATAAGCCTACGTAATTCAAGCTTAAGGAGTGCCGCGGTAACGGCTGATGATGGCAACCCTGTCACCTGAATCAGCCGATCAACCGGCATCTCATCACCCTCCCCCATCGCCGAATAAACAGCCAACTCCTCTGTTGGTAGCTCCGGAAGCTCGCTGGCCTTTTCAGGCCCGGCATCCATCCGGCCGGAAAATGGAAGCTCACCCATATCGTCAATGATATGTGAGGCATCCGCCACCAGAGTGGCACCATCCCGTATCAACTGATGACAGCCAGCCGAAGAGGGCTTGTCGATCTGCCCTGGAACGGCGAAAATCGGCTTTCCATACTCCGAAGCCAAATTTGCGGTAATCAATGAGCCGGACCAAGCCGGACATTCCGTGACCAGAACAGCCTGGCACCATGCTGCCACAATCCGATTGCGCATGGGAAACGTCTGCTTGTCCGGGGAGCGATGGAGCGGAAACTCGGAAATCACGGCTCCCTGGCCATTTGCAATTTTCTCCGCGAGTAGAAGATTTTCCGGAGGATAGAGTTTACCCAATCCGGAGCCAATCACCGCAATAGTCCTCCCCTTCGCTGCTAGTGCCGCTTCATGTGCCGCGGTATCTATCCCACGTGCTAGACCGGATACAATTGTGAACCCTGCATGGGCCAGTTGATAAGTCAGCTTCTTCGTCGCATTTACGCCATATGAAGTTGTCCGGCGGGAGCCTACCACACTGATGGCATGTTTATCCCTCGGCAAAATTTCACCCCAAACATAGAGCAGGATCGGAGCATCATATGCCTGCAGCAGATGTTTCGGGTAGGAATCATCATCCTGGGTGACGATGGCAATCCCCCGCTCCTTCGCCTCCTGGAGTTCTTTGAACGGATCCGCGTGATCCTCCCAACCGGCGATCAGCTTCGCAGTCTCAGGCCCGATACCGTCCACCCGTTGCAGTCGGTTTGCCCCCGCGGTGAGCACTGCCTCAGCACGACCAAAGGATTCCAACAGCCTGGTAATCCGCACCGGTCCTATGCCGGGAAGCAGATTCAGGGTTAATATTGCTTCGCGATTAGTCACAAAAATTCAGAATACGAATCGCAGCCGGATCACTTAATTTCCATTCCGCTCTTCTCATAAACCCAACGCTCCAGCTTCCCGTTCCGGATAAGTGCTTTCGCTTTGAGAGTTTTGATACCGAAAACCGTTTCACCCTCATACGACGCCACGCCGGTCCTGTAGGTTTCGCCATCGATCACTTCGTCCCCCTCATTCTCCTGCCACTCACTGACCTGATCAAAGGAAAACTCCTTGATCTGACCCGCCTTGATACTCGCCTTCATGATTTCCACGACATCGTTGGACCCCGCGGATTGAGGCTCAGGTTGCGGCACTGGATTCATCTCTGGCACCACATCTACCTTAGGATCTGCTTCCACCTTGGGCTCTACTTCCACCTCGGTCTCTGCATCTGGCATCTTCCCTACCCGGGGGGCCATCCTGATCGTGCCCAGCTGCTCCAAAAGATCTGTTTGAGAATAAGGAACCCGGCCTTCGAGTGTCGCCGAGCCGGGACTGATTACCACATCCTGCCCGTCAAGCCTGATGAGATCCACCTGATTGCCCGCAGTAATAGTCATCTTGATTCCCGAGTTAGTGTCCGCTATTTCAGCGTCAGATTTCAGAAGAACCTTCTTCGGCAACTGTTCAACCGGGAAGGTAGCTGGGTCTATCTTGTTGGCGGAGCTGTCACCTATCTCTATGGTGATATGCTTAGGCTCAGGTGCTTTTTCCGCTTCCGGACTGACACCTGTTAGTTGAAACCTCAGCTCCGGCTCGAGCGAATAGCCGAGAATGCCAGCGGCGACCATGCCGAGAAGTGTCATAAATAGCTTCATAGGGTTTTATACGTATCTGTAGGTGGGTTTATTAAAATATTTTTACGAAATGACATCCGCTGCATTGGAGGTTGAAGCGCAAGGCATGGATTGGGTAGGTTTTTTTCCGTGAAACGAATCTATGTCATCGTGGGAGAAATGAGCGGTGACGCACATGGTGCCGGTCTTTTAAGAGAACTCAAAACCACAGAGAAAAATCTGGAAATCTACGGAGTTGGCGGACCGGAGATCCATGAAATCAGCAATGGAAACGCTGTGAACTGGGTGGAAGATGCCGCAGTCATGGGCGTGATCGAAGTCCTGAAACGCTACGGCTGGTTCAAGGAGCGCTTCGCCGAAATGCTCGGTGAGATCAAGCGTCTGAAGCCGGAGGTTCTTCTACTCGTTGACTATCCAGGCTTCAACCTCAGGTTCGCAGCCGCTGTAAAAAAGGAACTCCCTGATACCAAACTGGTCTATTACATCAGCCCACAGGTCTGGGCTTGGAATAAAAAACGCATCCCGAAGATGGTCGATCTTCTCGACGAGATGCTATGCCTCTTCCCTTTCGAGAAACCCATATTCCAGGATGCCGGCCTGCTCACAACACACGTTGGTCATCCTTTGGTCGATGAACTCGCATCCGAGAACATACAGGTTACACGCGAGCAGGCACTCGTCGGACTCTTCCCCGGTAGCCGTGAACGGGAAATTTCCAAACTCTTCCCAATGATGATAGAGACGGCCAAAGCGCTACACACTTGGCGCCCGGATCTATCGTTTGAGGTTCCCGCCGCCACGCCGAAGCTAGCAAAAACCATGCGCGAGATGATTTCTACCGCCGGAGTGGGTGGATATCTCACCCTCACCGATGGTGGCAGCCACAATCTCATGAAACGTGCCACATGTGGCATTGTCGCCAGCGGAACCGCCACCCTGGAAGCCGCAGTGCTGGGCCTCCCTTACTGTCTGGTGTATAAAATGGCAGCCAGCACATACTTTCTCGGGCGCCTTCTAGTGAAGATCAAATACATCGGCATCGTTAACATCTTGGCCGGCGAAAAAGTTGTGGAGGAATTCATCCAGCATAAGGCCGAGCCACCCGAGGTAGGCGCATGGGTGAAGGACCACCTTTCAAATGATACAAAACGCGAAGCCTTGGTGGCGAAAATGGCTGAGGTCAGTTCCCTCCTTGGAAAAGAAGGCACGCACAAGCGAGCCGCGGAACGGGTTGCCCATTGGTTGTAGTTTCACCTACCGGAATTTCCCGACAGGTGAACGATACTTTTGAAACATCATAAAAAAGGGCGGGGTGCATGAAACGCACCCCGCCCTGATTTTTAAGATTTCACTTAGGCTGGAGCACCAACCACGCCCGGCATCGGGCCATCGTCTTCCGGCTTATCTTCCTCCGGCTTTTTCGTCACCGGCTTTTTGGAAAGGTCATCGGGAATTGGAGGTGGTGTAGGCGCACTCGGCGGATTCTTCATTTCACCGAAATCAATGATGTCCTGAAGATGCTTGGCATCGAGGGTTTCAAACTCAAGCAATGCCAGAGCGATTTTCTCCACCACATCTTTGTTTTCATTAAGCAGGCGGGTCGCTTCTTCAAAGGCATTGTCGATGAATTTCTTGATCTCACCATCGATCACGCGCGCAGTCTCTTCCGAGTAATTGCGGCTCTTGTTCATGTCACGAGCAAGGAACACCGGGCTATCACCCTCTCCGTATTCTACCATACCGAGTTCATCGGACATGCCCCACTCACAGACCATGTTCCGCGCAAGTGAAGTTGCCTGGCGGATATCGCCGGAGGCACCGTTGGAAACATCATCAGAGTGGAAGGCTTCAGCAATCCGGCCACCCATGGTCACGATGAGATTAGCAAGAGCCTCCTTCTTCTGGGTGGAATATTGGTCGCCATCCGGAAGATACATTGTAGCACCCAGATAAGGACCCCGTGGGATAATTGTCACCTTATGCAACGGATGGGTGTGCGGAAGGATCATGTTCAGATAGGCATGACCCGCTTCGTGCCAGGCTGTGCCGATTTTTTCCTTGTCGGACATTGCCAGCGAGCGGCGCTCACGGCCCCAGCGGACTTTATCCCGTGCCTCTTCCATCTCTGCAATTGTCACAGAAGTCATACCCTTGCGGGCGGCAAGAAGGGCAGCCTCATTGACAAGGTTTGCCAGCTCGGCACCGGAGAAACCAGGAGTTCCACGTGCGATTGTTGCTAGGTCCGTATTTGCAGCCAGTTTGATTTTCTTCACGTGAACACGGAGGATTTCCTCGCGGCCATTCACATCTGGAAGGGAAACTGTTACCTGGCGGTCGAAACGGCCTGGACGGAGAAGTGCAGGGTCCAGAACGTCAGGACGGTTTGTAGCAGCAATGATGATGACACCTTCCTGGGTATCGAAACCATCCATCTCCACCAGCAACTGGTTGAGCGTTTGCTCACGCTCATCATGACCTCCGCCCATTCCGTGACCGCGATGGCGGCCCACTGCATCGATCTCATCGATGAAAATCAAACACGGTGCATTCTTTTTACCCTGCTCGAACATATCGCGGACGCGGGAAGCACCCACACCCACAAACATTTCCACAAAGTCTGAGCCGGAGATGGAGAAGAAAGGAACATCCGCCTCACCGGCGATCGCACGGGCAAGAAGTGTTTTACCTGTTCCCGGAGAACCGACCATCAACACGCCTTTTGGAATTGATCCGCCAAGTTTCTGGAACTTTTTCGGGTCTCTCAGGAAATCAACGATCTCGAAAAGCTCTTCCTTCGCTTCCTGAATACCAGCCACATCCTTGAAGGTGACCTTGTTGCGGTCCATTGTGAGCAAGCGGGCCTTGGATTTCCCGAAGGACATCGCACCACGGCCCGCGGATTTCATCTGTTGGCGGAAGAGGAAGAAAAGAAGAAGAATGATGAGAAGGAACGGCAGGAACGTGAAGAGAGCTTTTCCGAGGTAGTCGGATTTCCTTTCATACTGCGCTTTGCCTTTCAGGAGACTTTGGAGCTCCGAGCCAAGAATTGTAGTCGAAACTGTTACCGAAAACGGGGTAGCCGGGATCACTTTTCCATCCGCATCCTTCGGCACCAGCATGTTGGTGATCACCTTGCGCGTGCCAACCACTACTAGTTTTTCGTTTGTGGGATTGCTCAGGACACGCAAGCTATTCTCGGTATCACCCAAGCCAACTTCGCCCAAAGCAATGGACTTTCTGAATTCTGCCACGGAAAGCGGCTTTAGCGCGCCATCGACTGGAGCTTCGACAGCACCTGAAATCTGTTCCACCGCGATGGAATCACCGAGGATCTCGGTGACCTCTTCGGCTGATAAAATCACACTGAAGTCTTCCTGTCTGAACTGCTGCTCGGATTCAGAAGGCTTTTCCAGTGCCGGTTTGATGAAACCGGTGATCTTTGCATCGTAGGCGCTATCGCTGGTTACAACCTTAAGCGGTTGCTCGCTCGGCTTGTCTGTTACGATTCGCTCCTGATCAAGCGCTGTCCGGAATTCCGAATAGCTCATTGAAGTAGCTTTCGTATCCAGAGGCTTCAGAAATGCGATACCAAGAATTAGGATTGCGAGGCTGAAAAGCGCGAAAACGCGCCAATTGAAACCATTGCCGTCACCGGATGGACGTTTCGGATTGGCGGGTGGCGGAGTATTTTTAGGAGATTCGGACATGGTAGGTGTCTTCCGGTAAGCATTTTTCCGGGTGGGAAAACCTAGACGGATGATTGGAAATGTCTAGGCGAGGTTTTTTCTCTGAAAGATGGCCCTCACCAAGACGACTAGAAGGACCACCAGTGTAGCAGGGAAAACGTAATAAAGAACGGCTTCCCGATACGCAGGAAAGAGCCCGCTTCCTGCGGACTGGAGCAGCAGATAAGCCACATAGGCAATGTAAAACGCAACAAAGAGGAAACCACTGACGCGCCCGACACGATAGCCCAGGAAAAAAACCGGAAATGCCGCTACCGCTACCGCGATCATAAACACCATATCGAAATCCAGAGCCTCTTTCGCAACCCCTATCCCGCTCGGTGCCACAATCGAGGAGAGCCCCAGAACCGTGACGATATTGAAAATATTGCTTCCCACCACATTACCCACCGCAATATCCCGCTCTCCCCTCACCGCAGCCATCACGGAAGTAGCTACCTCGGGAAGGGATGTACCCACGGACACAATCGTCAACCCGATCACCAGCTCGGAAACCCCGAAATAGGTGGCAATCTCCACCGCACCCCTGACTAAAAGATTCGACCCCAGCGTCAACCCCGCCATCCCGAGAACTATCAGGGAAATATTTTTCAGCCATTTCGGATCACCTCCGGGCTCCAACAGACCCTCTAGCTCGTCCGCACCCGGAGCTTCGCCACCGTGTTTGGATTTCCAAAGTAGTAATAAGACATACCCGATTGCCATCGCGAAAAGGATTACCCCATCCAAGCGTGAAATCAGACCGTCCATCGACAGCAGATAAAGTAGCACCGAGAGGAAAATCATCACCGGGACATCCAGCCGGATCAGCTGCTTGTGCACCACCATGGGAATGATCAGGGCCGAGATCCCCACCACCACGAGGATGTTGAAAATATTACTCCCAATCACATTTCCCACCGCCAGATCAGCCTGCCCCTTGAATGCCGAAGCCACAGAAACGGCCAACTCGGGAGCACTGGTCCCAAACGCTACAACCGTCAGCCCAACCACCAATGGGGAAACCCCCACTGCTGCTGCAATACTGGCCGCTCCCTTCACAAGGTAATCCGCAGCGAAAACCAGCAACACAAAGCCAACAATCAGAAATACAGTAGCGAGTAACATCTCGCGGACTTGTTCCACAAATCACCCAGCTCGTCCAATCCCATCATCACTTTTCCATCAAGGCGGAATAAGTCCCCGAACATGCACTCCCACCTACATGAAAATATTTCCGCTACTCCTATTTACATTGGCCATCAATTCCTGTCGTGCAGCCACTGACAATCCTATTGAAGTGGGAAAAGTATCCTGGAACAGGGACCTCCCCGCAGCCCTGAACCTTTCGAAGGAAACCGGAAAACCCATTTTTGCACTCTTTCAGGAAGTCCCGGGCTGCGCCGGCTGCAAACAATTTGGCAAAGACGTCCTTTCAGACAACGGAATCGTTGAAACCATCGAAAAGAATTTCGTTCCACTACTCATCCACAACAACAAGGGAGGGAAAGATGCTGAAGTTCTCAGAAAATACAATGAGCCAGCGTGGAACTTTCAAGTCGTCCGCTTCCTCGACTCCGAAGGAAAAGACCTTATCCCCCGCAAGGATCGGATCTGGACAGCTGCCGAGCTCATCCCGCGTATGGAAGCAGCTCTAGAAAAAGCTGGCCGCACACAGGCTGCCAATCCGCCGAAAACCTCCCGGCTCGCACTTTGCCAGCACTGCTTCTGGACCGGCGAAATGAAGATCGGCGCAATCAAGGGAGTCACTCGCACAGAAGCCGGATTTTTCGACGGACGCGAAGTCACTCTCGTCGAATTTGATCCGACCCGCACCACCATCGCGGAAATCACCAAAAAGGCAAAATCAGAGGGAGTAGCCAGCGCCGTTTACCTGGATAATCCGGCGGAGCTCAAGGGCGCCCAACAGCTCACATCCGCTTATCGACCTGCTCCCGCCAGCGATCAGAAGAAACAACTTCAGGGCACCCCGTTTGCAAAACTTGAACTCAGCCCGGAGCAAGCCACCAAAGTCAACGCCTACGCCCGCACCGATTCCAAGAAAGCACTTCAATACCTCACACCCGCTCAAATCCGGGAAATTCGCTAATCAGGGCCCTCACAAGACATCGCTCCAGCGCTCGCACACAGTTGACTTGCGCCCCAATCCCTGCTTCAAAAGCCGCCCAATGTCCGAACGCAAGACCTTAGACGAACGAGCCCAGATGACAGACCTTGAGCGTGTGCGCCACTCCGCCGCGCACGTCATGGCCACCGCCATCCTCAGAATCTGGCCGGACGCACAGTTCGCCTACGGTCCTCCTGTCGAAAATGGCTTCTACTACGATTTCGAAATGAAGCACCGCATCACCCCCGACGATTTCGAGAAAATCGAGGCGGAGATGAAGAAAATTGCCAAGGAAAACCAGAAGTTCGAATACAAGGCGATTTCCCGTGAGGAAGCCAAAGCCATGGCGGAATCCGGCAGACTCGGCGGCCTCACAGAGCGCCCGGGCAACCCTTCACGCTTCAAGCTCGACCTCATCGATAAAATTCCGGAAGGCGAACAAATCTCCTGCTTCCAGAACGGTGAGTTCATCGATCTCTGCGCCGGCCCGCACGTTGGCTACACATCCAAGTGCAAAAACGTGAAAGTCATGTCCGTCTCTTCCTCTTTCTACATGGGAGACGAGTCAAAAGGCCAGCTTCAGCGTCTCTACGGCACCGCTTTCGAGAACAAAGATGACCTTGCAAACCACCTCACACGTCTGGAAGAAGCGAAAAAACGCGATCACCGCAAGCTCGGCCGCGAACTCGGACTCTTCCACATCGATGAAGCGGTAGGCCAGGGCCTCATCCTCTGGAAACCAAAAGGCGCACTCGTCCGCCGCGCACTCCAGGAATTCATCACCCAGGAGCTAGACAAACAAGGCTACTCCCAGGTCTTCACCCCCCATATCGGCAAACTCGATCTATACCGCACTTCCGGCCATTTCCCTTATTATCAGGAAAGCCAGTTCGCACCCATCGCCGAGCGCGATACCCTTGAGAAACTTGCCGATGAGGATGCCAGCTGCGCCACACTCATCAACGGCCTCGAGCAAGGCACCTACGAAGGTTACCTGCTCAAGCCGATGAACTGCCCACATCACATCAAAATTTTTGACAGCGATCACCACTCCTACCGTGACCTTCCAGTCCGCCTTGCCGAATTCGGCACCGTTTACCGCTGGGAGCAATCCGGTGAACTCGGCGGCATGACTCGCGTCCGCGGCTTTACGCAGGACGACGCCCACATCTTCTGCACACCCGACCAAGTCGCTGAAGAGCTCATCGGCTGCCTTGATCTCGTGAAAAAAGTTCTCACCACCCTCGGAATGAACGACTACCGCGTCCGCCTTTCCCTACGGGATCCGGAATCAGACAAATACGTCGGCGAGCCTGAGAACTGGGATAAAGCAGAAGCAGCCATCCGCAACGCCGTGCAGACTCTCGGCGTGGACTATACCGAAGAAATCGGAGAAGCCGCCTTCTACGGCCCGAAAATCGACTTCGTCGTAAAAGACGTCATCGGCCGTGATTGGCAGCTCGGAACCGTCCAGGTTGATTACAACCTTCCTGTCCGCTTCAATCTCTCCTACGTCGGCGAGGACAACAAGCCACACGTCCCGGTCATGATCCACCGCGCGCCATTCGGCTCGCTCGAGCGATTCACCGGACTTCTCATCGAGCACTTCGAGGGCAAATTCCCGACATGGCTTGCTCCGGAGCAGCTCCGTATCCTCCCGATCTCGGACAAAACACTCGACGAAGCCAACGCACTCGCCACCGAACTGGCAGACCTTGGCATTCGCTGCACAGTGGATCGCTCATCGGACAAAGTCGGAGCAAAAATTCGCAACGCCCGTCTCGAGCGCATCCCGAACATGGCCGTTCTCGGCCAGCGCGAAGTCGAGGAAGGTACCATCGCTGTCCGCATACGTGGTGAGGAAAAGCCGATCATCAAGCCGCGTCAGCAGTTCATCGACGACCTCCTCGCCGAGATCGCCGGCCGCACCCTCTGATCTCCGCTTAGAAACAGATTCCAAAGATTCGCCGCAGCCATTCACTTGGCTGCGGCTTTTTTGTTTTCAATTTTCAGGAATAACAACCGCTTTCAAAAACGTGATTAATATATCCCTATTCGTCATAACAGCCTCTCTGTAAGACAAATTCATCGATTACCGATCCTTCGGACCTATTCTGGTCGATGTTCGCAAAACGCGACACATCAGAACTAACCCCGAATAAAAATCGATATGAAAACATCCATTGCCACCCTCGCCGCTTGCGGAATCGCATCCGGCTTCGCCTTCGCCGGAGAACCAATGATGACCCAGGCCCCTCCTATGGAACCAACCTGGAACTGGACAGGATTCTACCTTGGCGCCCAAGTCGGCCTGAACTTCAAAACCGAAACGGATGACGGCCTGGTTCTTGACTCCAACCTCGACGGGAACTTCGGGGACACTGTTCCTTTTGGTGAAGCACCCGGAACTGGCGCTTTTGGAAACAATTTCGGACATGAGTTCGACGATGCACTCTCATACGGTGTGCTTCTCGGATACGATCAGCAATTTGATCGCTTCGTCCTCGGTGCCATCCTTGACTACAACCACACCGATATTCTCGAATCCCAGAACGGGTTCTCCTCAACACCTGCCTTTTACCGGGAGGAACGTACCATTGAAAACCTTTCCACCCTCAGATTGCGGGCCGGTTATCTGGTAACAGACCGCACCCTCGTCTACATCACTGGTGGTCTCGCCTACGGCGATCCTGAATATGCTTTCAACTCGAACAACCCGAACGGCACATCCACCGGAGATGCCGATGGTGACCTCGGCTGGGTAGCAGGCGCTGGCGTGGAAACCAGAATCACACAAAACTGGTCACTCACCATGGAGTATCTCTTCACCAGCTTTGGCGATAGTGACTTCAATACCAGCTTCAACAACGGCCCGTTCGCCACTGCGGCAGGTTCAACCAACGTCCGTGGCTCAGAGGAGGACTTCTTCTTCCACACCGTCCAAGCGAAACTTACCTATCGCTTCTAAGCTTTTTGCATCTGCTGTTTAGACCCAAGTCTGTCGTGATTCGTCACGGCAGACTTTTCCGTTTCTCGCATTAGACTCCCACTAAAACAGGAGTTCCGTAAGCAGTGAAATCATTGGCACTCTCGATTTTTACCTCCAGAATTTCTCCGGTCAGCCGCTCCTTATCGCCCTCGAAAATCACGATCTTATTCTGCGGAGTTCTTCCGCTGAGCGTGTCCGGATTATTCTTTGAAGCTCCTTCACAAAAGACCTTCTGGACAGTCCCGACGATCGCGCTCGTCTTCTCCTTCGCCAGTCGATTCACCACCTCCAGCAGCCGCTGGTTGCGCTCTTCCTTCACCGTTTCAGGAAGTTGGTCTTCCATTTCCGCAGCGGGCGTATCCTTACGCTTGGAGTAGCGGAAAACGAATGCATTATCGAACTCGAGACGCTCCACTGTATCGATCGTAGCCTGGAAATCCTCCTCGGTCTCGCCGGGGAAACCTACAATAATATCCGTTGTAATCGCCAGATCAGGCCGGGCAGCCTTCATCTTCTCGCAGATTTCGATGAATTTCTCATTCTTATACGGCCGGCGCATCGCTTTCAGAATCCTATCGGATCCGCTCTGCATCGGGAAATGTATGTGGGACATCAGCTTCGGCAGATAAGTAAATGCCGCCACCAGATCATCGCGATACCCGATCGGATGCGGCGATGTGAAACGGATTCTCTCGATTCCCTCCACCTCATGCACAGCTTCCAACAGCTGAACAAATGGCGACTTCCCGTCGATTTTCGGAAATTCGGTGCGCCCGTAGAGATTCACAATCTGCCCGAGCAGGGTAATTTCCTTAACACCCTGGCGCGCAAGAAACTCCACCTCCTTCACCACATCTACAATCGGCCGCCCGCGCTCTTTCCCGCGTGTATCCGGCACGATACAGAATGAGCAGCGCATGTTGCAGCCCTGCATGATTGATACGAATGCCGATGAATTCTGGGACTTCTCCAGATGATCGCGGATCGTATTCTGGGAATCCACCTCCTCCGCAGTATCGCACACAGAAGTCCCCTTCAGGGAAAACTCGGGATTATCCATCCTCGCTTCCAGCCGCTGCTTGAGGATTCCATCCACATGCTCGAATACCTTGTGATATTTCTGCGTGCCCACCACCACATCCAGGTGCGGAATCTGTTCGAAAAGCTCCTGCCCGCGGGATTGGGCCATACAGCCCATGAAACCATAGACCACATGCGAGCGCTTCCGCCGCTGCTTGCCCAGAATACCCATTTTCCCCAGAGCCTTCTGCTCCGCCTGATCACGCACGGAGCACGTATTGATCAGAATCGCATCCGCATCGAATTCCGATTTCGTAAGCGTGTAGCCGCCTTCCGTGAACATCCGCGCCACCTGTTCGGTGTCACGTTCGTTCATCTGGCACCCGTAGGTCTTTAGGTAAACTCGCGGCATAGTGGGTAAATGGATCTACGCCAGAGTCAGGCGCTCGTCGGACTCAAGCTTCTCGACAAGGCCCGGGTATCCACCCGGCACCTGCATGTTGAAGCAAAGAAGATACATGGTGAAAATTTTCGGGTCAAAAACGTCAACGAGCTTATCAACGGTCTCGTCAAGTTGCGCTTTGTCCAGCTCCTCCGGGAGTTCACCGGTCACAGAGCCATTGCCGTCATGCTCAATGCCTACACCGTCGCAGAACATTCCCAGCATCTTCTGCTGGCCGGCCATGAGGTAGGATTGCATCACCTGCTCGCCCACCGCATCGGAGGATTTGATCTGAAGCGTCTTCTGAATCCACGCATATTGGTCTTTCAGGGATTTCTTCTGGACGAAAACCGGACGCACTTTCCGCTCTGCCGCGAGAGTGGAAACTACTGACTTATAAACGTTACGATCGTTGGCGCGGAACCAATCGAACATTTCAGTAACAACGGCCGGATCGATTTCAGTAAAGATTTGGTGAGCTTTCAAAGTGGTAGAAAATGTTGGGGCGCAGAGTGAAAACTTTCGCCATCCAGAAAGCAATACTCTTTCAAGCCAAGAAAAACGGCCCGCCGTGAAAAATTCACAGCAGGCCGCTCTCCGGGGGGGAAATCCTGAGTCAGATCTATTTCTTCAGGTCAAACCGATCCAGCTCCATCACTTTCACCCATGCGGCGACAAAGTCGTTCACGAACTTCTCTTCCGCATCAGCACAGGCATAAACCTCGGCCACCGCACGCAGCACGGAGTTCGATCCGAACACGAGGTCGAATCTTGTTCCGCTCCACTTCGGTTGGCCGCTTTCGCGATCCTGTCCGAGGTATGCATTGCCACACGGGGAGATCGATTTCCACTCAGTGCCCATATCCAGCAAGTTGATGAAGAAATCATTTGTTAGCTGACCGGAACGTTGGGTGAATACACCAGCGGCCTCCTTGCCAACGTTTGCACCGAGCACCCGCAATCCGCCTACCAGAACGGTAAGTTCAGGAGCTGTCAGAGTCAGCAGTTGCGCACGATCGATCAGCAAATGCTCGGCAGGGATACTGAATCGGGCTCCGATATAGTTACGGAAACCATCCGCCACCGGCTCCATTTCGCTGAAGGAATCGACATCCGTCTGTTCTTGGCTGGCATCGGTGCGACCCGGCGTGAACGGCACATCAATGTCCCGACCAGCAGCCTTCGCCGCCATTTCAAGGCCCACGCCACCAGCGAGCACGATCAGATCAGCAAGAGAAACCTTCTTACCACCTGCTTGTGCGCCATTGAACTCAGCTTGAACACTTTCCAGAGCCGAAATGACCTTCGCTAACTGCTCCGGCTCATTTACCGCCCAGTCTTTTTGTGGAGCCAAACGCACACGGGCACCGTTGGCACCGCCGCGTTTATCTGAACCACGGAAACTTGAGGCCGAAGCCCATGCAGCGGAAACCAACTCGGAAACACCCAGGCCGGTGCCTGCGATCTTTTCCTTCAGTGCAGCCACATCCGCAGCATCGACCAATTCATAATCCACCGCAGGAATCGGATCCTGCCAAAGCAGGTCTTCCGCCGGCACCTCAGGCCCCAGATAACGGGATTTCGGCCCCATATCACGGTGGGTCAGCTTGAACCAAGCCTTTGCAAACGCATCCGCGAACGCATCCGGATTTTCTAGGAACTTGCGGGAAATTACCTCGTATTCCGGATCAAATCGCAGGGAGAGATCGGTAGTCAGCATCGTCGGGCGGTGCTTCTTGGTCGAGTCATGTGCGTCCGGAACTGTTTCCGCCGCATCTTTTGCGATCCACTGGTGCGCCCCCGCCGGGCTCTTCGTCAGCTCCCATTCGTTTTCGAAAAGATTCAGGAAAAATCCATGACTCCACTTGGCAGGTGTCTGGGTCCAGGTCACTTCAAGACCGCTGGTGATCGTATCGCCACCTTTACCTGTTCCATAACTGTTTGCCCAGCCGAAGCCCTGCGCCTCAAGAGGTGCGGCCTCCGCGTCGTCGCCCACATTGTCCGCAGGTCCTGCGCCATGGGTTTTTCCGAATGTGTGGCCACCCGCGATCAGTGCGACAGTCTCCTCATCATTCATACCCATCCGGGCAAAGGTCTCACGAATATCATGAGCTGCCAGAAGCGGATCAGGATTTCCATCCGGTCCTTCGGGGTTCACATAAATCAATCCCATCTGAACCGCTGCCAGTGGATTTTCCAACACGCGGCTATGCACATCACCATCCGCATCATCGTCGGATACCAGAGTTCCACGATCCTCTTCCGCACCTTTGGATCCATGCGCATAACGCTCGTCACCTCCCAGCCAGGTAGTTTCACGGCCCCAGTAAACATCCTCATCCGGCTCCCAGGTATCTGCCCGGCCACCGCCGAAACCGAAGGTTCTGAAGCCCATCGATTCCAATGCCACATTTCCGGTAAGGATCATCAAATCCGCCCATGAAATTTTCCGTCCATACTTCTGCTTGATCGGCCACAGCAAGCGACGCGCCTTATCAAGACTCACGTTGTCCGGCCAGCTGTTGAGCGGGGCAAAACGCTGCTGACCACGTCCACCACCCCCACGGCCATCGCCGGTCCGGTAGGTTCCCGCGCTATGCCATGCCATACGGATAAACAACGGCCCGTAGTGACCGAAATCAGCCGGCCACCAGCTCTGGGAATCTGTCATCAACGCATGCAGATCCTGCTTAACAGCTTCCAGATCAAGACTCTCAAACTCCTTCTCGTAGTCAAATTCGCCACCCATCGGGTCAGATTTTACTGAGTGCTGGGTCAGTAGGTCGACCCGAAGGCGATTCGGCCACCAATCCTCGTTGGTTGTTCCACCACCGCTCGGGGCAGCCTGGTTGAAAAATGGACATTTCGATTCGTTGCTCATGCTTTTTAGTCGGTTTGTTCTTTGTTTATACTTGTTGGAAAATTTATTCAGCCGCTTGGCAATCGGGGCACACCCCCCAGTAGATCACCTCCGCCTCATCAATCTTGAAGCCATGATCTTCCGCCGCGTGCAGACACGGCGCCTCGCCGATGGCACAATCCACATCCACCGTCGCCGCACACCTCCGGCAAATTAGATGGTGGTGATTATCACCCACCCGTCCCTCGAAAAGCGCCGGCGAGCCACTGGGCTGTATCCGGCGGATCAGCCCCTTATCGGTTAGCAATGCCAGCGAATCATAAACCGCCTGCTTGGAAATCGTCCCGATCGTCTCGCGGACAGATGCCGCTATTTGATCGGCAGTCGAATGTTGATGGCATGAAACAGCCTTGATTACCGCGATTCTCTGCGCGGTGACCGCTACTCCGTTTTGACGCAATTGATGACTTGGATCGTGCACGAGAGGAGACTCATGCAAGATCTTGACTAAGTCCAGAACTTTTTAGGTTTGCCTACCGAATCACTTTCCCACCTCTCCCATCGCCTCCTCCAGCGCCCAAAGAATTTTCACCTCCACATCCTTGCCCACCGGTCGATTTCCCTTCGCACAATCCACAAACCACTTACCCAAAAGCTTCCTGCGCTCCTGAGGGAAATTTTTCGTATATCCTTCCTCATCCGCCGCACCCAGCACCTCCACATCGCGCCGCCCATGGGCCCTTTCTAGAATTCTCCCATATCTTACCAAAACCCCATCCAGCAGAATCCATGGGAAATTCGCACTCCCCGGCGGCCCCATCACCAGCTCCTTCGTCTCACCGGTGGAAAATTTCACCCCATCCCGCATATCGACCTTCAGATCAGGCAACATACCACCCTTGAAAAACGCTGCAGCACCGCCACCCACACTACCAATGGCAGTAAAAATTCCGTGGGAGAAAAAACCCGTGGCAGCATCGATCGCCACCCCACCTGCAGCTCCGGCGGCTGCACCCACCATCGCCAGCTGACCACGACTCAACCCCCACTTCATCCAAACCTCCTCACTCTCCAGATCGATATCCTGGAAAGCCTCCTCCCCGCTCTCGACCTTCAATAAATGGTGCCGGTAAATCACCAGCAACTTCCCGAAACACTTACGCTCCAGCTTCTTCAGCCGCTCGAAATATTTCACCTTTAGCTCGTCCTCCTTCTGCTTCCGCCTCGTCGGCATCCGCTCATCCTTGTCGTCGATTTTTACCCGCACCCTCAGCTCCAGCGCCTCCGCCAAAAACTCGCGCGCCACCTCCGCAGCCTCATTCCGCCGCTCATCCCACTCCATCTCGATCAGGCGAATCGTCTCCTCCAACCGACCACGGTTTGCCTCTTCGATCTCCAGCAAAGCCTTCATCAGCAAAAGTCTCTGCTCATACTTTGCCTGATGCGCATCGAAGGTCCGCACCAGATTGAAAGCACTTCCCAGCTTCTCCCTCCACATCTCCTCGAACTCGGCGTTCCCGTCTTCACGGAAATTCATCAGCGCCAGCCTCGGCCGCCCGGTCCACCTCAGGATTTCCATCTCCGCCAGAAAATCATCCCGCAGCGGTCTGCCCGGATCCACCACATACATCACCCCCGCACCGTCCAAAAGCGGCTCCAGCAAACTCTTTTCATCCCGGAAATCATCACCCTCCTCCTGCACAAACCTCCGCAAGGAATCCCGCCCCGGAGTCCCCTCACCGTGGATCCTCTGGATCGCACGCATCGCCTCCACCGGACGTGAAAACCCCGGAGTATCGATAAACCTCACACACTCTTTCCTACCGAAAACCACCTTGTGCGCCTGCGCCCGCGTAGTCTCCCCCGGCGTGGGACTCACCCGCAGCACATCGTTGTCATCGATCTCCATCAGAGTCGCGATCACCGCGCTCTTCCCCATATTTACCCGGCCCACCACCGCGAATTCCGGCACTCCATCACTCATACACCTGCCCCCTTCACGCAAAACAGCCCAAGGCACTGATCACTTATACTCATCTTCATAAAAATAAATTTCCGACCCAGCATCCGCCAAGCCATCCACAAAGTCGCGCCAAATCCCCTCCTCCTCGGCCTTCGGCGCCACCGGTCCACCGTTTACCCCGGCATTCGCCACCAGGAAATAAATCATCACATCCACTCCGGCCAGACTCCTCACCTGCCGGTGCAAAGCCGCCATCCTCGGCGGTGAAAGCGCCCAGCCCTCTGCCAGAAACACAACACCTGCCGGCGCATTTCTGATCGATTTCCGCGCAGCCTCCTCACCCTTTTCATCCCAGACCCCCACCTCATACCACTCACCGGGATTCACCCGCAGCCTCCGCAGTAGAAAACCACGGAGACTCTCTTCCTTCAGCCCGGTCCCGCCCACATCCAGCACCAGAACTCCATCCACCGGAGCCTCACTCACATCCACCCGCCTCGTTCCCATCATCTCCCGCCAAAGCTCACGATGCCGTTTTGCCTGGAAATCCAAAGCACCCATCGCAGCCCGCTCCTTCATCACAGCGAAACCCCAGAGCAACAGCCTCGGCAACAGCCCCCAGAAGAAAATCGCCGCAAACAAAAACAAATACCACACGCCACCGTTTTCAGCACCCTTGTCGCCATCTTGCGCCGCAATCACAGCCCCCATCGAAGGCACTGCCTCCGGCCACACACCCGCCCATGGGAAACTCAGAAAACCAGTCACCTCATGTAGCCTCGCCGCCATCCACTCCGGCGTCGTCGATTCCCAGAAAAATCCCACCTCCAGAAACCAGATACATCCCAGCAAACCCGCCATCAACCCCACCGAGAACGTCACCGCCCCCACCTGCGTCAGCCTTACCAGATTCCACCCGAGAGCCTCCCAGCCCTTGCCCCCCTCCAGCCGCAGAACACGCCACCACTCCATTTTTCCAGCACCGCCGATTTTACCAACCAGCCACCCCAATAACTTCGGCACAATCCCCAGCCCCTTCGTAAACCTTCCCCTCACCAGCCAAACCAAGGCAGCCCCCACCAGCACCAGAATCTGCAGCCCGACAGCCACCCCCAGAACCATCGGGATATTAAACCCCATCCGCTCCCTATCCAGCAGCCCCGTCATCACCCCCACCCCTGCCAGAAACATAAAAACCACCACCAGCACCCCAACCACAAACCGGCCGCTAGCCCACACCTCACCCATACCCTCATAACCACCGCCCCTACACCGTTCCTCCAGCCAGGCAAGCATCCCCGCCCGCCGGGCACTCGCACCCTCCAGCCCTTTCACCGAATCACGAATCACACCATCATCCACCTCCACCGCATCTCCACGCCCTAGCAGCGCCTCAAAATCCACCAAATCCCGTATTGTCCAACGCTTCTTCAATACACACACACTACCAACCAAAGCACCCCACGCAATAGCATCCTTACCTCCCGACGTATTCGCCACCCTTCTCCATTTGAACCCAGCGAAAAATCACCTACCATCCACCATATCCGCCCCATGAAGAACCTTGCCCTCATTACCGTCATCATACTCCTCGCCTTGGTGACAGCACTCACGCTCAAGCTGGGTTCGAACGTTCCTGAGGAAATAGAACAGCAAACCGAAGACCTCTCAACACCCACGGAAACCCTCGACCCTACGAAAACCCCCGAACTCACCGAAAAAATCAACCCCACCCTCTCCATCCTGGCTGAGGCCCCGGACTGGAGCTCACTAGAGGCCTACCAGAACACCATTTCCCGCACTGATTTCGAAAAACTCCTCACCGAAATTTTCACCACGGACGATACCTGGCAAAGATACATCACCCTCTCCGACACCTCCGCGGAAATTCTCACCACCACCGATCCCGGCGCGCCACCCTTCATTTTGAATTTCGCCACCGCTGAATTCACAGCACCCACCCCTCGCCACTGGCAGGATACACAATCCCTCCCCATTCCGCCTCCCCGGAAACCTCTCGAAAATCTCCACATCGCCATTGATGCCGGCCACATCGGCGGTCAATGGGCACAGATCGAGGAACGCTGGTTCCAGATCGGAGAGGGCACACCCGTCACCGAGGGCGATATGACACTGAAAGTCGCCAAACTCCTCAAGCCGATCCTCGAGGAAATGGGCGCCACCGTCACACTCGTCCGCACCGATCCGGAGCCCGTCACCTCACTCCGCCCCACCGATCTCTCCTCACTCGCCACAGATCTCCCCGAGGATGACCCCGAGTCCATCCGGAAATTTACCGAGAAACTCTTTTACCGCACAGCTGAGATCCGCGCCCGGGCGGAAATCGTTAATAATACCATCAAACCGGATCTCGTCCTCTGCCTCCACTTCAATGCCGAAGGCTGGGGCGATCCCGATAATCCAACACTCATCCCCCGCACACATTTCCATGTACTTCTCAACGGCGGCTACACCAGCGATGAAGTCCACCTCGCGGACCAACGCTTCGCCATGCTGGAAAAGCTCCTCCAGCGCACCCACGAGGAAGAAGTCCTAGTTGGTAAAACCGTCGCAAAAACCTTCGCGGAGATTTCAAAACTCCCCCCCTACAAATATGCCTCCCTTGGCCAAAACGTCCGCGCTGTCCCGGACAGCCCCTACCTCTACGCAAGGAACCTGCTCGCAAACCGGCTCTATGACTGCCCCGTCATTTTCATGGAGCCATATGTCATGAACTCAATCCATGATTACAACCGTATCCAGGCTGGCGATTACCAAGGCCTCCGCGAAATCAACGGAGAAAACGTTCCCTCCATCTTCCAGGAATACGCCACAGCCCTCGCGGAAGGCCTCGCCACACACTACTCCAAGTCAGCCCCCTGACCACCTCGTTTGTATCGGTAAATCCACCGCATTTATCTTCCACTGACCGCCGATCACTGATAATCCGGCATCACATAATTTCATGACTCTACTCGTCACCTACATACTCATCGCCCTGATTTTCTCCTTCCTCTGTTCTCTTCTGGAAGCCTCCCTCCTCACCATCACCCCTACCAGTATCTCTCGTGCCATCGAGAAAGGCCTCCCGTGGGGGAAAAAAATGGAGAAACTCAAGGAAGACATTGACCGTCCACTTTCCGCCATCCTCACCCTTAATACCATCGCCCACACCATGGGCGCCGCCGGCGCAGGGGCACAGTGGGCTAAAATCACAGGAAACCAATGGGAAGCAGCTTTCGCCGCCACCCTCACCATCGCCATCCTCGTCATCACGGAAATTATCCCGAAGACAATCGGCGCACGCTTTGCTAGCCCACTCGCCCCTTTCACGGCCAAGTTTCTCATCTTCCTCACCACCGCACTGAAGCCTCTCGTCCTAGCGTCGAAATCCATCACCAGCATGATTTCCACCAAGGACGAGGAATATGATCCATCCGAGCACCGCGATGAACTCCTCGCCATGGCCCGCATAGGAGAAGACTCCGGCTCCCTCCACGCCCGCGAATCCCAGTTCGTCCATAACCTCATCCAGCTTCACGCAATGAAGGTATCGGACATCATGACCCCTCGCCCGGTCATCTTCTCCCTGCCGCAAACCACTCCGCTCGTGGATTTCGCAGCACTCATTGAGAACAAACCCTTCACCCGCATCCCTCTCTATGATCGTGGGAGCGATGATTTCTCAGGCTTCATCATCCGTGGCGATGCACTCATCGCCCACCTGAAGGACGATTACGATACCGGCACCCTCGCCGACGTATTACTCCCGATCGCCATCACCTCCGAATACGCCACCGTCGATCAACTCTTCCAGCGCTTCATCGCAGAGCGTCACCAGATCATGCTCGTCACGGACGAATTCGGCACCACTGTAGGCCTCGTCACCTTCGAGGACATCATCGAAACCATCTTCGGCTTCGAGATCATCGATGAAACCGATCACCACCCGGACCTGCAACTCCACGCGCGAAACCTCTGGCACGCCCGTGCTAAAAAGATGGGGATTGAGCTAGACTCCCAGCCATAACGCCGCTGCGAACCTGCAGCCATCGGTGAAATCACCGCCTCCCGCCGGCCCGTTTCCGGACCCTTGAAATCAAGGGCTAGGACTTCGGCCCGGAAATTTCAAGATGCAGCGGCCTGCCCTCCACCGGCACCCGCCAGTGGGCCAGGAAATACTCCTTCATAGCAGTGCGCACCTGCACCTTCAGCACCCCACCCTTCATCCCATAATCTCGGATGATCGTCTTGCGCTGATCCTCGTCCAGCCCCGTATGCGGCTGCAGGATCACAGTCTCCATACTCTCCCACTGGGTATCCGATAACACCGGGGAGAAAACCTCCTCCGGCCACTCGGCACCCTCCATCCTGCTCAGGACAAAGTCCCGGAAATCCTCGTTTTCAAAGCACCACGCCCGCACATGCCAGCGGTATCCATCATGCCCAAGAGCATGTGGAGCTATATCCCTATCCCGCCCCCCACTGCTGCTCACGCTCCAGTATTTCACCCGGATCTTCCTTCCACCTTCCATCGCCAGGAACACCCGCCTCTGCACCACCGCGTCTGCCTCACGCGTCAATGGCCGGAAAAAATCTACCATAGCACCCGCCCCCATCGATCCCGCCATCCCCATCACCGGCGCCGCTCCCCCTAGAAACAGCGATACCGCCTGCTCGATCTTCGGCTCATGCATCACGCATACCATCCCCTCACCAGCCTCATACCGCTTGCGTCTCACATTGTAGACCAGCGCCGTCGGGTTCATCTCCTGATACCCCTGCAGATCCGCCGAAGCCTGCGCCGCGGAAATTCCAAAAACATTACGCAGGTCCGCACGATTCACCACACCCTTCCACCACGCCAAACGCTCGATGAACAAAAGCCTTTCACGACCCGCCCACTGTTCTCTGCTACTTTTATTGCCCATCTTGCAAATACGTCGTTTTATAAAAACATATCGTTTTTATTGACGCGTTATAAAAATTTCACCATTGTGAACACGTCGATAAAAACGACACACGTGTATTTCTACACAACTCCATAACACTCAACCAGTAAAAACTTAAGAAACACTAAATAAGACCCGAACCCGCCCTAAATTCCACCCAATCGCAACCCTACAACCAGCCAAATACATGAAAACCGAATTAGCTTTCATCCTAGATCGCTCCATCAGCATGGAGTCCATACGCACAGCCGCCATCAACGGCTTCAATCAATTCCTGCGCGATCAGCAAAACTCTCCGGGCCAGACAAAACTAACCCTAGTCTACTTCGACTCGATCGTAGAAGTCCGCCACCTATCCCTACCAGTGGCCGAAATCCTTCCACTTGATCTGGAGAGCTACGTTCCGCAGGGCTCCACCTCCCTGCTCGATGCCATCGGCCGCACCATCGACAAGACCGGTCAACGCCTGTCCAAACTCCCCGAGGCCGACCGCCCGGACCACGTCTCAATCGCCATCCTTACCGACGGAGAGGAAAATTCCTCCACCAAATACACCTGGGCGGACATCGCGAAGCGCATCAAACACCAGACCGAAAAATACCAGTGGGAATTTCTCTTCCTCGGCGCCAATGCCGATGCCATCGCCACCGCTGGCAGGATGAACATCCAAATGTCCAACGCCGCCGCTTACGTCGCGGATGATGCCGGCTACGAAGCCGCCATGACCGGCATGACCCGGAAATCCCTCGCCTCACGGGCCTATAAACATGGCAACGCCACCGCAGAACAACTTCACGACGCGGCCGCTCCCATGAACGACATCGTCCGGGAAGAAGATCAAAGACGACGATAGTCGCCTCCTCCCACCAGAGAAAAATTTTCCTCCGTCGCGGCAAGTCCCACCATTTCTTTAATGATGAGACTCATTGCACACCGCGGCGGGGGAATCCCCCCCATTAAGCGACCGGGTATTTTCCGGAGCCCCTTCCGCGCTGGGTAGTGCTGTTTACCCGTTCAGCTTTTCGAGGTTCTTCGGCAGGAAGATACCGTCTTTACGGATCAGCTTGCCATCGAAGTAGATCTCACCGCCGCCATAGTCTTTGCGCTGGATATTGACCATGTCCCAATGGATCTGGCTGTGGTTGCCGTTATCGGCGATCTCGTAGGCTTGGCCCGGAGTAAAGTGGAATGACCCGGCGATCTTTTCATCAAACAGAATGTCACGCATCGGCTCGCGGATGACTGGATGAAAACCTAATGCAAATTCACCGATAAAACGGGCACCCTCGTCCGTATCCAGTATTCGGTTCAGCTCCTTCGACTTACTTCCGGCTTCTGCTTTGGTAATTTTTCCGTCGGTAAACTCCAAACGAATCGAATCGAAAGCGATTCCCTGATAAATCGTCGGAGCATTGTGACTGACATAGCCGTTCACGGAATCCTTCACAGGAGCAGTAAACACCTCACCGTCCGGAATATTGAAATTCCCCCCGCACACCACTGCCGGGATGTCCTTGATAGAGAATTTGAGGTCCGTGCCCGGGCCCAGAATGTGAACATCGTTCGTCTTTTCCATCAAGCGCTTGAGTGCGTTCATGGAGGGTAGCAGAGCCTTGTAATCCAGCAGACACACTTCGAAGTAGAAATCCTCGAATGCCTCAGTGCTCATATTCGCCTGCTGCGCCATGGACGCAGTTGGCCAGCGCAGCACGCACCACTTGGTTTTCTTCACGCGGTGATCAATCACCGGGCGCAAATGCTTCATCGCCAGTGCCATGTTCTTCTGCGGCACATCGGACGTTTCTGAAATGTTGTGACTCCCGCGCAGCGCGATGTAGGCATCCATATCCTTCATCTCAGCAAGAAGATGGGACGCCATGGTGCTATATTGCTCATCGGATGCATCATTGAGCATTTCGCGGGAAATCCTCGACTGATGTAGGCGAACAAATGGAAAAGCCTTCTTCTTTCTCACCTCCCGGATCAGCGCAACGCCGATTGAGTCCGGGACGTCATAGAGATCCAGCAGAACTTTCTCACCCTTCTTGATACCGGTGGAGTATCCGATGAGCTGCTTGGCGAGGGCTTCGATTCGGGAGTCGTGCATAAAGGGAGTTAAGCCTCAATTTTCAAAAAACAAACCTCCTTCTGCGATGATCGAGAAGGAGGTTTGGAAGAGTGTCGGTTACGAGTAGGAATTTTCCACCCGCTCGGCCACATCCCTGTAGCCATAATCCACCTCGTAGATCTGCTTGAAGCTATCGAGAGCTGCTTGCTTATCGTCCATTTCGCTGTGGATCAGACCTTTTTCGTAAAGGATTTCCTTCTTCGTTCCGTCCATTCCGTGGAGATCGGAGAGCGCGTCAGTCAGCTGCTTGATGGCGATGTCATACATGCTTTTCGCGCGGAATGTCCGGCCGAGAAGGAGCAGAACCTTGGTCCGGATATGTGGATTCCTTGTCGCTTGCTGGAGATGCGGAATCGCGGAGGTATGGTCGCCGGATTTGTAAAGTGCATTACCCAGCTCGTAGCGCAGTTGCGCATCCGTCGGGTTCTGGTCCACGCGGCGCTTCGCCTCGGCCACCTGCTCGGAAAGTCTCGCGGACCTGGCAGCCGCATATTGGGTTTTGAGCTCCTCATTTTCCGGATCAGCCGCGAGGCCTGCTTCCAGAGCAGTGAGCTCGGCTTCCAACGCGCGGTCGTGCATGGCCGCGGATTTTGTCTCCAGAGCCACGTCACCGTTGCTCAGCGAATGTGCCCAGTTGTAAAAGGTGTATGCATTCGCCCAGTCTTCCAGCTGCTCGTAGATTCCAGCCAGATTTTTGGAAGTGCTCAGACTATTCGGATCCGCATTGTATTTTTCAATCACGCTGTCGCGGCGAGCTTCCAGCTGGTCCTTCGTCAAACCGGTGCGGCCGGCTTTCTCCATCTCCTCGTTTCCGGCGGAATCACGCATGAGATCCTTCATGCTGCTGTTCTCATCCCACTTCTGCTTCTGCATGGAAGCGCGTGCGGATGCATCCTTCGCCCCCTTGACCGCCACGCCATCGGTGGGTGTCTGCTTGATGATATCGTTGTAGACCTCGGAAGCCTCGTTGGGCATCTCGCGGGAAAGATAAAAGTCAGCCAATTTGTGAAGCAATTTCACATTTTCAGGCTTGTGCGTCCGTATTGTTTCCAGTGCGAAAGCAGCAGTCTCATACATCTCCAGTTTAAGTGCGATATCGAACAGCAGATCGTTCGCCTGCTCACTGGTAGGGTCTTTTTCCAGTTCTTTTTCAATGAGAACCAGAGCCCCGGTTGGATCCTTTTTAGCTTGGCTGGCGATCTTCATTACCCCCATACCACCACCGGACATCCCGAAAAAACCCTTCTTCTTGCCTGATGTGCTTTGAAGCTGGATCGAGCATTTACGAAGGATTTTCCGCCCTTCCAGAAAGTTCGGAGCATCTTTCAGAACGGCTTGAAGGAGACTGGCCGCATAATCCAGATTCTTCATCTGGACAGCACTGAGTGCTTTTAGCCAGAGCGGCTTGATATTGGCTGGAAGTTCTTTTTCGGTAATTTCAGGCATAGTCGGGTATTTTTTAAAAATTCGCGCCTCTTAGTGAAGCGGCACGATCAAATTGGCCCCTCTAATATCACTTTGCAAGCATGCGCTTCCACCTTTTCGTGGTATAGTGTCAGTGATTTTGCCATTGCTGGCGGGGCAAAGGTCTGCTATCGGTCTCGCCCGCTGGCAATATCAGACATTTGCCAGCCTCCTATTATGCCTCCTAGAAACAACAAAAGACGCCGCAGTGGCGGAAGAAATCGCAATCGTAGCTTTGGTCCCAAGAAAAAGGTAGATCAGGATGGCGAAGAAAAAGCCGTGGAAGTCGAAGGCGAGATTTCATCCGTTCTGGCAGGAACCATGTTTCGGGTTAAGCTAGCCAGCGGCCACGAAGTTCTCGCACATATTTCCGGAAAAATGCGCAAACGTTTCATCCGGCTGGTTGTCGGTGACCGCGTAAAGATGGAAATGTCTCCTTACGATCTTACCAAGGCACGGATCGTCTTCCGTTTGGGCTGAGCCCGCTTTCCCTTATTGGCCGGTGACCACCGGCTTTCCTCTACCACGCCACGCCGTAATGAAAAACACGGCGGCGAATATGTAGAGGAAGAAGGAAAGAAACTGACCCTGGGTCAGGTAACCTTCCACCACCCATGCCGCATCCGGCTCGCGGAACTGTTCCACGAAGATCCGGAATGTGGCATATAGTGCAAAAAATAATCCGGTAATCACTCCATATGGGAGTTTCGGATATTTTAATCGCACGATCAGAAGAATGGCGAAAATCAGGCCTCCTTCCAGAAATCCTTCATACAGTTGTGATGGATGGCGACCCTCAAGATACGGTGCAATCGCATTCGTTACCGCCTCCGAGTGCCGGTTTGCATCCAGCAGGGAAAAGAAATAGGCCGAACGGTCACCCGACTGGCTACCATCCCCTCCGATGGATGCGATCGTATTGGCAAACACAGGATCCGCATCGATCGCTGCTGAAAGAGCCGCATCAAAGCGGCCGGATTCAGGAACCTTCGGGTCCATGAACGCTCCCGGGAATTTTACCGCCCAGGCCACCTTCTCAGCAACGCGCCCATAGAGCTCACCGTTGATGAAGTTTGCAATCCTTCCACACATCAAGCCAATCGGACCGACCACACAAAGTCCATCCGCCAGCCCCGCCCATGAAACCTTATGCTTTCTCGCATACCAGAAGGTGAAAATTGCCAGACCGAGTATCCCTCCATGGCTGGCCATTCCGCCTTCCCAAACGCGAAAGACCAGCATCGGATCCGCTAAAACACTACCAAACCCATCGCGGGGAATGTGATAAAATAGAATGTAACCAAGCCGTCCTCCCAAAAACACACCCAGCAAAGCCGCGGCGGCAATGAAATCAGCCGTCTTTTCCGGGGCCAGCACCCAGAGCTTTTTCTCCGCGAGTTTCTTCAGAACGAGGTAGCCGAGAAAAAAACCAGCGAGATACGCGAGGCCATACCAACGCAGGGCTATGCTCTCGGTAAATTGAAAGAGAATCGGGTCTAGCTGATGGACGTAAGTGGCGAACACAGCGGGAGCTTGTACCGAGTATTACAAAGGTCAAATCATCAAAACGGAAGGAACTGCGGATTCAATCCGAATTCATCCTTTTGCTCCTCCGGCATCGCAAACAATGGGTCCAGCCGGTCCAGATATTTTGATAGATCATCCTTTCTCCGTGTGGGATTTTCCTTGAGGCGTGCCTTGAGATTCAAATAGTCATCAAATACTCCGCTGGTCTCCCGTGCACGGGTAATTTCAAACCAATCGAGGAAATCCCGCGCCCGTTGCGCCTTTTCCAGCATCGTGGCACGAGTGGTCGCCAAGGTATTGACGGAAACCTGGAGATTCTCCGTATTTCCGTTCGAAAAGTCCTTCAGGAGCGCCTGATACTCCAGCAATAGAACGCGATAGGACGGGAAACAGCGATAACTCAGCCGAAGCAAATCCGCTTCGGCCTGCTTCACTGCCTCCATTCGTTTTACCTCGCCCAATGATGCCACGCTGGACCAGTCAGAAAACGGAATCTCCTCCATATTCCCATCCCCGTCCCTCGTCCGCAACCGCAGTGCCTCGTTCAACATCTGCTCCGTCTTCGCCACGCTGAACGCCTCGGTCAAGGGTGCGGTTCCCTTGTTGGCCAGCTGAAGCGCCCACCATTTCTCGAGACTGTTTTCCGAAAGGTTTAGATCCGGGAAATGCCTCCGGAGCAAAGCCGGCATTTCCCCTTGGAAATCAGGTATCTCGGTAAGAAATTCACGAATCCCGGCCTTTCCCTCCGGTTGCTCGAGCAATGCCATCACCAGAGCCCCCGATGAAACACGGAAGGCAGCACGCGACGCCGCATCAATCGTCTCGTATTCCACCGCGGATAATTCGAAGAGATCCTGGATCTTGAAAAGGCCCCCGTGCTGAAAGAGCGCATCGTATAGCCGCCGGTCCGTTTGCTTCAGCCGCCAGGCATTCGCCTCCTGCAGCCCTTCCACCAGCCATGGCGGAACCCGCAACCCCACCTCGGATTCCGCGAATTCACGGTTCCGCAAGCCCCGCGCGAAAACCAATGATTTATAAACAGCCTCCCGGAATTCCTCCCGCTGCAAACCTTGGCTGAGATTTACGTAAATTCTGATTTCATAGCCCTTCTCGCTAAAAGAAATTTTCAGCACCGTCGTCCGCAGCGGCACTGCCTCGCCCTCTTTGCCGCGCAGTTCTATCTTGATCGGCACCTCCCAATCATCGTCCTCTTCCGTGAGGCTCAGGAGCTCCTGCTTTGCCTCCTCCGCGAGATTCGCAGCAGCTCCGCGAACCGAGGAAGTTCCGCCGGAGATGCGGAATTGTTCCGAATGACTGACCACTGCCCCATCTTCGGAAAATTTCGGCAACAGATCCTCCACCGGAGTAGCCCTTGGCACCGGTTGCGCCTCCTCTGCCAAGGCGATCCCCGCGGTCTGTAACAACGTCCACATCACCACCCCCGACATTACCGAAGGCACTCGGCCCCGCCTCGGTTGCTTTTGATGATCCAGTGGGTTTTTCATCGAAGTTTCCTAGAACGCACCGCCAGTGCTCGTGGGCTGCTGGGGATCGAGAATCAGTCGGTCCTCTTCGATTTTGATGCGGGCCATGCGTTGGAAACCGAGTTCGATCTCAGGATCAAATGTCTCCGCAAGCTTTCTGAAATCTGCAAGAACGATCAGCAGGAAACCCTGTGGAACCACCACTTTCCCGAAGCGTCCTCCACGGGTCAGTTTTGGGAAATCATCGTGGAAAGGCCCGCCATGAAGGTGAATTTCAGTGGTGACACCATTGTCGCCATCGCGTTGCTCCACCTGCACGAACAAGGACGTGGTCAAAGCATGCCCCAAAACATCCCGCTCTATAATTACTTCAGCAATACCGTCGCCAAGCCTCACCCAAACGCGTTTCAGCGTGATCCACTCTCCCAATTCACCACCTTGGCGGGCTTTCAGCTGCTGCTCCAGCCATAGATTGATATCCTCTTCGGACAAGTTCACAGAGAAATCCCCCTCGATCGCCTTACGAAGGGCCACCTGGATATCACGAGGCTTCCGGGCCTCCCCGGTGCTCACCTGCGAATATCCTCCCAGATCAGAAAGATCCTGTGGCTGGGCGATGAAATAGATCACAGCCCCCAGACCTGCAAGAATCAGGAAAAAGATCAGCCCGAAGAGTTTCCCCAGACATCCACCCTTCTTTTCACCGCTGTCTTTATCTTTCTTTGCCATCTATCTCGTTCTTTTACTGATTGGGTTCTTCTATTTGGAATCACCTGCAGCCTTCGGCGCTGGCTTCGGCTTTTCGGCCTTCTTGGTATCGCTCGCCGCAGGCGCCTTATCAGCCTTTTCGCCGGATTTATAGGATGAGGAACGGTAATCCGTCTCATAAAACCCGGACCCCTTGAAGATAATACCACCACCTGTCCCCAACAGACGACGAACCTTTCCATCGCAGCCCTCCTGCGGACAATCGGTAAGCTTATCATCCTTCATGCTTTGGAAAATCTCGAACCGTTTTCCACACTCAAGGCACTCGTAATCGTAGTTTGGCATCGTCGTTATTTATAAGAAATCGAATCGGAAATCCACCGACCCTTCAGGAGACGATAGAGAAACCTTTCAGATCTGGCAACGGGGCAATTTCCTCCACGAGCACGTTTTTGATGTGATGCGCCACTGCGGAATCCTCCTGCAAATCCCTCAGAAACTCCCCCACCTCCGCATCCTCCCCGGCAATAATCAGCTCCACGCTTCCGTCCGGAAGATTCTTTACCGTCCCCAGCACGTCGAAACCCCGCGCAAGATCCTTCGTGGTATAGCGGAAACCCACTCCTTGCACCCGCCCTTCGTATATCACTCGTTTGGTCATTATATTGGAAACCTGAGGGCACGCATCCCGTTGTTCAAACAGGAATACATTTAAACCCCTGTCCTTTTCTCCAGAAATTTCTCCAATTCCTCGTAGAGATCCACCGGCCGTAGCGGCTTGCGGATATAGCCGTCGAAGGTATTTCTGAGGCGCCTTTCCTGCCCCATCATACTCGATGCTGTCACCGCGATCACCCGCGTATCCACCAGATCACTGTCGGAGGCTATCACCTCGCGGGCTTCCGTCCCGGACATACCCGGCATCCGGATATCCATGAGTACAATCCTCGGCTTCAGCTCGCTGCATTTCCTTACCGCTTCCGCGCCGTTTTTCGCTAGATGAATTTCGTGACCACTACCTTCCAGATATCCGCTCAAAAGCTCACGGTTCATCATATTGTCATCGACGATCAGAATTAATGACGGCTCAAAATCACTGAAATCGCTCGGCAGTAACTTCTCAGCTTCCAGTTGTGCCTCGCTGGTAGCCAGAACCCCGGGAATCTGCACGGTGAATGTGCTCCCGACGTGCTCCTCGCTCGTCACCCCGATCTCACCATTGCATAGCTCCACAATACTCTTGGAAATACTGAGTCCCAGCCCGGTGCCGCCCTCGGAGATTAATCCGGCACTCGCTCCCTGTTGGAACGGCTTGAAAATTTTTCCGAGATCTTCCTCGGCGATTCCCACCCCGGTGTCGGAAACCTCAATTTTCAGTAGAACTCTCCGCACATCCTCATCGTCGGCAACCGTCGAGATTACCATTTTCACAGCCCCCTTTTCGGTAAACTTCATCGCATTCCCGACAAGGTTCACAATCACCTGGCGGATTCTTTCCTCATCGATCGTCACGAGCTGTGGCACTGCCGGATCTATCGAGATGTCCAGCAACACACCTTTTTCTTCGAAGCGGTGGCTCAGCAGCAACCTCACCCGATCCGCCAATTGACGGATATCGCACGGCAGTGGATTCAGATCGATCTGGGCGGATTCAATTTTCGAAAGATCCAGAATATCATTGATTAAGTTCAGCAGCGAGGTCCCGCTATTACGGATGACGTCCAGATAGCGCCTTCCCTTATCACTCTGCACGTGGCCGTCCAGCAGCTCGGCAAAACCGATCACGGCATTCATCGGAGTCCGTATCTCATGGCTCATATTCGCGAGAAACCGGCTCTTTTCCCGGTCCGCCACCTCCGCACGGCGGCGGGATTGCTCCGCACGCTTCAGCGCCTCCGCAAGCTCACGCTCTTTCTCAAGCCGCTCGGTAATATCAGTAAAAATCACCACCCCTCCCAGTGCTTCCCCATTTCGGGTCACCGGAGTGGAATGATATTCCACCGGAAAACTTGTCCCGTCTTTCCTCCAGAAATACTCCCCGGAAATATTCGCCACCTCGTCCTCTTTCATCCCCAGATAAATCGGACATTCATGCTCTTCGAATACACTTCCGTCAGCACAGGTGTGGTGGATCAGCCGATGCATATTCTTACCGAGAATTTCAGCGGGACTATCATATCCCAGCATCTCCGCACATTTGCGGTTACTAAAAGTGCAGTTCCCGTGCATATCCATCCCATAGATCCCTTCGCCTGCGGATTGCAGCAATAGATCCAGTCTCTCCGCTCCCTCCGCGGCATCCTTGCGGGCAACCCTTAGCTCGATCTCGGTGGTCACTACCGCCGCCAAATCCTCCACCAGAGCAATTTCCGCATCCGTCCAGTCCCGTGCTTTGAAATCCAGCACACAGAAGGATCCGATCACGTGCCCGTCTCCAGCCAGAATTGGAAAACCCAGATAAGCATTCACCCCCAGCTCCCCCACCGCCAGATTCGCCTTCACCAGCGGATGCTCAAGTGAGTTCCTGACGATCAATGCCTTCGCGGAATTTACCACATGCTGGCAAAACGAATGCGTGAGCGGGGTTTCGCGCAGACCCGCCAACTCCTGGGGCAGTCCGCACGCACTTTTGAAAAATTGGCGCTGCTCATCCACCAGAGAGACCAAAGCAACCGGCACCCCCAATACCCGTCTCGCCAGGTTACTGATCCTATCAAAGGAATCCTCCGGCGCTGTATCCAGCAGCCCTGTTTCACGCAACGCCACCAGACGCGCCGCATCTTTTACCATATCGTACTCGCCTAACACTCACGAAACTTCTGATTCATCCCATAAATCGTCAACCCTGAACGATTTGGAAAATTCGGGCCACCCAACGCCTCGGAACTTTCACCGGAAGACTTGCCACCACGGGAAAGAATCGATAATCCATAAAAGTATCATAAAAAACCTATGGATAAGACACAACCCATCGCACCAAACGCCTCCCGTCTCCTCTGGGCCGGATTCATGGCAATCCTCGCCGCCGGAGTCGGCTTTGCCATCCGTGGCGCCATCTTTGACAACTGGGGCAAAGAATACGGATTCACAGGCGCACAGCTGGGGGCCATCGGCGGCGCCGGCTTCATCGGCTTCTGCTTCGGAATCATCGGCGGTGGATTTGTTGTAGATAAGCTCGGCTACGGGAAACTCGTTGTAGTAGCTCTATTATGTCACGTCCTCTCGGCCTTCGTTACATTTGGCGCCAGCAGCCCGGATACCGCATATACCTTCCTCTACTGGGGTATGTTTCTCTTCGCTTTCGCGAACGGCACGCTCGAGGCTGTTGCCAATCCACTCGTCTCCACCCTCTTCCCGAAACAGCGCACCCATTACCTTAATATTCTTCACGCTGCATGGCCGCTCGGCATGATCCTCGGCGTCGTCGCAGCGTGGATTCTCGATGATAAAATGGGAATCAACTGGAAACTCCAGCTCGCCCTCTACCTCATCCCCACCCTCGGCTACGGCCTGATGTTCCTCGGCCAGAAATACCCGAAATCGGAAGCCGTTGAAAAAGGTGCAAGCCTTCTCGAAATGCTCAAACCGGTCGGCATGATCGGCTCTCTTGTAGTCTGCTACCTTCTAGCACTTTTCTTCGGGGATCTCTTCAAAACCGCCGCTCCGGATCAGGCGAACCTCATCGGATACGGCATCGGCGGCATCCTCCTTATCGCCGTTGCAGTCCTCACCAAGTTTTCAATCGGCTCCTTCCTGCTCTTCGTTCTTTTCGTCACCCACGCGCTTATCGGCGCCGTAGAGCTCGGCACAGACGGCTGGATCCAGAATATTACCGGAAACCTTTTCACATCCGAGCAAGGGAAATACCTCTTCCTCTGGACATCCGTCATCATGTTCGGTCTCCGCTTTTCCGCACACTGGCTCGAGACCAAGCTTAAACTCTCACCCGTCGGCCTGCTGCTCGTCTGCTCCATTCTCGGCTTCATCGGCCTCAACCTCGCCAGCGGCATGACCACCTTCGGCATGGCCCTTGTCGCGCTCGGCATCTACGCAGTCGGGAAAACATTCTTCTGGCCAACTATGCTCGCAATCGTCGGCGACCGCTTCCCACACACCGGCGGTCTGGCCATGTCCATCATCGGCGGCATCGGTATGATGTCGGCCGGCCTCATCGGCACTCCCGGCCTCGGCTACGCGAAGGACCGTTTCGCCGGTGAAGCTCTGGAAAAATCAGCACCCGCCACCTATGAGGAATACAAGGCGGAAACCCCATCCACCTTCCTCAATATTCCGGCCACCTCCACCTATGGCCTCGACGGCACCAAACTCGCTGCCGCCAAGGATTCCACCGAGCGCACGGATGCCGAGACCGAAGTCGTGGTCGCCGACCAACAGGGAGACCGCGATACACTGAAGGCAGATAGCTTCATCCCGCTCACAATGGCCTGCATATTCCTCATACTTTTCATCTACTTCAAAACGCTCGGAGGTTATAAGCCACTGAGTATCGAAGAGATGGCCGGCGGTATAGAGGGCCCGGTCCGCTAGACACCACACAGCGTTTCGGAAGCAGCTTGTTTCTTTTCCCTTGCTTCAAACTGATCGTCGGCTGAAATTCGGAACAATGTCGCCCGATCTAAAAATCGCCTCCCGGGGATCAATGCACAAACTGCTTCTGTTCGTTCTCCTGGCCTCTGCTTTCCTTTTTTCGAACAACTCGAACGCAGAGCGCATCAAACTTGCCGATGGCTTCGACTTCCCGGTCGGGAAGCCCGATGCTTCCGGATACTACAAGGCCCGCGGCCTCCGTCTCCGCTCCCCCACCCATTTCGGGGAGGACTGGAACGGTCGTGCTGGCGGCGATAGCGATCTCGGGGATCCCGTCTACTGCATTGGCACCGGTATCGTCACCTTCGCCCACAATGTCCGTCAGGGCTGGGGAAACGTAGTCCTCATCCGTCACGCCTACCGCGATCCTGCCAGCGGAAAAGTGAAATTCGTGGATTCCCTCTACGGTCACCTCGATCGGATCATGGTCAAAGTCGGCCAGGAACTGAAAAGAGGAGATCAGGTCGGCACCATCGGAAGTAATTTCGGAATGTATCCCGCCCATCTTCATTTTGAAATCCGCCACAATATCAATATCGGAATGCAGCGGAATGCAGCCCCCTCCGATTACGCGAACTGGGCGGATCCTACCGACTTCATCAACAAATACCGCCGTCTCAATCGGGAATGGCGCGGAGTCACCGTCCCCACCGGCACCTATCAGGAATACAAGGGCTTCAAAGGCCTTTGAAGTTGTGCTACGCCACGGCATACACATCTGCTGAACATGCCCCGTAAACGCCGCTCCAAAGCCTCTTCCATCCTACCCATCCTTATCGTCATCGCAGCCGTTGCGATCTGGATTTACGATACCTATCAGGCCCGAGACACCTCGAACCCCCGCGCCACCAGTGCGGAAACCACTCCCTCGCGGCAGGCTCCGGCGAAAACCTCAGGCGGAGTATCCGCTGACCAGCCCACCCGCACAGGCGGCTACGATACCTACCGGAACTGCACACTCTCCGTCGATCGCGGCAATGACGGCGACTCCTTCCGTGTAAAACTTCCCGACGGACGCAAAGAAATTATCCGCCTCTATTTCGTAGATAGCCCGGAAAGCGCCTTCAAAACCTACGGCGGCGGGCGCAACAACCACGAGCGCATCCAGCAGCAAGCCGATGCCATGGGCCGGATCACCTCCGCGCAAGCCGTGGAAATCGGGAAAAAAGCGAAGGACTTCACCCTCAACCACTTGGGCAAAGCCCCATTCACCCTGCATACGGCCTGGGACAGCCCGTTCAACGATCAACGCTACCACGGCTTCATACAGGTCAGCTATAACGGCAAAACCCGCTTCCTACATGAACTTCTCGTGGAAAAAGGCTACGCCCGCATCCACACGAAAGGCGGAAAACTCCCAGACGGCACCTCGGAGCGCAATCAGGAGGATCACCTCTTCGACCTTCAACGCACCGCCCGCTCGAACAAAGCCGGCGCCTGGGGGCTTTAAGTCCAAACCTACATTGTATGAAAATCTTCACTCTCAAAACCTGCGATTCCTGCCGCAAGGCCACGAAATTTCTGAAGGAAAACGACATCTCCTTCACCGAAATCCCCATCCGCGAGACTCCACCCAGCCTCCAGGAACTCCGTGCAGCCCTGGAATCCACCGTTGATTTAAGGAAACTCTTCAACACCTCCGGCCAAGACTACCGCTCCCTCAATCTCAAGGAAACCCTCCCCACCCTTTCCGAAGAGGCAGCCCTCGAGCTACTCGCCTCCAATGGCAACCTTATCAAACGCCCCTTCCTTATCACCGCAGACACCACCATGGTCGGCTTCAAACCGGAAATCTGGCAGGAAACCCTGGTCACAGGTCCATAGGCATCACCCGCTGAGGAAATTTTACTTCCACATATTTGTGATTGTGAAAAATCCTCCGCCCAGCCTTATCCTTTGCCCCCTCACCAGTTTACGTTTAGAAAAGACCCGAGACCACAGCGCCTCAATACCAACGCACCGACATGCCCATCTCTGATTTCGCCAATTCCTTCGTCTGCGACCTCGTAGCCTACGAGCCGGGAAAACCAATCGAGGAGACCGCCCGCGAGCTCGGGCTCGATCCTTCCTCCATCGTCAAAGTCGCCTCGAACGAAAACCCGCTCGGCCCCTCCCCGCTTGCCAAGGAAGCCATGCGCGCAGCCATCGAAAACGCACACATCTACCCGGACGGCGGCGGCTATAAGCTCCGCACCGCCATCGCGGAAAATCTCGGTGTTGATATTTCCAACGTAGTCCTCGGAAACGGCTCCAACGAAATCATCGAGCTGCTCTGCCACACCTTTCTCAACCGCGATGCGGAACTCATCGCCGCCAAGCACGCCTTCGTCGTCTACAAACTCATGGCCACCCTCTTCGGCGCGAAATATGTCGAAGTTGAAGACCCGGGTTTCATCCACGATCTCCCGGCCATGGCGGATGCCATTACGGAAAACACACGACTCGTCTTCATTGCGAACCCGAACAATCCCACCGGCACCCAGGTCACTCAGGAAGCAATCGATACCTTCGTCGATCGCCTCCCTCCACACGCCATCGCCGTATTCGATGAAGCTTATTTCGAATTCCTCGACACTCCGCCTGATGTGCTGAAACACGTCCGCGCCGGGAAAAATGTCATCGTCCTCCGCACCTGCTCCAAGATCCACGGACTCGCCGCTCTACGCATCGGCTACGGTATCGCACCCCCGCATCTCGCAAATCTCCTCCAGAAGGCACGCCAGCCGTTCAATACGAACGCCATCGCCCAGGCTGCCGCTCTTGCAGCCCTGAACGATACGGATCACATCGAGAAAACCCGCGAAATTAATCGGCAGGGCCTCGATTTCTATGAAAAGGCGTTTGCAGAGCGGAACATGGAATACGTGCCATCCGTCGCCAATTTCATCCTAGTCAACGTCGGCGATGGTGACCGAGTCTTTAAGAAAATGCTCAAACAGGGCGTCATTATCCGCGCGATGTCCGGCTACAAGCTCCCCGCCTGGGTCCGCATTTCCATCGGCACCGCAGCAGAAAACAAGCGCGCCCTCGAGGTATTGGACCAGGTTCTTGCGACTGCAGTGACCTCCGCCTAGGTCGCGATCCACTATTTACATTCCCACCTTGTGCGTTAAACGTCCCGACATGAATTTCGCCGGCACTCACACAGCACTCATCACCCCGTTTCGCGACGGAAAAGTGGACCCTGAAGCCTTTCAGGCACTGATCGAGCGCCAAATTGCAGCCGGAATCACCGGCATTGTCCCCGTAGGCACCACTGGTGAATCACCTACCGTCGACCGCGTCGAACACATCGAGACCATCCGTCTCGCCGTGGAATTCGCACAAGGCCGCTGCCAGGTCATCGCCGGCACAGGTGCCAACTCCACCGCGGAGGCAATCGAACTCACTCAGGCAGCCGAACAACTCGGAATCACCGGTTCACTTCAGGTCTGCCCGTATTACAACAAGCCCTCGCAGGAAGGCATCTACCGCCACTATAAGGCAATTGCCGAGGCCACGACCTTACCGATCATGCTTTACAGCGTGCCTGGCCGCTCCGTCGTCGAGATCGGACCGGAAACGGCCGCTCGTCTTGCCGCGGATTGCCCGAATATCACTGCCATCAAGGAAGCTGGTGGCTCGGTGGACCGCATCAACCAGCTCGTCCATGCACTTCCGGAAGGCTACGGTATTCTCAGCGGAGACGATCCACTCACTCTTCCGTTCATCGCATGCGGCGCAAATGGACTCGTATCCGTGGCAGCAAACATCATCCCGGAAGTTCTCGTAAAACTCGTCAATCACTGCCTCAACAACGAGTTCGCCCAAGCGCTTTCGATCCAGAAGGAATATTACCCGCTTCTCAACGGCCTGATGTCACTCGACGTAAATCCCGTGCCGATCAAAACCGCCAGCCACCTGATGGGCCACTGCACGGATGAGCTTCGCCTCCCCCTCGCTCCGTTGGCGGATGATAACCTCTCGGCACTCCGCAAACTTCTCACTTCCTACAATCTCATTTAACAAACCTACACCTATCGGGGATAGTCCCGGACCTCGCTGGATCCACTTCATCCCCGGTAAACAAACCCTTCCAAATCAATACCATGCCTACTCCTAAGCTCTTCAATCCAGGCCCCGTCGACGTATCTCCGGAAACCTACGCAGCCATGGCACACACCATGATCGGCCACCGCGGTGGTGATTTCGAAAAACTCTACGCCTCGCTCCAGCCAGGCCTTAAGGAGATCTTCGGCACCGAGCGTCCGGTATTCCTTTCCACCTCCTCCGCCTGGGGAGTCATGGAAGGTGCCCTCCGCAACCTCGTCCGCGAAAAAGTTCTCTGCCTCTGCTGCGGTGCCTTCTCCGATAAGTGGATCGATGTAGCGCAGAAATGCGGCTACGAAGCTGAAAAAATCCAGGTTGAATGGGGCGAAGCAATCGATCCGGAAGCCGTCCGCGCAAAACTTTCCGAAGGCGGCTTCGATACCGTGACTTTCATCCATTCGGAAACCTCCACCGGCGTTCTCAATGACCTCGCAGGCATCTGCGAAGTCGTGAAATCATTCCCGGATACCATGCTCATCGTGGATACCGTTTCCTCCCTCTCCACCGTCGATATCGATATGGACAAGCACGGAATCGACGTCTGCCTCGCAGGTGTCCAGAAGGCACTCGCACTTCCTCCCGGCCTCGCACTCTTCTCCGTTTCCGACGCAGCCATGGAGCGCGCCAAAGGAACTCCGAACCGTGGCTACTACTTCGATTTCCTCGAATTCGCGAAGAACGACGAGAAGAACAATACCCCTACCACTCCCTGCATTTCCAACCTCTTCGGCCTCCAGTTCATCCTCGGAGAAATCGAGAAAGAAGGTTTCGAAGCACGCAAGGAGCGTCACGCGAAAACAAATGCAATGATCCACGCCTGGGGCGCGAAACATGGCTTCGAGCTCTTCGCTCCGGAAGGCCGCCGCTCCTTTGCTCTCACTTGCTTCGCCACTCCGGACAGCCTCGATCTCCCGGCATTCATCAAGGCTCTGAAGGAGAAACACAACCTCCTCATCAATGGCGGCTACGGCAAAATCAAGGGCTCAACCTTCCGCATCTCCAATATGGGTAACGAAACGGAGGAAACCATCCAGGAACTTATCGATGCCATGGACGATGTCCTTGCAGCCCTTTAGGTCTGAATTTCCCTTCGAATATACGCCGTTATCTTCCTGCCGACACCAGACCTCAACATGGCTAGGCATAAGCTCTGCTTCATAGGGGAGACGGCGCAACTCAAACCATCCAAACGAAACCATTATGGCACGTAAATCTAAGATCACCATCACACTCGGACCAGCTACTGAAACTCCGGAAATGATCGGTGCACTCATCGACGGCGGCGTGAACGTATTCCGCCTCAACATGAGCCACGCTCCTCACGAATGGGCCGCAAAAATGACCAAACAGGTCCGCGCGGAATCCGAGAAGCGTAATTCGCACACAGCTGTGCTTTTCGACCTCACCGGCCCATCCATCCGCACCGGCGATGTCGAGACACCTTACGAGCTCAAAATGGGCGACAAAGTGGAATTCCGCGCGGAAGGCTCTGACGCCTCCATCCCGATCTCCACCACAGTCAACTACCCGGGCATGATGAACGACGTCACCGCAGGCAACGTACTCGTTGTCGATAACGGTGCCCTCCTCATGCACATCGACCGCGTGGACGATGACCGCATCATCTGCGATGTCCGCACTCCAGGAAAACTTGGTTCACGCCGCCACATCAACCTTCCGGGCGTACGCCTCAACCTCCCGGCCCTCACACCGAAGGATCACAAGGACCTCGCCCTCGCCGTGGAATGCGGTGCGGATTTCATCGCCGGCTCATTCGTCCGCGATGCAGCCCACGTTCGTGAACTTCGCGAAGCCATGGAAGCCCTCGAGGGTGATGCACAGATCGTTTCCAAAATCGAAGACCAGGAAGCCGTCCGCAACATCGATTCCATCATCAAGACCACGGACGTCATCATGGTGGCCCGCGGAGACCTTGGTATCGAAGTCGATTTCGAAGACCTCCCGATCCTCCAGCGCCGTATCGTCAAGCGCTGCCACGAGCTCGGCACCCGCGTCATCGTTGCCACACAGCTTCTCGAATCCATGATTTCCAACCCGACACCTACCCGTGCCGAGGTTACCGACGTCATGAACGCAGCCTACGAAGAAGCAGATTCCCTGATGCTTTCCGGTGAAACCTCCGTCGGTCTTTACCCGGAGCGTTGTGTCGAGGCTCTCGTCCGCATCACTTCCCGTATCGAGCGCTCCGGCGGTCACGGCTTCGGCCAGAACGTCATCCTCCGTGATGAGCGTCAGAAAACTGCCCGTGCAGCCGTCACCCTCGCGGATTCCCTTCCGGATGCCCGCCTCGTAATCCTCACCCGTCGCGGTGTCCTCGCGAACCACGTCGCCATGATGCGCCCGCGCACCAATGGAATCTACGCTGTCACCCCAACCGGGAAAGTTTGCCGCCAGCTCTCGCTCACCCGCGGTATTCGTGCATTCAAAATGGCATTCTCCTCCAATATCGAAGAGACCGTCGAACGCGCAACGGAGGAGCTCCGCTCCCTCGACCTCGTTCGCCCGGGAACGCCGATCGTGATCGTATCCGATATCCTTTCGGATCACTTCGCGGCGAATTCCATCCTGCTCCACCACGCGTAGGGCACGCTTTTCTTAACTGGAAAATAGTTCAAACCAAAGAGCGCTGTCGTTTTCTGAACGGCAGCGCTTTTTTGTGCTAATTTACAGAAATTCCGTAAACTCCGTGGCCGCCTCTTTGCAAAGGATCCGACCACTCTGGTTTTTATGGAAAAACGGAATGAAAGACAGTTGCACACCCTCCAACAACCAAGGATTTAATCGATAATGAATACAAAAACCAACTCAGAGAAGGAAATCAAAGCCTTCATGTCCGGACTCAAGAGACGTAATCCCGGCGAAAAAGAATTCCACCAGGCGGTTCACGAAGTTGTCGAAACCCTCCTTCCCTTCACCGCGGAGCATACGAAATATCGCGATGGATACATTCTCGAGCGGATGACCGAGCCCGACCGTATCATCACATTCCGCGTAACATGGGAAGACGATGCCGGACAGATCCACGCGGACCGTGCATGGCGCGTACAGTTTAACAACGCCATCGGTCCCTACAAAGGAGGTCTCCGTTTCCACCCGACCGTCACCCAGAGCGTCCTAAAATTCCTCGGCTTCGAGCAGGTCTTGAAAAATTCCCTCACCGGCCTCCCCATGGGCGGTGCGAAAGGCGGCTCAAACTTCAACCCAAAAGGACGCTCCGACCGGGAAATCATGCGCTTTTGCCAATCCATGATGATCGAGCTACACCGCCACATCGGTGAGGATGTCGATGTCCCGGCAGGCGATATCAACGTCGGCGCACGTGAAATCAGCTACCTCTTCGGCACCTATAAACGCCTCGAAAACCGCTTCGCCGGTATCCTTACCGGCAAAGGCCTCGCCTTCGGAGGCAGCCTCGTCCGCAAGGAAGCCACAGGCTACGGAGCCGTTTATTTCATGCAAAACATGCTCAATCACGCCAATGACGAGGTGAAAGGTAAAACCGCACTCGTCTCTGGCTCCGGCAACGTAGCCCTCTACTGCATGGAAAAACTTCTCCACCTTGGGGCAAAAGTTCTCACCGCATCCGATTCCTCCGGCTTCATCCATGACCCGAAAGGCATCGACCGCGAAAAACTCGATTGGCTCATCGATCTCAAGGAAAACCGTCGTGGCCGCATCAGCGAATACGCTGAAAAATTCGGATGTGAATTCCACGAGGGAAAAACGCCTTGGGGGGTCAAGGCAGACCTCGCCTTCCCTTGCGCAACCCAGAACGAACTCCACGAAGTAGACGCCCAAGCCTTGGTCAAAAACGGCTGTATTGCCATAGCTGAAGGTGCAAATATGCCCTCCACAGCCGAAGCTATCGAAGTTTTTCTCCAAAACGATGTCCTCTTCGGCCCAGCAAAAGCCGCCAACGCAGGCGGAGTCGCCGTCTCCGGTCTTGAGCAAAGCCAGAATCAACTCCGCATCAGCTGGAGCCGCGAAGAAGTCGATGATCGCCTCAAAAAGATCATGGAGAACATCCATTCAAAATGTGTCCAATATGGGACCCGTGAAGGAAAACCCGTGGACTACAAGTCCGGAGCGAACATCGCCGGCTTCGTGAAAGTAGCCGACGCCATGCTGGCCTACGGCGTCGTCTGATCCAGGTGACAATCGCTGCCTCTACTCCTTCCGCATCCGAAAGTTGGCATCATTGCGGGAAGAGCCCGGGGATTTTCAAGTTTCATCAGCTTGAAAAATTGAGTAGTCCTGCCCTATGCGCATTCTTTTGCTTCTATTTGCTTTGATCGCGAGTTCCTGGGCAGATCCGGTGACCGTGACCATCACCGGGATACGCAACGACCAGGGTCAGGTGGCGGCACTCGTTTACAACGCCGAGAAAGGCTTTCCCGATCAGAGAGGCAATGCCTTCAAAATCGTGGCATTACCAGCAAAGAAGGGCTCCGTGACACTAACATTGAAAGGGCTCGAGCCGGGGAAATATGCAATAGCAGTGATCCACGACGAGAATTCCAATGAGGCGATGGAAACTAATTTCATCGGCCTGCCCAAGGAAGGCGTCGGCGTAACCGGCGGAATGGGCTACTCGAAGCCCAAGTTCCAAAAATCCCTCATTAATGTGGCTGCGGGACAGAATATTTCGATTTTCCTGAAATACTTTTGAGTGATTCCCGAGAGATCGCCGTGGTTCAAACAGGGCCATATCTTAACCCGTCTGAACTCGGCCTATCCCATTGCCGGACAGGCACTTACCTGAGCAAAAAAATACGCGGCCACTCCATTGAGCAACCGCGTATCTTTTAGATTTATCCTACTACGAGATTCATGATCTTGCCCGGAACGTAGATGAGCTTGCGCAGGGTTTTCCCTTCCACGTATTCCTGGATTTTCTCCGAGGCGAGCGCCAGTTCCTTGGCCACTTCCTCGGGAGCATCTTTCGCCATCCAGATCCGGTCACGGAGCTTTCCGTTCACCTGAATTACCAGATCACATTCGGTCTGGATGAGTGCTTCCTCACTGTATTGCGGCCACTCGGTTTCCGAGAGGAGACTCGCCGGCAAACCAAACCTGGAGGCGACCCGCTCGTAGACTTCTTCCGTCAAATGCGGGGCGAACGGGTTTAGAACTTTAAGGAACTGCACGAACTCCACCACCGGTGTCGACTTTGCCTGGGTGAAGGCATTGGTGCAGATCATCATCTGGGAAATTGCGGTATTGAAGCTCAGTTTCTCGATGTCCTCGCCGACTTTCTTGATCGTATCATGCACAACGCGCAACAGCTCTTTGTCCGTGCATTCGTCTGCGGTGATTTTTTCGGAAACTCCTCCATCATCGGTGACTGCCAGCCTCCAGACACGGGCGAGGAATCGGGAAACCCCTTCCACACCCTTCATTTGCCATGGTTTCACCTGCTCCAGCGGTCCCATGAACATCTCGTATAGACGCAGGGAATCCGCTCCGTAGAGTTTCACAACCTCATCAGGGTTCACCACATTGCCACGTGATTTGGACATTTTCTGCCCATCCTCACCCATGATCAGACCTTGGTTAACCAGTTTTTGGAAAGGCTCAGGCGTATTCACATGCCCGAGATCAAAGAGAACCTTGTGCCAGAAACGTGCATAGAGCAGGTGCAGCACCGCATGCTCGGTACCACCGACATAGAGATCCACCATTCCCGGCTTATCGCTTGTCCAGTAGTCTTCCGCTTCTTTTGAAATGAATCGGTCCGTATTCTTAGGATCGCAGTAGCGCAAATAATACCAGCAGGAGCCGGCCCATTGCGGCATGGTATTCGTTTCACGGATCACTCCATCAGGCAGCTCCACCCAATCGCGGGCTTTGGTCAGAATCGGTTCCGGTGAGCCGGATGGCTTGTAATCCTCCAGCGCAGGAGCAAGCAGCGGCAGCTCGGATTCCGGCAGTGCGAAGTGCTCGCCGCCTTTCCAGGTGATTGGAAACGGCTCGCCCCAATAGCGCTGGCGGGAGAAGAGCCAGTCACGCAGCTTGAATTGAACCTTGCGCTCCCCTTTCCCGTTATCGCCAAGCCAGTGAAGCATAGTCGACTTGGCTTTTTTAGTCGGGAGATCGTTGAGGAAATCGGAATTCACAGCCGTTCCAGGTGCGGTGTATCCCTGCCAATCGGAATCATCCTTCGGCTGGACGACTTGCACTACCGGCAGTTCGAATTTCTGCGCGAATTCAAAATCGCGCTCGTCATGCGCCGGCACCGCCATGATGGCGCCGGTGCCGTAGCCCATCATCACATAGTCAGCGATCCAGATCGGGATCTCTTTCCCGTTCACCGGATTCACAGCGAAGGCTCCGGTAAACACACCGGACTTGTCCTTGTTCAGATCGGTGCGATCCAGATCGGACTTCGAGGAAATTTGCTTCTGGTACTTTTCTACCGCCTCCTTGTTTTCAGCCGTCGTGATCTGCGGCACGAATGGATGCTCCGGTGCCAGAACCATGTAGGTGGCTCCGAAAAGTGTATCGGGACGGGTGGTGAATACCTGCACCTCTTTATCTGAACCCGCGATTGCGAATTTCACCTCAGCACCCTCGCTGCGGCCAATCCAGTTCTTCTGCAGCAGCTTGATGCCCTCCGGCCAATCCAGCGTGTCCAGCTCATCAATCAGGCGCTGCGCGTATTTCGTAATCCGCAGCATCCACTGACGCAAAGGCCTGCGCTCGACGGTGTGGCCCTTGGATTTCCATTCCTCCACCTCTTCATTGGCCAAAACCGTGCCAAGATCCGGGGACCACCACACAGGCGTGTCCGCCACGAATGCCAGGCGCACGGCATCGATCTGCTCGCGGCTCCAGCCCTTCGCTTCCAGCTCGGAAACCGGCTTTGCCTTGTTCTCTTCCTCACAGAAATAGGAATTGTAGATCTCCAGGAAAATCCACTGCGTCCACTTCACGTATTCCGGATCCGTCGTGGCGATTTCCCGGTCCCAATCATAGCCGAAGCCGAGTGATTTCAGCTGGCGGCGGAAATTCTCGATGTTGTCCGCGGTAGTGATGGCAGGGTGCTGCCCGGTCTTGATCGCGTATTGCTCCGCTGGCAGGCCGAAGGAATCGTAACCCATCGGGTGCAGGACGTTGAAACCCTTCATCCGCTTGTATCGGCCGATGATATCCGTGGCTGTGTAGCCTTCCGGATGGCCGACATGGAGACCGGCACCGCTTGGGTATGGAAACATATCCAGCACATAATATTTCGGCTTCGAGGCATCGAAGCCATCATCGCCAGGCCCCAGCGTGCGGAAGGTTTTTTCGGAATCCCAGCGGGACTGCCACTTCGGCTCGAAATCGGAAAAAGGGAACGGTTTGCGTGTTTCGGACATGACTGTGATCGTAAAAAAATGAGCGCTGTCGGCAGCGGGCGGGAAAGTTGCGCCACAGACCCTGCGATGAAAAGAAAAACCCTGCTACAGCGGAGAGCCGTAGCAGGGTGAAATTTTTCGGGAGATCAGAATTTCTGATCAGTCCATTTCCTTTTTCTCCAATGCCTCATCGAGATGGGCGAGAAATGGATCAACCTTAGGGAACTCGGATGCGAAGAATCGATCGAACTCTTTTCCTTCAGAATCCAGGAGAATCACAGTCGGGAAGCCTTCGATGGCATACTTTTCCGCAACAGGCTGATTTTTTTCCTTCAGCTCCGGGTCACCGTTCGGGAAATCCAGATGCACGAGGATGAAGTCCTCGGAAGCTTTGGTGTAGAAGTCCTTTTTGGAGAAAACTTCCTTCTGCATCATAATGCAGGGAGGGCACCAGTCGGATCCGGTGAATTCAAGCAGCACGCTCTTGTTCTCTTTTTTCGCCAGTTCAATGGCCGCGTCCACATTGTCCTGCCAGCCCTCAGGCGTCTTGGCAAATGCTGAAGCTGACATTGCGACCGCTCCGAGGGTCGCTACTGCGAGGTGGGTAATTGCTTTCATCATAGTCATAGGCGTAATCGGAGTGATTTTTATTCTAAAAATCTTGGCAAAACTTCGAAAAAAACAAACTTCGGGTGCATGCAGAAACTTCCACCGCTCATCCTGGCAACGCGCAATGCCCACAAGACCGAGGAAATCCGCCACCTTCTCGGCCACTGCTTCGAGGTAATGGATGTCACATCCTTTCCGGACCTCCCCGAAATCGAGGAAACCGGAACCACATTTTTAGAAAATGCCCGCCTCAAAGCGCTCGGCATCAGCAGCCGTATCGATGGCTGGGTATTGGCGGATGACTCCGGACTGGAAGTCGATGCGCTCGATGGAGAGCCCGGTGTCTACTCCTCCAGCTACGGCGGAGAAGAAGGAAACCATACACTCAACAACCAGCGGCTCTTGAAAGAAATGGCCGGAAAAGAGAATCGCTCAGCCCGTTTCCGCTGCACACTTGTCCTGGCAAAGTCCGGCGAAGAAAAGGGAGTATTCCGGGGAACGGTGGATGGAAACATAGCCGATAACGCCTCCGGCACCGGTGGTTTTGGCTATGATCCTCTATTCATACCAGCCGGTCACGATAGCTCCCTCGCCGATCTCGGAGCAGAGATCAAAAGCACACTGAGCCACCGGGCAAATGCCATCCGAACCTTCACCGAAGCCGTTGAAAGCGGGAAAATTATTTAATTTTTAAAAATAATCTAGAAATCTTAACTTTTTTTGATATTTTACTGCACATGAAAAAGCCGCTTCTCCTGCTTTTGTTTATCTTTCCGATTTTTGCCTTCACCTCCTCCTGCTCCAATCAGAAGAAGGCGAAGCAGCCTGTTTCCTACCGTTTTGATCACGGCCGCACGGCTATGCTCAAAAACGGCATCGCCTACGCACCCCGCAATGCCCCTGCCGCCGTAAAGCGCGCGATCGCTGCCGGGAATCGCCTCCAGCGGATGCCTTACAAATGGGGAGGCGGCCATGCGAACCATCATGACAATGGCTACGATTGCTCCGGCAGCACCTCCTACGTATTGCGCGAAGCCGGCCTGATGAAGGGCTCGCTCACTTCCAGAGGATTTTTCGAATACGGGAAAAAGGGCAAAGGTGATTGGATCACCGTCTATGTCAGAAACGGCCATGTATTTATGACCGTAGCGGGACTTCGCCTCGATACAGGTGGCTCCCGCGATAGCACCGGGCCACGCTGGAAGACCGTCACCCGCGCTTCGAAGGGCCACGTTGTGCGTCACCCTTCCGGCTTGTAGATCAGGCCGCCTGATCTTCTTTCAACTTCCGCTCCAGATAGAACGGAGCGAAGGGCACCAACGAGCATACGAAAGCTAAGGCCACCTTCTTCAGCGGCCACTTGCGGTCGATCCATACGTATCCGAGCACCAGGCAAAAAACGACGAACAAGATACCGTGGATCATCCCCGGAACTTGAATCGCATCCTCCTCGCCGAGGATTCTTTTGTGATAAATCGCAAAATACAGGAGAACCAGAAAGGAAACACCTTCCAGGAAACTCACCAGCCGCAGCATTTTGATAGGTAGGTTGGACATCGCGGGCACAGTTTCCCCTTTTCCGGAAAATCTCAAGAAATAGCGCACTACATCTTTGACCCTTCCCTGCTCCCGGAGCTCTCCGGGCTTTTGGAAAATCCATTGGATAACCCACTGAATTTAAGACTGGTCCTCTTCAACCCGAAACCTGACCATTTTCGGGATAAGTCAGGAAAACTGGCTCACGCGGGTTCCATCCATGCGCGGTAGCCCAACCTGCACAGTGAAAATGACTGAAAAAGCCCACATTATTCCCAGCTTTTTGATCCGTGCCGTCGCCATCTGCATCGGGTTTCTCGGGATCTTGGTCATCTCCGGCTGGTATCTGCAGTTCCCGAAATTGGTCCAGATTCTACCGACTCTGGCGCCCATGCAGTATAACACGGCATTATGCTTTATTATTGCCAGCTTGGGGCTCTGCGCCGCCACCCTGAATAGACGGGGATCAGTGGCAATCATCGGCACATTTTTGTTTCTGATAGGTGGAGTCTCCGGGATTCAGTACATCCTTGATCTCGATCTGGGCGTTGATGAGTTGCTGTTCACTCACTACATTTTCACTGAAACATCACACCCTGGAAGGATGTCGCCTCCAACGGCCCTGATGTTTTCGCTATCGGGGATATCACTGATTTATCTTGGGATCGAATATCAGGAACTCGTAGGAATCCGTGTAGCGGGGCTCCTTGGCTCGCTTGTCGCAATTCTCGGAGTGATAGCCATGGTCGGCTATATTTTCGGTCTGCCCGGGGCCTATGGTTGGGGCCATCTTACTCCAATGGCCCTCCATACAGCCTTGGGCGCGTTGCTCCTCGGACTCGCCCTAATGGGCATATCGTGGTTGATGGAGTCTGGAATCACGCTCCATTCACCTGCCTGGTTACCAATTGGCGCCGCCACCGCCACCCTATTTGCCACGCTTGTATTCTGGAATGCTCTCAAGGGAGAAGACCGGAACCAAACTCTGCGTACAGTCGAAGCACGGTCGGATACCGTAAAATATCAGATCCTTACCCACCTGAATTCGAGAAAGCAATCGCTCCACCGTATGGCAGAGCGGTGGGAAACCGCCGGGACTCCTGATCGGAAGATATGGGAATCCGATGCTACGATGGTTACAGGCGATTTTCCAGGCTACCGGGCCATCGTGTGGGTGGATGAAAACGGAATCACCCAGTGGAAAGCTCCTGTGGAAGAGTATGATTCCCTGATCTTAGGTCTTTCGCAGTTGCGGGAGGAACATCGGAGACAAGCATTGGAAGACGCCAGAACTACCGGACTGGCAGTGATCAGCCGTCCAATTAATCTTTTGTGGGGCGGCAAAGGAGTTTTCCTCGTCGAGCCGCTTTCCTCCAGCGGGAGATTTCAGGGCTATCTCGTAGGTGTTATAGCTCTTAATCCGTTTTTCGACGCGATTCTGACGGAAGACATCTGCCGGGGATATTGTGTAAAGGTCTATGAGGAAGGTGAAAAAATCCATGAGGCCAAGACCTTCGGCCTCCCCTTTTCACACAAGCATGAGCTTTGGCAGCGAATTCACTCCGATGGCGCAGATTGGCAGATCAAAATATCACCTACCCTGAAAACGGTCAAAAATTTGGAATCGCCTTATCCCAGAGCAGTATTACTCGGCGGAGTGGTTCTTTCGATGCTTCTGAGTCTCTCGATCTACCTGACCCAGTCAGCCTTTACCCGCTCGGAGGAAATGGCCTCCGCGAACAAATATCTGATCCTTGAAATCGCTGAGAGGCAGAAAGCGGAGAAAGAACTCGAGGAAGTGGGGGCACTTCAAACCGCAATCCTATCACATGCCGCATACGCCGTCATATCCACTGATCCCGCGGGCACCATCACCAGTTTCAACCCTGCCGCCGAAAAAATTCTCGGATACCTCCCCGAAGAAGTTATCGGAATAGCCAGCCCCATACTTTTTCACCTTCCTGAAGAAATTCGTTCACCTTTTAATCAGAAGCAACCTACTGATCCCGATTCCGATACCGCCGATTTTTCGATTCTGGTGAAAAACGCCCGAAATAATCGCTCGGACAAAGCCGAATGGACCTACCGCCGTAAGGATGGAAGCCGGATACCGGTATCGCTGGCTGTTTCCGCACTGTCCGATCAGCAGAGGAAGATCACTGGCTATGTATTCATCGCCAGCGATATTTCCGAACTCAAGCAGACAATGTCTTTGCTAAACGATACCCATGCGGAACTCGTCGAAACGTCCCGTAAAGCGGGCATGGCGGAAGTCGCCAGCAGCGTTCTCCATAATGTGGGTAACGTCCTCAACAGCGTGAACGTTTCCTGCTGCGTTCTGGTGGCCAAGATCGTGAAATTCCGGGTGGAAAGCTTATCGAAGGCCTCGACCATGCTGGATAGCAACCGGCAGAATCTCGGGGAATTCATGACCAATGATCCCACAGGGAAAAAGTTCCCGGAATTCCTCGGAAAACTGACCGCGAGAATGCAGGAGGAGCAGCAGGAGGCCCTTGCGGAGCTTTCCGCACTCACCAAAAACATCGATCATATCAAGGACATCGTAAATATGCAGCAGAGCCACGCTACGGTCTCCGGCCTTGAGGAGATGCTCCCCATCTCCGAATTAATTGATCACAGCCTCCAAATCAATGGGGTATCACTGGCCCTTTCAGACGTAAACATCATACGGAAAATTGATAATATCCCGGATATTTCCGTCGATGGGCATCAAGCCATCCAAATTCTGGTGAACTTGATCAGCAATGCGAAACACGCCTGTGAAGACCTACAGCAGGGCAGGAAAACAATCACTATCCGCGCTATAAAAAACGGAAAAAACGTCGAGATTTCAGTGTCCGACAATGGAATTGGAATCGAGGAAACAAACCTTACCCGTATCTTTTCCCACGGCTTCACCACACGCCCGGACGGTCATGGTTTCGGCCTTCATAGTAGTTCTCTCTCTGCAAAATTAATGGGCGGGACCTTGCTGGCGGAAAGCGGGGGACCAGGAAAAGGATCAACCTTCACACTCGTTCTTCCCATCAAAGAAGCTGTAACCAGGAAAAGCCAGGCATGAACGAAACAGATCAAACGGCTCGTATCCTGATCGTTGATGACAATCGTGCGATTCATGAGGATTTCAGGAAAATCCTTAGTCTGGACGTAAGAAGCTCCAGTTTCGATAGGGAGGAAGCGGACTTTTTCGGTTCCGAACAACCACCAGCGGAGGGCAGTCCCTTCGACCTTTCATTCGCCAGCCAGGGACAGGAAGCCCTTGAACTCGTCGAGGATTCCATCGCAAAGGAGCGCCCTTTTTCGGTCGCTTTCATTGATATCCGTATGCCCCCGGGTTGGGACGGGATTGAGACCAGCCAGAAGCTATGGGATGCGGACCCTGATCTCCAGATAGTGATCTGCACCGCATACTCCGACTACTCCTGGGAAAAAATTATCGGCAAACTCTCCCGCGCGGATCAATTCCTGATTCTCAAAAAGCCATTCGACACCATCGAAGTAAGGCAGTGCGCCCATGCATTGGCATCGAAATGGCGACTCTTCAGGAAAAACCAGGCCCGCACCGATTCCTTGGAATCTCTAGTCCGTATCCGCACTGCGGAACTCATCGAGGCAAGGGATACAGCTCTGGAGTCCGTCCGTTTGAAAAGCCGGTTCCTGGCAAATATGAGTCACGAGATCCGAACGCCCATGAACGGAATCATAGGCATGGTGGATATATTGACGCATACGGCTCTGAACAGGGAGCAGACCGACCACATTCATACCATCCGTGAAAGTGCGGAAATGCTTCTGAATATCATCAACGATGTCCTCGACTCGTCGAAAATCGATGCCGGTAAGCTTGCTATCGAGACGCAGAGATTCGATGTCCACAAACTGGTGGAAGGCACCATTGATGTAATTTCCAGTACAGCTCAAAAAAAGAAACTCGAGATCTCATTCTACATCGCACCGAATATTTCCCCGTATCTGAAGGGCGATGCAGGCCGCCTGAGACAGGTCCTTACAAATATCCTCGGGAACGCCGTAAAATTTACCAACTCCGGTGACGTTTCCCTCTATGTGACAAACGTTTCGGAAAACGAAGACACCTCCAAACTCCGCTTCGAAATCAAAGACACGGGGATCGGCATCGCGGAAGATTCCCTGCATGAAATCTTTGAGCCATTTTGTCAGGGGGATGATTCCGACTCACGGAATTATGGCGGAACCGGCCTCGGATTATCTATTTCCCGGCAAATAATCGAAACCATGGGCGGGGAAATCATGGTGATGAGCGAGCCCGGGATCGGCTCCACTTTCTGGTTTGAAATTCTTTTCGAAAAGCAGAAGGAAATGATCCGCATACGGCCGGAGCACAGCGGGGAATTGGCAGGCCGGAAGATCCTGCTTGTCGGGGAAAGTGCCCCGACTCGCGAAATCCTAGAGCTACAGCTTGGAAATCTGGGGGCGCAGGCGCGCAGCGTTAGCGGCGGAAAACAGGCGGTTGGAATCCTCAGGCAGGCAGCCGATCAAGACGAACCGTATGATCTCGCGATCCTTGACCTGAAGCTGGCTGGAATAACCGGCCTCGAACTGGCGGGAATGATATCCTCCTCACCGAGATTCAAGAAAACCAGCATCCTGCTTCTTGTCCCCTTCGGCACACAGATCCCGGAGAAAGAACTGAGGGATGGTGGCATTGGCGGCACCATTACCAAGCCAGTGAAGGCAGACCGGCTATTTGAGGGAATTCGCTCGATCCTCTACTCCGATCCCCTCTCTGGGGAAGAACCTACCGCGGAGCCGTCCAGCAAGCATCACCCGACGGAAAAACTCTCAATTCTTTTGGCCGAGGATAACCTGATTAATCAGAAAGTAGCCAAACTCCAGCTACGCGAGCTCGGTTATGAAGCGGATGTCGCCAACAATGGACTTGAAGTCCTCGATGCTCTGGGCGAGCGCCACTACGACATTATTTTGATGGATTGCCAGATGCCGAAGCTGGACGGCTACGTCGCCACCAGCGAGATTCGCCAGCACTATGATCAACCGATCCGCATCATCGGTATTTCCGCAAACGCCATGGCTGAAGACCGGCAGAAATGCCTCGATGCCGGAATGGACGATTATATCAGCAAGCCGGCCAGCACACATGCGCTTGAAAAGTTGATCCACGGCAGCAGTGCATCTTCCACCCCGGCAACGCCGCCTTCCAACCCCTTGTTCAGCTCGGCAATCGACTTCGATCTATTCTCGGATATCACAGCCGGGGATCCCCTGCTTTTCGAGGAATTCGCAAATGACTATATCCAACAAGCCTCTGAAATCCTCAACGAGATGGAAGTCGCAATTGCCTTCCGCTCAGCCGATGAGATCCGCCTGCTCGCCCACAAACTCCGGGGCTCCAGCGCCACGTGCGGCATGAAGGGTATCATCGCGCCCCTGGACATGTTGGACAAGTCTGCCATCCAGAAAGCCCTGAACCACGCGAAGCAATTTCATGATGAAGCATGGAACCAGTTGCAGATAATTTATAAGTTACTGAACTTCAGGGCGAAGCTCAATAATCTGAAGATCACATCCCCAAACCGCTCGCCCAAAGCATAAGGATTCCTTTGGAAAAATCTCTTTCAGAGTACCTGAACGTCCACACATAAGCGTATACGATAAGTCCCTTTGACCCGGATTCATAAGCATTGATACTTTACCCACACGAAATAAGTGTAAAAAGTCACTAGGATCACCGGAAAAATGCCCAAGAAAATTCTCATTGCTGAAGATAACCCGCTCATGGCGAAGCTTACTCGAAGGAAACTCGAGGAAATTGGCTTCGAGGTAGAAGTCGCCTGCGACGGATCAGAAGCGATCAGCTGCCTGGAAACAAGTCCCCCTGATCTCGTGGTCCTCGACCTTATCATGCCCAATATCGATGGTGTTGGAGTCCTGGAATTTATTCGATCCCACGAAAATCTTCGGGAATTACCCGTCGTCGTCGTCTCTAGCTCGGATTACCTCTCCGGAGTTGCAATCGCTGCAAAAAACGCGGGTGCCACTCATTTCTTCCAGAAAGGAGATAGTAGTATCAGCTACTTTGTCGAAGAAATCAGAAAGATCCTCCATGGGGATGTATCCGTCCCCTACTCACCAAAGACAGAGCAGCCAACCCCATCTGAACCACCGGTCACTGATACAGGCTCCAGGCCCCGCATCCTTTTGGCCGATGACGATCGCTTTATTGTCCGTATCCTTACTTTCCTGCTCAAGGACGCAGGTTATGAAGTGGACGCTGCGGTCGACGGTCTGGATGCATTGAAAATCGCGTCCGAAAAGGCACCGGCCCTCATGCTCTTGGATAGCATTATGCCGGAGATCAGCGGCATCGAAGTTCTCGATCATTGGAAAAAATCTGAAACCCTGCGGCATATCCCGGTGATCATGATCACCACCGACGATGATGCACAACTACGGGCCACGGCACTTGAAAAAGGGGCATGCTCGTTCCTCCAAAAGCCGTTCACGCCCCAGGAACTGCTTGATGAGGTATCACGCTGCCTTTCTGCATAAGGCTCTGCGCAGCCCTGATCCGAATGTGGCAAAATCTTCTGCCAATGGCGATTGACCCGCGGAGATAATTCGCTCCAGTCTCCGGTTGTGCCTGAAGACGAAGAGGATAAGCCAATTTCTGAAGTAATGCGTGCCATTGAGGCGCGTGACGGTTCCGCACTACTTTCCACCGCGGAAAATGTCCACTACGCCGACCTTGCCGAGCTCTACGAGCACCTTGACGATGAGGACCGCGATTTCCTCTTCAAGACCATCGGCCCGGAAATTGCCACCGATGTTGTCGCGGAACTCCCATACAGCCTCATTGAGGACGCCCTCGGCCATTTCAAGCCGGCGCAGCTCCGCTTCCTGCTGAAAAACCTCTCCGACGATGACCGCGTGGATATCTTCCAGGTCGTCTCAGAAGAAGCTCAGGTCCGCTTTTTCTCACTGCTCGGCCCCCGCGATAAGGAACTCACAAAAAACCTCCTCAAATACGAGGAAGACACCGCCGGCGGCCGGATGACCACGCAGATCGGGCGTATCACCCCTGATATGACGGTCAAACAGGCTCTCGCCATCCTCAACCGGGACCGTGAGGATACCGAAACTCTCGCCCGTATCTTCGTCGTGGACGAACAGGGCCGCCTCGTCGGGAAAGTACGCCTCCGCGACCTAGCATTCAACACCTGGGACACTCCCGTCCACGACATCATGGACAGTGTGGACGAGTTCACCCTCGCCACCGCGGATCAGGAAGACGCAGCCCGCCTGCTCTCCCGTTACGACCTTGTGGTCCTGCCAGTTGTCGATGAATTCCATCATCTGCTGGGAGTCATTACCTACGATGACGCCCTGGAAATCATGCAGGAAGAATCCACCGAGGACATCGAGAAACTCGGTGGTATCGGTGGTGAGCAAACGGAACTCACCTACCTCAATACCTCCGTCCCCACCCACTATCGCCGCCGCGTCATCTGGCTCGTCGGCCTTGCCTTCGTCTCCATCATTTCCGGCTACGTGATGTTTCGTTTCAGCGGGGTTCTGGAAAAAGCCTTTGTCCTCTCCCTTTTTCTTCCAATGGTCGTCGCCTCCGGCGGAAACGCCGGCGGGCAAGCAGCTACGATGGTTATCCGCGCACTCGCCCTGGGAGAAATCGGCACCGGCACCGCACTCAGGATCGCCTGGAAAGAGGCGCGGATTGGTATTTCCCTGGGTATCACGCTGGGAATTTCCATCGCCCTCTTCATATCCTTTGTCCTGCCACGCTTTCAGTTGGAGACTCCGGAAAGCTTCACTTTCCTCAAGCTATCCCTAGCGGTAGCTGCCGCCATCACCCTTCAGGTATTGTCTGCCACCACACTCGGCGCACTACTTCCTATCACCGCCAGAGCCATCAAGCTGGACCCCGCCGTGGTCTCCGCACCGTCTCTCGCATCCATCGTCGATGTTTCCGGAATGCTCATCTACTTCGGAACAGCCGCTGCCATTCTAAATCTCTAATTTCTTCGTTTCGAAATTACTACTTCATGCTTAAAATTTAAGTTATGGACGCTCTCATCACCCACCTCGAAAACGGCGAGGAACTCAGCCCCCAGGAAATCGAAGTCGCAGCCGATTTATTGCTGGATACCGCCGTTGATGATCAAAAGAAGGAACGGCTCCTTCTCGCCCTTTCCAAGAAGGGGGAAACTCCCGCGGAAATCGTCGGCTTCGTGGAAGCCTTTCTGGAGCACGCGGTAGATCCCATGCTCTCTGCTCTTGATCTCGTGGGACCATCCCTCGATGTCTGCGGCACAGGCGGCGATAAGCTGAATCTCTTCAATGTCTCCACCACAGCCATGTTCATTGCAGCGGCCTCGGGTGCGGTGGTCGTGAAACACGGGAACCGCGGCATCACTTCCAAATCCGGTGGAGCTGACGTCCTTGAGGCGCTCGGCATCAATATAGAAATGAGCCCGGATCAATTCCTCGATTGCGTCCAGGAATCCAACATCGGCTTCCTCTTCGCACCCAGTTATCACCCCGCCTTCAAGGCAGTGGCCGGCGTCCGCAGAAATCTCGCCGCAGCAGGCCACCGCAGTATTTTCAATCTCATTGGCCCATTGCTCAACCCCGCCCGCCCGGAGTGCCAGCTGGTCGGAGTTTCAGATCGATCCCTCTGCCCCGCGTTTGCGGAAATCCTGCAGCGCCTTGGCCGCGAAAGCGCATGGGTCGTCAGCGGAACCACCCAGGACGGGCGCGCTGTCGATGAAGTTTCCCTCATGGGACCTACTAGAATCTGCAAGGGCGGCACATTCCAGGACATCGAGGACGAGGAAATTTCTCCGGAAGAATTCGGACTAAAACTCGCCAAAGTAGAGGATCTCCAGGGCGGCGATGCGAAAACCAACGCCATCATTCTCGAGGACATTCTCTCCGGGAAAGAAAAGGGGCCGAAACGCGACATTGTCATTCTCAACGCGGCAACCGCCATCGCCTGCGCCGGTCTTTCCGATCACATCGGAGACGCCATCGACATCGCCCGGGATACTATCAGGACAGGTGCGGCGCTCGACCGTCTGCGGCTCCTGCAGGGCGCCTCATCCTAGGCAACCCTGGTGGCGCTCGTCTTCAGCGCATTTTCCCCGCCAGAATCACTGCGAACCGGTCCACCAACCGGCTCTGTGCCTCCGCCAGCCTTTCGAAGCCGTCCCCGGAAAGAGGCTCGTTGAGGGTGGTTGTGCCGCTCGCGATTAGTCGGCTATCCGGCAATGAATACAGGCGCCAACTAGCCTCCAGCACGGCATCTCCCTCGGAGGTTCCGTGGAAACGCTTCACATCCACCGCTACCTGATAGCTTAGCTCGCTCTCCCGCTCCCAAGGATATTCCTGCACATTTCCACTCCCCCGGCGATAACCCAGATCAGATCCCAGTGCCCTTTTGAAATTGCTCTCCAGATCACCCGCCCACTGATGCGCGTCGGAGGTCTCCATCTTTGTCGGTGTGCTTTGAAATACCAGATAAGGCCTATCCACCAGATAGTCCGCCATCGTCACCGGCCCAACACCAATTCCCGGTCCGCCACTCGAGGGAACCTTCCCGGCAGGGGCCAGCACATAGAAATTCCCGGACGATCCGCAACCGGCCATTAATAAGCAAAATACAAACGCAGTGAGATTTTTCATAATTCAGAAAATAGTGTGTTGGGAAACTAGCGTGCCCGCGGGATTTCCCGTGTGTTGCCATCTTTACCGAAAATAAGCGAGTTCGGCTTGTCCGCCAGCTCACCTACCAGCCGGTCGATTGAGCGCACCGTTCCACGCAACTCATCCAGCGTCCTCCGCAGGTCCCCGTAGACCGCACCATTGCTGGAAAGCGGCTTCAAGGTCTCGTTCAGGTTCGCCAGCGTCAACCGCAGGTCGGCTGGAATGGCTTTCGTTTCCTCGTTGATCAGAATCGTGTTCAGCGATGCCATTGTATCCTTCATTTCTTTCAATGTTTTCTCAGCCTCACCGATCACACCCTCGTCGGATTCGAGGGTTTCCTCAATGGAGCCCAGCGTCGTGGTCGCCTGTTTTGTCGTCTCGCTCACATTTTTGACCAATGTCTCAAGCTCCAGCCCGTTGACCTTGTCCAGCAGCGCTGCAAGTTTGTCCTCCAGCCTACCCAGACCGGACTCCACTGTCGGCAAGACCGTGTATCCACCGCGTTTCACCACCTCCACATCTTCCAGTCCGCCGAAATAATCGATATCCACGAACATCTGCCCGGTGATCAAACTACTGGACCGTATGGAAGCCCTCAGCCTCCGCGTGATCTCCTCGGAAAATCCCTTCGCCGCGTTATCGATTAAATTTGGCGGGAAATTTTTCTCCAACAGCCGCGTATCCAGCTGGATCAGCACCGGCATCTCCTCGATTTTCGCATCTTCGATCAGAGAGTAGGAAATTTCAGCAACCCGCCCGATTTTGATTCCTCGGAACTCCACAGGCGCTCCCGCACGCAGCCCGCGCAGCGATTTATCCACCAGCAGCAAAAACTCCGTGCCTCCCTTGAAGCGACTCACCCGTGCCTGCTCCTCACTATTGTAGAGCGAAACACTCATCCCGTCGTCAAGCGGTTCCCCCTCCAGTCCATCATCCGGCGGCCCCATCGATACCCTGCCGGAAACCAGTGAATCCAGCGATGGCAGCTCCAGATTGAAACCCTCTGCCCCCACATCCAGCTTTACCCCGCTCGTCTTCCAGAAAAGCGTCTGACTCGTCACCAGCCCCGTGTATTTCTCCTCGAAAAACGCACCGAAGCGCACCAATTTTTCATCCGGGAAAAACTCGCGGCTCTCGATTCTGCCCACCATCGTATCGCGGAAATAGATCCTGCTGCCCACATCCACGGAACCCGGCTCCTCGGCACTCAGCACCAGGCGCAGTCCCGGCACACTAGCCGGTGTCAGCGGTGGCTCTTCCAGCCCCACAAACTTGGATTTGCTCTTCATATCCTTCCCCAGCGATCCCGGATCAAGCTCGATGTAGGCTCCGCTGATCAACGTGCCCAGACCAGATACCGAACTGCCCTGCACCCGTGCACGGACCACCCAGAACTGGGAATCCTCCCTCACCAGATGCATGTGCTCAGGCTTGATCCTCAGCGTGGTATTCACATCCAGATTGTCGGTTAGTAAAATATCCTCCAGTTTCCCGATCGTCACATTCCGGCATTTCACCTCCGTTTTCCCGGCCGCGAGATCCGCCGCGCTCTCGAAACGAACAGTCACCAGATCTCCCTTTTCGTCATGGTTTCTCTTCACCAGCCATAGACCCAGCAGGAGAGCCACCAGGGGCACGATCCATACAGGATTGAAGCTTCTGTCTTTTTTCACCTCTGGGTGAATCTCTTCGGAGTCGTTCATAATTTTTCGTTTTCTCGGAGTCGGTCCCAGATCAGCCGGGGGTCAAATGAATGCGCGGAAAGCATCGTGAGAATTACCATCAGCCCGAAGGCGATCGCCGCCCCACCCGGGCGAATAGTCATCAGATTTCCCATCTGGATCAGCCCCACAAGGATCGCCACCACAAAAACATCCACCATCGACCACCGCCCCACCAACTCGGTCAGCCAGTAAATCTTGTTCGCCCGCCTCGCATCCATTTTCAAATGCCCCGTCGCCGCCGCCGTCAGCACTGCGATCGCCACGAACTTCAGCCCGGGGATCATCACACTCGCTATAAAAATTATCACCGCCACCGGGTAGGCATGCATTTGCCAGAACGTCGCCACCCCGCCAATGATCGTGGAATTTTCATTCACCCCGAGCTGCGTCACCACCATGATTGGCAGCAGATTCGCAGGTATAAATGCCAGTATCCCGGCGATTCCGTAGGCGATCGTCCGCTCGATGCTCTTCTCCTTCCGCGCATGCAGCGCACTGCCACATCTCTCGCAGACGTGGTGGGAAGCATCACTCACCTTCATGCAGGTGTGGCAGCTCGCCATTCCATTTTGCAAGCTGCTTCTCACTTCCTCCTCCTTCGCACCGCCAGTTCCAGACGATCCCATAGCTCCACCCTATCGATTCCCCCTACCGCACCGGCCATGCAGAACATGAGGCCAGCCACCGCCCAGAAGCCTATCCCCAAATCCACATCCGCCAGTTTTACCAACTTCAGCAGACTAATCATCGCTCCAAGGAAAAAAACCTCCACCATTACCCACGGTTGCACCGCCAGGAATCCACGCATCACCCGCACGGCATACGGCAGGGCCCGCCCCTTCATCAAAGGCACACAGAGATACAGCAGTGAGCTGATCATAAAAAACGGCAGACCGATCACAAATACCGCGATCGCGATCGAAATTCCCGCACCTCCCGCCTCCCAAAGACTCAGCACCGCACCCGGCACGGAGACCACCCCCTTGTTTCCAAACGCATCCATCGAGATAAAAGGGAAAAGCATTGCCATGGCCATCAGGCATAGCGCCGTGATCCCATAAGCCACCGCCCTCGTAAGACTGGCCTTCCGGTTCCGGTAAAGCACCTGCCCGCACTCCAGACAATGGGCCACCTCCCCCTCTTCGATCAACGTCACGGAATGCTGGGCATCACAGAAATGGCACGCTACCCAATGATCGCGACCCTCCACGCGGGGCCATGTGTGGGAATGATGATCGTTCATTGCGGGGAAAATTTCCGCGACAGGATCTGTGTAGTCATCCAAGGCGGGCACGGAGTAGTCCGCTACGGCTGGTAACTCCCGTTGTCAAAAGATTTCCCGCTCCACACGCCATCTACGCGACCCCATCAAATAATCTACTTGACCTTGCCAGCCAGTGCATCTTCATTCCGCCCGCCCGTAATTTTTTTGCGTGTGCCCAACTAATGGGTGAATTGTCTACTAATCTCACGCACACCAGCCGCCAAGCTCCTTATGCCTTCCAAACCTTCCGCTAACCAACCAGCCGCAAAGAAGACGACCAAAACCGCCTCGAAAGCCGCTCCCGCGAAGAAAGCAGTGAAAAAGACTGCTGTAAAGAAAGCCGCTCCTGCGAAGAAAGCGACAACCACCGCCACCAAAAAAGTTGCAGTTAAAAAGACAGCCACCAAAAAGGTAGCCGCCGTAAAAACTACCACAGCAGCAGCGCCAGCGGAAAAAGCCACAACGGTTACCAACCCTCTCGCTGAAGCACCGGCCGGCAAAACAAAGAAAACAGCCAAGCGCCGCATCGACACCCCTGAGATCCAGGAAAAAATCCGTGAGCTCATCAAGCTCGCCAAGGAACAGGAATACCTCACCTACGATGACATCAACGAGATCCTGCCGAACGATCTCGTTAATCCGGAAGACGTGGAAGCCATCATGGAGCGCCTCCGGAACATGGAGTTCGATATCATCGATGCCTCCGAGGTAGACCGCTTCAAGGACAAGAAGCGCGACGAGGGCGATGGCGAGGAAGAAGAGGTCAAGGCAGACCAGAAGCTCGATATCCTCGACGATCCTGTCCGCATGTATCTCAAGCAGATGGGCCAGGTCCCGCTCCTCACCCGTGAGCAGGAAGTGGAAATCTCCAAACGCATCGAGGATGCCGAGATCGAGGTTTCAAAAAATCTCCACAAATTCGGCTTCGTTACAGACGCCTACCTCGAGCTCGCGGACAACCTCACCAAAGGCAAGGAACGCTTTGACCGTGTCATCCTCGATAAAAAAATCGAATCACGTGAGCGCTACATGAAAGGCCTCCCGAAACTTTGTGAGCAGCTCAAGGCCCTCCACGAAGAGAACGACAACATCTTCCGCCAGCTTTCCGTCAAAAATCCACGCAGCAAAAAGAAACTTGAGGAAACCTTCGAGAAGAACCTCGTTTCCATGCACCGCATCTACGTCCGCTTCTACTACAAGCAGAAGATCGTCGAGGATTTCTGCGAGCGCGTTGAAGATTACGTCCAGAAATTCTGGAAATACTCCCGCCGCCTCAACACCCATCCGGACGATAAGGAATTCGTGACAAAAATGCGCGAACTCCAGCAACGCTCATGGCTCAACGATGAAAACTTCGAGCCGACCAACGCGGAGCTCTGCCTCTGGATGAAAAAGGCCCTCAAGGCGAAAACCGAAATGGTCGAGGCCAACCTTCGTCTCGTGATCTCCATCGCGAAGAAATACACCAACCGCGGCCTCTCCTTCCTCGATCTCATCCAGGAAGGCAACATGGGCCTCATGAAAGCCGTCGAAAAATTCGAATACCGCCGCGGTTACAAATTCTCCACCTACGCAACGTGGTGGATTCGTCAGGCTATCACCCGCTCCATCGCGGATCAGGCGCGCACCATCCGTATCCCGGTCCACATGATCGAGACCATCAACAAACTGATGCGCGTTCAGAAACAGCTTGTCCAGGAATACGGCCGCGAACCTTCCCCGGAAGAAATCGCCGAGGAAATCCACCTTCCGGTCGAGCGTGTTCGCGCCGTCCTCAAGATGGCCCAGCAACCGATTTCCCTTCAGGCACCTGTCGGTGATTCCGATGACACCTCCTTCGGAGACTTCATCGAGGATAAAGCCGCTGACAACCCGATGGAAGAAGCAGGCTTCTCCATGCTGAAGGAAAAAATCCGCGACGTCCTCGACACACTCACCGAGCGTGAACAGGAAGTTCTGGAGCAGCGCTTCGGACTCAAGGATGGCTACAGCCGCACCCTCGAGGAAGTCGGCCGCCAATTCCAGGTCACACGTGAGCGTATCCGTCAGATCGAGGCCAAGGCCCTCCGGAAAATGCGCCACCCTACACGTATCCGTAAACTCGAAGGCTTCATCGAGCTTCCGGGCGCGTAATACGCCTTCATCACTCTCCGGCATCTCTCAAAGCACTCTCCCGCCACCTCCCGGTCCGGCGGATGAGAACTTGTTGATGCCCGGATGGGAAAACCATATAACTCCACAACTGATGCAGCCCGAGGACTTCACAAAAGTCGAATCAATCTTCGTCCGCCACCGCAACTGCCTGATGGTGCGCGCTCAATTTATCGATATCTATACGGATTATTATCTGCATTTATCGGAAAACAAAATTCGCTACCCCCGCGAGCTGGATCAGATGCTCAAGGACGCAATCGCCGTCCTCACCTTGCACCTCAGTGCACGCCCTTGGTCGGAAACCATCGCATGGACGGCCAACCTTCGCGCTCCGCGCATCAATCTCTTCGTAACCGGATCCTCCAACGAAGCCAGCATCACAGGCCGCGTTTTCACGGAAGATATCCGTGAGCCGGATAGAAATTACTTCTACTCGCAGACCACCGTGGCGGATGGCACGGGGCCAAGAACCTCCACCCTTGAGGTCGATGGCCGTGATCCGGTGAAATGGATCTCACAGTTCTATACCCAGTCAGAACAACGCCCCGCGCGCGCTTTCCGGCTGGACGATGAGAGTTTCGTCCTTATCGCCGCCCAACCGGATGCTGATTTGGAATGGCTCGAAAACCTCACCGAGGCCGATGTCGCCGCGATTCAGGAAACGGAGGAGACCAACCTCCTTGAGACCCGCCCATTCCGCTTCCATTGCGGTTGCACGGTAGAGAAGATTCTCCCCATCCTGGGAGCTTGGCGTGAGAAGCCAGACGAGCTCTTCGCCGGTGCGGAATCCATCGCCGTCCAGTGCCCGCGCTGTGCTGCCAGCTACACCATCACCCGGGACATGCTCTAGTTTCGCGCGGCTTTCCAACTCCGGAGACCTACGTGATTACGTTGTTCAAAAATTCTTGAACAATCACCCACCTTCCAATAGTTAAGGGATGTGGAATTTCCCTCCCCCGAGATTCAGGATAAGTCCAGCAACCTAACTCTGCTCCAGCAACAGGTTGTGGATTTCTTCGTGGATGGCGTTCGCGTCCTCGGCCTGCCCCGCTCTCTCGGGGAAATTTACGGGATCCTCTACATCTCCACCACCCCGCTCTCGCTCGATGATCTCGTACGCCTCCTCGGCATTTCCAAAGGTTCGGCCAGCCAGGGACTACGCACGCTTCGCACCTTGGGTGCCATCCGGGAAACCATCAAAAACGGCGATAGGAAAACCTATTACGAGCCCGCCGTCGATTTGAAGCGCCTCGTCGGCGGCTTCATCCGCGAGCAGGTCCGCCCCCATCTCGATAGTGGAAAAGCCAGGCTGGAGCTTATCCAGGAAACAGCCCTCAACAGCGCGGATTCCGCCGACCGCGAATTTTTCACCGAGCGTATTGATCGCCTCGAAAGCTGGGCAAAACGCGGCGGACAAGTCCTCCCCGTCTTACAGAAATTCCTCGGACAATGACTCAAGAAGAAAAAAGTATTCCCCGCTGGTTCTGCGTTCGTACACAGACGAAGCGCGAGCATATCGCAGCAAAGCACCTTCAGGAGTTGGAAAATATCGAAGTTTTCTGCCCCCGCATCAAATATAAGAAAGCCACCCGCCGCGGCAAAATATGGTGGCTGGAGCCACTCTTTCCCGGCTACGTCCTCGCCAAATTCGACCTCATGGAAATGGAGCGTGCTGTCATGTTTTCCCAAGGAGTTCGCGGCCTTGTCCGGTTTGGCTCGGAAATCCCGGACGTGCCGGAGGATTTCGTGAAATCCCTCATCGATCAGGTCCAAAGCCAGATCGGCGATGGGGACGATATCATCACCCTGACTCCGAAACTCGACGTCGGAGACGAAATCGAGGTCGCCACCGGCCCATTCCAGGGCATGAAGGGCACCGTCCACAGCATCGCCTCCGCCACGGAGCGTGTGAAAGTCCTGCTGGAATTCCTCGGCAGCGTACAACCGGTTAGCCTCGATCTATTCTCGATCCTGCTACCCTCAAAGCCCTCCCCTGATTTCTAGCTACCGAAAGCGCGGCGGCTTTGTTCATTTTGAATTGAACAATACTTTCCGTCACCTCTCAATCGTCTACTGCGTCCGGCCAGGATGCAAAATCCCACCACCCATAATCACTCCCTCAGGTTTTTTCCCCTCAAAAAGGAAAATCGACCAAGGGCGGTAGCGTGCAGGAGCTACCAACATCTTGAGCTTCTAATAAAGAAGAGCCACCGTCCACCGCTTGCCCTGCTCATACCTATACTTTCGAATATAATATTCGAAAGAGCGCGAAGCAGACAAACTTACAAAACTCCTTTAAAAAGTCCCCATGCCAGAACCAAAGCTAAAGAAAGTCTTCGTCTCGGGTTGCTACGATATTCTCCACGCCGGACATCTTCAGTTTTTCGAGGAAGCACGTGCTCTTGGTGACTACCTCATCGTCTCGTTCGCATCCGCGGAGGTTCTCTGGCATCACAAACGCCGGAAACCTTCCATCCCGGACGATCACAAACACGCGCTCCTCTCCGGAATGCGCATGATCGATGAAGTCATCATCTCCCAGGGCCAGAAGGAGGGCGTCGATTTCGAGGAGGATTTCCTCCGCATCAAACCGGATTTCCTCATTGTCACCGAAGACGATAAATACGGTGATATCAAACGTGAACTTTGCGCGCGTGTCGGAGCGGAATACACCCTCCTTCCCAAGACACCTCCTCGCTTTGACCCGGTATCCACCTCCTCCATCGTGCGCTGGGTCCAGGCTCCCACGGAAGCACCTCTCCGGGTCGATTTCGCAGGCGGCTGGCTCGATGTCCCGCGCTTCTCCAGGGAAAGCGAATACATCGTCAATTGCGCCATTTCACCCCTCGTCTCACTCCGCGAGTGGGCCTACGAAAAACAAGCGGGGCTCGGCGGCAGCGGGGCATGGGCACTCCTCAATGGACGCGAAAGTATCGAGTCGGAACTTGAGCTCGGCGTCGGTTGGCAGGATCCTGCGGTAATCCGTGAGACAGGCCTCTGTGTCTGGCGCTCCGGCGATAGACCCGTCCTCGATTTTAAAAGAAACGGTGATTTCCTTAACGGCCTCATGGCCCTCTTTTGGACCGGCAAGCCGCACGACACCCCGGGTCTCGCCGAAACCAAGCGGAATTTCGATAAAATCGCCGAAGCTGCCCGCCACGCGCGAGAAGCTGTTCTCACCGCCGATTGCGCACAACTTGCCCAGGCCATCACACTCTCATACGAAGCACAGCTCGACGAGGGTATGGATGTCCTCCCGGAAATTCCCGGAGCAACTGCCCGCAAATACTGTGGCGGCGGGCACGGCGGATACGCACTCTACCTCTTCGCAGATCAGGAAACCCGGGATCAATCCATCGCCGCAAATACCGGTTTCCTACCGATAGAGCCAGTCTGCAAAGTCTAGCTCTCCTCCTTTTTCCACATCTCCTGTTATATTGAAACGGTTACCTGTTATCGGCCTTCCCGTCGCCGTCGTTGATTACGATCAAGCCACCAGATGGGCACTGGACAAAAGCTCCCTCGGAGACAGGCCCTACGCGGTCGAGGCAGCCAATACCCATGTCGCTGCGCTCGCACGTAGCGACGTACGATTCGGGGAAGCCATCTCACGCTTCGACCTCATCGCCCCGGACGGAATGCCGCTCGTATGGACCCTCAACGCCCACCTCACCGGACCGGATAAACTTACGGATCGTGTCTATGGACCGACTCTGATGCTCAAGGTTTTCGAGGCAACAAACACACCTGAAGTCCGGATCAGTCATTTCCTTCTCGGCGGCAAGGAAAGCACACTGAAAAAATTACGGGACCGCTTCGCAGGCGAATTCCCCGATTCCACGATAGCAGATTCCTACTCCCCGCCATTCGGAGAGTGGGCGGAGTCCGAGACGCTTAAAATCATTGAAAAAATTCGCCAGTCTGGAGCCAACCTTGTCTGGGTAGGCCTCGGCTGCCCGAAACAGGAACTCTGGATCGCAGAAAACAAGCACCGCCTGCCCCCTGCGGTCTATTTTGGCATCGGTGCTGCATTTGCATTTCATGCAGGAGAGGTAAAGCAGGCACCCACAGCCATTCAGAAAGCTGGAATGGAATGGGCCTATCGTCTGGCAATGGAGCCCCGCAGACTTTTTAGACGTTACTTCACCTACAATTCGCTTTTCCTTTATCACTCCATCCGCGACCACACCCGCAACTGATCCAGATCCCCCACCCCTGATAATCTCATGAAAATCAACTCTATCTGCTGCCTCGGAGCCGGCTACGTCGGCGGCCCTACCATGGCAATGATCGCCGCCAAATGCCCTCATATCACAGTGACAGTCTGCGATATGAATCAGGCCCGCATCGATGCATGGAATTCCGATACACTTCCAGTTTACGAACCGGGCCTGAAGGAAATTGTAGAAAAATCACGCGGTAAGAACCTGCACTTCACTACCGACCTCAAACCGTCCATCGCAGGAGCAGATCTCATTTTCGTCTGCGTCGGGACTCCCACCAAATCGTATGGCATTGGAGCGGGCCGCGCCGCTGACCTGCGCTACATCGAGTCCGCAGCCCGTCTCATCGCGGAAGTCTCCGAGGGAAATAAAATCATTGTCGAGAAATCGACCATCCCGGTCAAAACTGCCACCGCCATCCAGAGCATCATCGCGGCGAACAATAGCTCAAACGCCACCTTTCAGGTCCTCTCGAACCCGGAATTCCTCGCGGAGGGCACTGCCGTCACCGATATGGAAAACCCGGACCGCATCCTCATTGGCGGGGAGCAGACTCCGGAAGGTAGGGAGGCTCTCGAGGCTCTCGTCGCCGTCTATGAAAACTGGGTCCCCCGCGAACGGATCATCACTACCAACCTTTGGTCCTCGGAGCTCTCGAAACTCGTCGCAAACGCGTTCCTCGCGCAGCGCATCTCTTCCATCAACTCCATTTCCGCACTTTGTGAGGCGACCGGCGCTGATGTGGATGAAGTCTCCCGCGCCATCGGCACAGACTCACGGATCGGCCCGAAGTTCCTCAAGTCATCCGTTGGCTTCGGCGGTTCCTGCTTCCAAAAGGACTTGCTGAACCTCGTTTACCTCTGCGAGTCCTTCAATCTTCACGAACCCGCAGCTTACTGGCGCTCGGTCGTCACCATGAACGATTGGCAGAAATCCCGCTTCGTGGAGAAAATCGTCCGCACCCTCTTCAATACCGTTAATGGCAAACGCATCGCCATTCTCGGTTTCGCTTTCAAGAAGGACACCAACGATACCCGCGAATCCGCAGCCATCAATATCTGCCGCGACCTCATCGCGGAGAACGCACAAGTCGTCATCTATGATCCTCGCGTCCCGTTCGCAACAATCCAGCGTGACCTCCTCGAAGTCGGAGTATCCCAGCAACTGATCGATTCAAACGTCGAGATCGCCGCGGATCCCTATGCTGCGGCAAAAGGCGCGCACGCACTAGCCACCCTTACCGAATGGGATGAATTCCGCGATCTGGACCTTCCGAAAATCCACGAGCTGATGTTGAAACCAGCGTTCGTGTTCGATGGCCGCGCCATTCTACCCGCGGAAGCACTCGCAAAACACGGATTCGAAGCCTTCATCATCGGCAAAGGCTGATAGATTGCATGAAATCGCTAAAAATCTGAGTACCCGACAGCAAACGACTACCTTAGTGAAAGCCTTCGTAAACTTACGGAGGCTTTTACGTCTGTCACTATCAGCATTTATCCCACTAAAAACGTCTCATACCCGGAGTATTTCCAAGGAAAGAAAATCAAACCTATCTTGAGACTGAACTACTTATTGATGATTGCCGGTAAATCAGTGAAGATCTCTCCACCAATCTCCGGGAGGCGCGGGAAATCATAGCACTCTTCACAAGCGTCCATTGCTCCCCGTAAATTCCAAGTTTACCTGTATTTCCCATGAGCACCAATATCCACACCGAGTTCCATCGATTCCTGAATCGCCACGACAAAGAAGTCCTGCTCGGCCAAAAAGGCCTGGCCATATGGATGTGCGGCCTATCCGGCTCCGGTAAATCCACGATCGCCAACGCCACGGAGCGCGTCCTCCATCAGCAAGGCCGCTACACCATCATCCTCGATGGAGACAACATCCGCTCCGGACTCAACAACAACCTGTCTTTTTCAGACCAGGATCGTCTCGAAAACATCCGCCGTATTGCGGAAATCGCCAAAATCCTCATCGCCAACGGTGCCATCGTCTTCATCTCCGCCATCACCCCGCGTGGTGAACTGCGCGATCTCGCCAGAGGTATCATCGGTGAAGAAAATCTACTGGAAGTTTACGTGCAAGCCTCGTTCGAGGCGTGCCAGAAACGGGATGTGAAAGGCCTTTATGCGAAAGCAGCCAAAGGAGAAATCGCCAACTTTACAGGTCAGGCAAGCTCCTTCGAGCCCCCTCAATTCCCTGATATCACCTTGGATACAGAGGTTCTCAGCGTAGAGGAAGCAGCCATCGAGCTCGTCGAAAAAGCCCTGCCGAGAATCGCCAGAGAGTAATCATTAGTAACCCACTCATATTACTAATTATTACTTGACCCACCTTCAATATTCCTACAACAACGCCATGCGACCGCTGAACGCGCGTCGCAGCTTTGCTTATAGCACAAAGGATTTTTACCATGCCTAACTATCAACTATCACACCTCGATCAACTCGAAGCAGAGGCCATCTTCATCCTTCGGGAGACCGCAGCACAATTCGAGAACCCAGCCCTCCTTTTCTCCGGCGGCAAGGACTCCATCGTCATGGCTTGGCTCGCCAAGAAAGCATTCTGGCCTGCGCGCCCTCCGTTCCCTCTTGTTCACGTGGATACCGGGCACAACTTCGACGAGACCATGCATTACCGAGATGAGTTCGTTAGACTCCTCCGCGCAGAGCTCGTGGTCGGCTCCGTCCAGGATTCCATCGATTCCGGCCGCGTTGTGGAAGAAACCGGACCTAACGCCTCCCGTAACAAGCTCCAGACCGTTACCCTTCTCGATACCCTCGAAAAACACAGATACGATGCCGCACTCGGTGGTGGCCGCCGCGATGAGGAAAAAGCACGCGCGAAAGAGCGCTTCTTCTCCCACCGCGATGACTTCGGCCAATGGGATCCGAAAAACCAGCGTCCGGAACTCTGGAATCTATTCAACGGACGTAAGAATGAAGGTGAACACTTCCGCGTTTTCCCTCTCTCCAACTTCACTGAAATGGACATCTGGATGTACATCCAGCGCGAGGAAATTCCTCTTCCTTCCATCTACTTCGCCCACGAGCGCGAAATCTTCGAACGGAACGGCTCGCTCCTCGCTGTCACCGATTTCCTGAAACCCCAGGAACACGAAAAAGTCACCAGGGAAGTCGTCCGTTTCCGCACCATCGGAGACGCCACCTGCACCGGTGCGGTTCGCTCCACTGCCTCCAACCTCGATGAAGTCATCGCAGAGGTTTCCGCAGCCCGCCAGACAGAACGCGGCACCCGCTCCGACGATAGACGTTCGGAAACCGCCATGGAAGACCGTAAAAAAGAAGGCTACTTCTAAATCTTCCAGCAACCCAGCACTCCAACCAATCAATATTTTTTCCTGATCACCGCAAACTGATCAATTCCCACTTTATCCCATGGATCTTCTTCGTTTCACAACCGCCGGCTCAGTAGATGACGGCAAATCAACACTCATCGGACGTCTTCTCTACGATTCCAAATCCATTTTCGAGGACCAACTCGAAGCCATGGAGGAATCCTCCAGAAAACGTGGCGATGAAAACGTTAATCTCGCCCTCCTTACCGATGGCCTTAAGGCCGAGCGCGAACAAGGCATCACCATCGACGTCGCATACCGCTACTTCGCCACACCGAAACGTAAATTCATCATCGCGGATACCCCGGGCCACACCCAGTACACCCGCAACATGGTCACCGGCGCCTCCACCGCCAACGTGGCAATCATCCTCATTGATGCCCGCAAAGGCGTGATCGAGCAAACCAAGCGCCACTCCTTCATCGCGAACCTTCTCCGTATCCAGCACCTGGTAGTAGCTGTGAACAAAATGGATCTGGTCGATTACTCGGAGGAAGTCTTCAACACCATCGTCAAGGACTACAAGGAATTCGCTTCCCGCCTCGACAATGTCGTGGAAATCACAGCCATCCCGATCTCCGCACTCAATGGTGACAACGTCGTCGATAAATCCAAGCATATGGATTGGTACGAGGGCCCAACCTTCCTCTACCACCTGGAAAACATCTACGTCGGCGGCGAGGAAAATCACGTCGATGCACGCTTCCCTGTCCAGTGGGTCATCCGCCCGATGTCCGATGAATGGCACGACTTCCGTGGCTATGCCGGCCGCGTGGCCGGTGGCGTATTCAAGCCTGGAGATGACGTCACCGTCCTCCCATCCGGCTTCACCACTAAAATCAAAGCCATCACCACTGAAGCAGGCGACCTCCAGGAAGCCTACGCTCCGCAGTCCATCTGTATGACACTCACCGATGAGATCGACATCTCACGTGGAGATACCCTCGTGAAAGCGAACAACGTCCCGAAGGTCTCACAAGACATCGAGGCAATGGTCTGCTGGTTCTCCCCGCGCCCAATGGCCGCACGTTCCAAGCTCATCATCCGTCACTGCACCCAGGAGACCAAAGCAATCCTCCAGGAAGTCAAATATCAGGTCGATGTGAACACCCTTCACAAAATGGAAGACATCGAAAGCCTCTCCATGAACGACATCGGCCGCATTACCCTGCGCACCGCTACCCCACTCGTTCACGATTCATACCGTCGCAACCGGAATACCGGCTCTTTCATTCTGGTCGATCCCGGCACGAATGAAACCGTCGCCGCCGGCATGATCGTGTAGCCCCCTTTCCGGAGGGCGGCCCGACAATGGGCCGCCCTCCTCTTTTTTTCTCCCACAGCAGCCACCGGTTCAGGCAGCCTGCACCAAAAAACCTCCGTCCATGCAACTAGGCAGCGTCGAAGCCATCGTCCACGCTCTGAACACCGCGGGCGCCCGATACATCATCGTTGGTGGAATTGCGGTCAACGCCCACGGATTTGTCCGGATGACCAGGGACGTCGATATCGTCCTTGAGCTGAAGCGGGAAAATATTTTCCTCGGCCTGAACGCTCTCTTCGGCATCGGCTACCAGATCGCCATTCCCACCAGCCCGGAGGAATTCGCAAATCCGGATACACGGAAGCTCTGGCGGGAGGAGAAAAATATGATCGTTCTCAAACTGTGGAGTGATCAGCACAACCGGACACCCATCGATATATTCATCTACGAGCCCTTCGATTTCGCCAGCGAGCTGGAAAAGGTCTCAAAAATGGAATTGAGCCCCGGAAATATCGCCACCATCGTCTCATTGGAAAGCCTGCTCACCATGAAGCGGGAAGCTTCCCGTCCTCAGGACCTGTTTGATATCGAAGAACTTAAGCGAATCCCATGAATTCAAACCCGACCATAGCTCCGGATTGGAAATGGGGCACCCCCGAGGGCAGCCGGGAATTCGATCGCCTGAACGATCGCTCCCTCAACCTGAGGGAAATCATCCAATGGCTCGAAGAAGCCGAAACCCTTTCCCTCTCAATGCAAGCCTGCCGGGAGAAGCAAACGCCCACAAAATCCGCTCCAAAAGCCTAGCCCAAGGAGCGGCGTCGTTCCGGCGCCGGATAAGCCACCGCAGCAAAAACTCAAGCCTACAAGGACTACAGTCGCCTCCCGCTCACCGCTCACATAACTCCAATTTCAGCTTTCCACCGCCTCCACTTTTTTCTAAAAGAAAAGTCGCCAGCCCCAATTAAGGGACTGACGACTTGGGTAACACCACAAAGCGGCGCTTTCTGATCTAGGATTTCGACAGCTTGGATCAGTTGGCGTTCGCTTCGTCGGCCATTGCTGCTGACTTACGGGTCAAACCACTCTTCCTCTCGCTCTTTCGGACAAAACCAAAAGCGCGATACAACGAGCAATCATCACCATATCCCTGCGTTCCCCTCACGGAGTTCACAACCAGGGCCAGCATCTCGGAGGCAGCGTCATCGGCGATCAGCTTCTCAGCCTTCTTTCCGCTCAGCTTACTCTCAAGCGCAAGAATCTCATCACGCACAGTCAAAGGCGGCTCACTGGCCTCCACAAACTGCTCATAAGTCATTCCTGCGAAAACCGCATCGGGTGCCATTTCACGCCACGCGACGCGAAATCCCTCAATGCGATCCACAATCTTCGATGTAATTTTAGGCATTATATTTTTTCTTTTTTAAGTTTCAAAACGGGCTCAATGACCTCGACCTGATTGTCATCCAGTGATCCGTCCGGCAGCGTTTCCTTACCCTGCAAATGGATTTTGCGGAAACTCGACCAATTCGTCAATGGATCCGAACCCAGTTTCATACGAAGTTTAGAGCGCATATACTATATATGGTATATTTAGCCAAATACACTACTATATACGCCTCTTCGACACAGTTATCGCTGTTGGCGATTTGGTCATTCTTAGCAAAGTCGCCGATCTTATCGGAATAAATCTCAATTTTTCGCCGTAATCAGCGCATCTCCCTTTGGGATCGGCGCATCTCCCAAAGGGATCGGCGCATCTCCCAAAGGGATCGGCGCATCTCCCAAAGGGATCGGCGCATCTCCCAAAGGGATCGGCTCATCTCCCAAAGGGATCGGCTCATCTCCCAAAGGGATCGGCTCCTCTCCCAAAGGGATCGGCTCATCTCCCAAAGGGATCAGCCCATCTCCCAGAGGGATCAGCCCATCTCCCAGAGGGATCAGCCCATCTCCCAGAGGGATCGACCCGCTTCCCAAAGACCCAATAATTAGCCCGAATTCCAGAATTTATAGCGACGACCAGTCTCCGAACTGATCCTCTATAAGCTCGTCGACAATTCACTAGTTATCCCCAAGTATCCCGCGTCAAAACCTAAAAAATATGAACAGCAACAAGTTACTCAGCTTCATAATTCCAGTCGTTGCCATCATTTTCGGAATCTGGCTGATAGGCGAAACATCCGCACTCCCGGAGCGACTTCAGATCTTCGCCCTGGTGGCAGTGTTCGTACTGGCATTGATCTACCTGATCAAACGTAGCGTCCCATTTGATTTCAAGCTGATCGCACTCCTGATAGTCGGCTACGCATTTGCCGGAAAAGGTTTCGCCTATATCTCCCCTGCGGAGCCATTCTACATCGGTGAAATTGTCTTCTGCTGCGCTGGCTTGGGCTACATCATGAGACTCTACAAGGGAGCGAAAATTTTCCCGACTTTCAGCCACGTCATGATCATCACTTGGATGATAGTCGTAGGACTGTATCTCACCTCGGGATATGATCGATTCGGACTTGTGGCGATTCGCGACAGTGCCATAGGTTATTACGCGGCATTCGCCCTTTTCGGGTATACTCTTTTCCGACATAACGATCTCGACCACATCTTCGGGATAATCCTGAAAATCGCGATCTTCGCGGCATGGATAGGGAGTGCGGTTTATGCAGCACTAGGCCAGGCCGGACAGTTCGGCCTTCTGGAGGCGGCGAGCGTTATTTTCAGCCCCCACCCGGATGCATACCTTCCGCTCGTCGCGGCAGGTGGCATTTATTATCTACTAATCGGTATCCAGCAGAAAAAACTCCACCTCGCAGGCCTGGGTATGATACTACTATTCGCACTGATTGGCGCGAAGACAGCTGGAATCTTCTCTTTCGTTCTAGTAGGAGGCCATTGTATTCTGGTAGGAAAAAGAAAGGACCTCTTCCTCAGCATGGGTTTGATCATAACCATTCTAATGCTTGTCGTCGGGATACTTATCGCCGCTGGCGTAATTGAAAGCGGCCATATGCTCGAAGACAACGAGCACCTTGAGGCCTTTGGAGCTGGCGCAACAACATCAGGAACTACCGACTGGCGCATCGCTTGGTGGACCATCGTCTTTGAGGACGCCATGGCTATCAATCCCGTCTTTGGTATGGGACTTGGAAGCGATATCACATCGAGCTTTCTGGAGCAATATATGCGTATGGATATCCACTCCGTGGATGCGGCAACCTACGCCCGTTATCCCCACAACGTCTTCTTCACGGTCATTGGTCGCTTGGGGATAGCAGGTGTGACTCTGTTCATGTTCATGGTATTTACCCTCTACAGGACCTGCGCCAAGGTCACGCGCGCTGCCATTGCAGCACGTGATGAGGCAGACCGTACTGCCCTGCTCGCGATGCTCATATTTCTCGCAGGCCTGGCAAACGGTTTTGTACAAGCAACTTACGAAGTTCCTTACGGCGCTATCACTAACTGGTTCTGCCTGGGCTATGTCATCGCTTATTACCAGAATCAGCGGCAGCTGAGGCGGGCTTCAGCACCCGCCTTGCATGCATTCGGAAGAAATAACCACGTCACCCAGCCGCAAAACCCCGTGCTTTGATTGATGTATGCTAAATTAAAAAGCCTGACCGCAATCGGACGTAAACACGAGGGCTTCAGGAAATACCTGAAAAACACTGGTTGGCTCTTCGGAGGTCAGATGCTCAGACTGATCCTCGGCTTATTTGTCGGTGTCACCGTGGCTCGCCATCTGGGACCTTCAGATTTCGGCTTATACAATTACATTCTTTCAATCGTCGCACTTGTCACCGTTTTTGCTCAACTGGGAATTCAAAGTATTGCGCAAAGAGAAATGATCGCCCAACCAGAGTCGAAGAACAAAATTCTCGGCACCTGTTTTGTGATCAATGGTATCTCCGGGGTTCTCCTATACGCATTGATGCTCCTTATAGTCGTCTTAGGAAAAACACCCGAAGATCAAATTCCACTCTACGTCGTCCTTGGCGCGGGACTAATCCTTCTACCTTTCGAGCACATCGAAATGTGGTTTCAGTCACAGGTGCAGGCTCGACTCTCTGTGATTGCGTCAGTAATTACTATGTTGCTCTATTCTGGGGCAAAAGTCATCGCAATCTACGCCGGTTGGTCGTTACTTCCGTTTGCGGTAATCAGCTTTTTTGAAATATTGACCCTCAGTTTGATAAAAATTCGGTTTTACCAACTGAATTATGGAAGCATTATGGAATGGCGTCTATCGAAAGAACTCGCCGGTAACTTGTTAAAAGAATCATGGCCGGTGATGTTTTCCGCCCTAGCGATTACAATCTATATGCGAATCGACCAAATCATGCTTGGGAGCATGATGGGAAATAAGGCCGTGGGTGAGTATTCGGCAGCTACAAAGCTCAGCTCCATCTGGTACTTTGTGCCTATGTTGTTGGCCAACTCTCTATACCCATCTATCGTTAGAGCTAAGGAGAGATCAGAAGATCTGTATCTAAAGCGCCTCCGAGGCTTCATGGCCCTCAACTCGGCAATTGCCTACCTGATCATCTTACCGGTCACATTACTTTCTCCTTTCATAATAGTCTTACTCTATGGGAACCAATATCAAGCAGCAGCGTCGATCCTCACCATCCATGTGTGGGCATCCCTATTCGTCTTCACCGGAGTGTGCAGAGGTCAATATCTCTTGACTGAAAAAATGCATCGTTTCTCTCTTATATCTACATGCGTGGGCGCCGTAGTAAACATGACGATGAACTATCTTCTGATTCCATCTTACGGGGGCGTCGGAGCTGCTTTCGCTACGCTATTTTCACAGGCTGTAGCGGCATACTGGAGTAGCGCATTCATCCCAGGATCAAAACAATTATTCTGGATGCAAACAAAATCCCTATTTCTTATAGGCAAATAGAGTTAACTCCCACAATCATCCACTTAATAAATGCAACTGAAAATAAGCAAAGTTCTAGGCACTCTAAAATTTAATTTTTTACTTATCTACCGGAATGTCTTTGCCCGCGAGCAATTTTACAGATTCAACCAATTACTTTTCGAAGCCAGCATCAAGGGAATGGGCATTCTGAATTATGAGAATAGCAATGTGAGTGGAGAGGATCATTTGATCACTGTCACATTAAAGAATGCGGTCCAAAAAAATAATCCGGTCTTTTTCGATGTAGGAGCCAATGTAGGAGGCTACTCCGAAGCTCTTAAAAACAGTTTCCCTGCAGCAATAATTTACGCGTTTGAGCCTCACCCAAAAAATTTTGAGGCCCTACGTTTGAAAGCATTGGAGCATGTTATCATCAATAATTCCGCGGTTGGTGAAAAACCTGGCGAACTCACACTTTATGACCGCGCTGATTTCGACGGATCATCTCACGCTTCTCTATATTCCGAGGTAATCACCGACTTACATCATCAAGAAACTACGGAATCCCAAGTAGCAGTGATCACTCTCGATGAATTTTGTGAGGAACATCATATAACTGAAATCGACTACTTGAAAATCGATACCGAAGGGAATGAATTCTCCGTATTGAAAGGTGCAACCAGACTACTTGTTGAAAATCGAATTCGGTATATTCATTTGGAGTTTAATGAAATGAATGTCGCAAGTGGTGTGCACTTCAGAGACATTCGTAAATTACTTTCTAATTATGATTTATATCGCCTCCTCCCGAAAGGCATGGTCAAGGTAAGCGAATCACCTCTTTTTTCAGAACTTTATGCATTTCAAAATATAGTCGCCATTCCGCTCGACCAAGAACAACAAGGCGCGAATACATCGGAATAAGACTAATAGGAAGAAACCGAGATGAATTCCCCTATCCTTTTCCTGATCTTCAACCGCCCGGATACTACAACCCGTGTCTTTGAGCGAATACGCAGCGTTAAGCCGCCGCGTTTGTATGTCGCCGCCGACGGTCCAAGACCGGATCGGGAGGGCGAGGAAGCTCTGGTCATAGCCACACGGGAAATTGCCACTCAGGTCGACTGGGATTGCGAAGTCAAAACCCTCTTTCGCGATGGGAATCTAGGCTGTGGCAGAGCTGTCAGTGGAGGGATCTCTTGGTTCTTTGAACACGAAGAAGAAGGTATCATCCTTGAGGATGATGTACTGCCGGACGAGACTTGGTTTCCCTTTGTGGATGAAATGCTTGAAAGATACCGTGACGAGGAGCACATAATGGGTATCACAGCCATGGGGTACGACCTGCCTACAAAAGACCGTTCCAGCTATGCTTTCAGCATCTACAACCATTGCTGGGGATGGGCTAGTTGGCGAAGAGCCTGGCAGCATTACGATTACCTAATAAAGCAGTGGCAAGAACTCAGTAACACGAATTGGTTACTCCGGCTCGGAAGATACAATCCAGCGTTCTCCATATATTGGACCGACATCTTCAACAAGACAGCAGGAGGCAAGATCGACACCTGGGACTACCAGTGGACGTTTGCAGCTTGGGCTGCTGGAGGCTTGAGCATCCAGCCTGCAGCCAACATGGTCGAAAACATTGGCTTTGGAGAGGACGCCACCCATACCTTCTCAAACGATGACCTGCATGCCAAACTTATTACGCATCCCATTGAATCCCCCTTGGTTCACCCGGGCAAGATCACAGCCGATCATACACGTGATGCTTTTGCCTCAAGAAGACATTACGGAATTTCCTGGAAAACAGTACTTAGAAAATTGATCTATAGATGGAGAAAGTAACGAGTATTTCATCATGTAACCCTCAAGCTTTCCGGCATATCCTCCAACATGACGGTCCATGATTACGGGTGAGTGGGAATCACTCAAATAATATGATCCTCTACCAGGGAACCAATACGAACCATTACAACCGCCAAACCTTGTGGACAAGTTTACAAACAAAACGTATTTACCCACCTCACCGACTTCCAAAATGAAAAACACAACTCAAGCCATTTGCCCTATTGACGGTTCGCCAATGGAGGAAGCATTTGATGCTACGATCCTAGGTAAATACTGTGTCAGTTATTTTCGTTGTCCCCGCTGCTTGCTGCTTCAACCCGAGACGCCGCATTGGCTGGAAGAAGCCTATTCGAGTGCAATTGCCAGAACGGATGTCGGACTGGTGTCCCGTAATCGACAGAACTGGGAGATCCTCCGTCCGATTCTTCATCGGATTTTCCAGCCTGATGCGAAATTCCTCGATATTGGGGGTGGCTACGGTCTGCTATGCAGGGGGCTTCGTGACGAAGGCTTCGACTGTTACACGACCGATCAGTTCTGCCAGAATCTTTATGCTCAGGATTTTGAACCAAGAGAAGGCTTCAAAGCGGATGCCTTGTTCGCCTTTGAAGTCTTGGAGCATATTGCCAACCCTTTGGAGTTTATAAAAGACGCTTTCAGCACCTACGGCTGTAGGACTCTGATCTTCTCTACGCTCACTCATGCATCCGAAGAGGTCCCAGCCATGGATTGGTGGTATTATGCTTTCGAGACAGGACAACATGTCAGTTTATATCACGAAAAAAGCCTCCAAACACTTGCTTCAATACTTGACGTAAACCTTTGGAATCTGAGCGAAGGCTGGCATATCCTGACAGACAAGCAGCCAACCGGATTGGATCGCTTCCTGCTGCGCCCAGGAATTCTGATGAAGCTTTATTCCCCTTGGGTAAAGCGCAAACGCAGAAGATTTTCCCGACTCCAGGAAGACTACGACATGATTAAAAAAGATTTGAAGGATTCCAACGGTTGATCGCCCTTCCGTGGGCAGAAGGTGCCTTTGCTATACAGAATGTTTCTTCATACTCCATCACAGACGCCGGTGAAAATAGCAATGGATAGTGATTTCTTCACTTGGCAGAAATATGGCGGTGTAACTAGATATCTAGTGAAACTGGGGGAACAACTTACCGAAATGGGGCATGATGTGAAGATTCATGGACTTCTCCACGTAAACCGCCATCTCAGTGCTTCACAATTTGCCCTGACGCGCATGCACCATATCGATGCTTTTCCTAGGCTAACGAGAAGAATAACCCATCTTGCTGGGGATTTGCTCTCAGAAATGGAATTTAAATTGAATCCACCCGATATTATCCATGAATCCTATTACCCGAAAAGACCCATAGGAGGAAAAAAACTGCCCCGTGTCTGTACGGTTCATGACATGATCCACGAGTTGTATCCAGAAATATGGCCTAGCAATGACAGGACTGCTGAATTGAAACGTTCGGCGATTCTGCGCGCTGATGCGGTTATATGCGTATCAGAAAATACCCGCAAAGATCTAGTCAGACTGACTGGCATTGATCCGGAAAAGACCCACGTCATTCATCATGGATTCGAGTTGCCTGCAGAAAACACTCAACTGACTACTGAGGAAATTAGAATCATGGAAGACGCGACTTCCCACCCTTACCTCCTCTATGTTGGTAATCGCGATTTCTACAAAAATTATTCCGGATTCATCAGGGGACTTGCAGCCTCCGGTAAATCCGGGGATATCAGGGTGGTCGCATTCGGGGGCGGTTCCCTGTCCGCCAGTGAGTTGGCAGTAGCAACCGAATTGGGAATACCAGAGGGCCACATCAGGCAATTTGGAGGGAGTGATAACCTTCTCAGACAGCTTTATAGCGAGGCTGTCGCCTTTGTATATCCCTCGCGTTATGAAGGATTTGGCTTCCCACCACTGGAGGCTATGTCAATGGGATGCCCGGTATTGGCAAGTTCTTCGAGCTGCATACCGGAAATTCTAGGCGAGGCTGCTTTCTATTTTGATCCGGGAAAATCCGACGAAATAGCTCACGGCATCAGTCGAATCACAGAATCGAAGAGTCTCAGAGTTGAACTGGTACAAAAAGGTTATGACCGCATTAAAAAGTTTTCATGGGAAAAATGTTCCTCTGAAACATTACAGGTTTACCAAAATGCGATTGATTCCAAGTGAATGAACGAGACAAGCAAAATTACAGTTTTTGATAATTTCTTATTTCTACCATGAAGAGTCCTAGCCCACACCTTATTATTCCAGTTTATAATAGACGGAGTGTGACTTGCCGGTGCCTGAGGATGATTAGCCCATTACTCAAGAACGGCTGGAAAATTGTGGTGGTGGATGACGGGTCGACTGATGGAACCCGAGATGCAATCGAGAATGATTTTCCCGATGTGAAGACTTTGTCAGGCACAGGCAGCCTCTATTGGACCGGTGCAATGGAATTAGGCATGCGCTGGGCTTACGATAACGGTGCAAACTGTATGGTGTGGTTAAATGACGACGTAACGCTTGAACCTGTCGTCATTGAAAATATTGCCGCAAAGGCGATGAAACAGAATTGCGTCATATCAGGCCTAGGTTGCATATTGGACAACAAAGGGGATATAACTTCATACCATAGATTAACATATAGAGGCCTAGGCAAACTAGACCAACAGATCATAAGCGAACCTCCGCTAGATTTGATCGCAGTTGATGCGTGTCGGGGTAATCTAGTCGCATTCCCTAGAGATATTGTCTCGAGAATAGGATTTCCGGATGGCAGCAAAGTACCACACATGATGGGTGACTCAGACTATACACTTCGGGCGACAAAAGCAGGGTTCAACTGCTTTATCGACCCGGATTCTCCATTCATTGAAGAGTATGTCTATAGGGAAGACAACGATTCATGGCTTCTAGACTCTAGGACACCATTGAAAATCATCCGACAGACATTGAGCAAAAGGGGCGGACTCTACCCGAGATCTTTCCTGATTTTCTCATACAGGCACTGGAAAATGCAGGGCATTGCGAATTGCCTTAAAAGTTACTCGAGATTGATCATAATACTAACTATAAAATTAATCACTCCCCGTTCGCTAATTGAACGCATTTTTGCAAAGAAACATGTGCTCAATACCTCTGAACGGACTGCACCATCATCGGAAATTCAAAACCTTGACGGGAACTCTCGTTAAAAACCAACGCAGCTCTCTGAATTCGAAGATTTTGTAGATCTTCAACGAACAAAATCTTGCTGACATAATCCTTCGAATTTTTATGCCTTCTTCCACCCCGCAATACCGAGTAGATTGGATACCAGCCCATCCGAGTGCACGAGGTGTGTCGATGATGAGATATGCGCAGTTGCTAAACAGCGAACAGCGTCCTGAGGATCCATACACATGCGGCTTAATTATCGACCCTAAGATATGTAGAACTACGTATAGGATCAAAAAATACAGCAGCCGTAAGATATTCTACCCATGGCTTGTGGCCAACAAATGTAAACACAAGATAACTCATATACTCGATCATAGCTGGGCAGATATGATAAATTATATACCAGGAGGAAGTATGACTGTGGTGACTGTCCACGATCTGATTCCCCTTCGTTATCCAGAGGATCTTACAAGCAACCAACTTCAGCGGTTCAATAAAGTTGTCCAAAACCTCTCCAAAGCCGATGCTCTCATCGCGGTTTCTGAATACACTAAGAGTGAAATCATCAATTTATTAGGTATTCCGGCAGACCGCATCCATGTGGTCCCCAACGGGACATATACACCAACAGTTGCAAATATTACCCACGCGACCGTCCGAACAAAGCTTCCCGCTGGCCACGGAAAGTTGCTAATCGGTAGCGTCGGCAGCATTTTAAAAAGAAAAAATTTAGATATTCTACCTATTGCTTTAGGATTAGCAAAACGAAAATACGGAATTGATTTGGCTCTGGTAAGAGCCGGACAGATCCTCCCTTCTGAAATTTCAAATCGGATGCGTCAGCAGATTGGGGACGATAACCTTATCGAACTGGGGCACTTATCGGATGATGATCTTCAGGCATTTTATCACCAGATAGATCTCACTTTAGTTCCATCTCTCTACGAGGGATTTGGACTTCCGGTGATCGAATCCATGGCGCATGGTAAGCCTGTAATAGCGGCAAATTCATCATGCCTACCAGAAGTCGCCGGGGAATCCGCTATATACTTTGACCCCTATGATCCTCAGGACCTGGCTCTGGCCATATCTAAGCTTCATAGTTGCGAGAAATTAAGGACGGACCTTACAAAATCCGGGCTTCGACTTGCCGAAAAGTTTACGTGGAGGAAATCATTGGAAGGAGTTCACAACATTTACACTTCACTTCTAAACAATAGGTAACTCTTGGGAAATTCAGATTAAATCAAAATACTTACCAATGAAAATTCTTGTTTCCGCATTTGCATGCAGCCCGTATCAGGGTTCTGAACCAGGTGTAGGATGGGCAGCTATCTGCCATTTGGCAATTCATCACGATCCCTATGTATTGCTGGACGTTAGCAACCAGCATAGCTGGGAAAAAGCAGAATCAGAAGGGATCATCCCTGCAAACGTACGCGTCCGCTTTTTGAGAACCAACAAGCCATGCTGGCAAAACCGCCTCATGAATCGGCTACAAAACTGGCTGTGGTACTACGCCTATAATCGTGTATTACTGCAATCTGCAATTGATTGGCACGAAGAAGAAAATTTTGATCTTTGTCACCAAATCACTATCGGCACTTGGCGGGTCCCTTCCCCGTTGTGGCAAATGCCCATTCCATTTGTATGGGGCCCTATTGGAGGGGGAAGTAGAATTGATCGCAAATTCCGATCGATGCTTAGCTCTAAAGCAATAGTTTTTGAAATAATCCGAGATTTCAACTCATGGCTAACTCTACGTTCAGGAAAATTCAAGAGGTGCGTTGAAAATACCGATTTCATCATCACTACCGATAGTGACACCGAGGCGCTTATCAAGCCTTACCGGGAAGATAGGCCGATGTCGCGGATGCTCCTTAGTTTCTATACTGACGACCGAATCCAAAGGTTTCGTAGGATCGATATCGATCGCCCTCCACATGGTCCACTGAAGCTATTCGCAGGTGGAAATATGGAAGGTCGCAAAGGGCTCTCCGTTGCCGTAAAAGCACTTGCATTGGTTAAGGAGAGAGGTATCCGATTCACCTACATAATCGCCGGAGGAGGTCCCGACATTCCGCACATAAAAGGCCTCGTTCAAAAATTGGGAATTTCTGGTAGTGTGTTTTTTCATGAAGGCTATAAGGACGAAAGCTATCTTAATATTCTTAAGGAAAGCGATATATATCTCCTGCCAAGTTTTAGGGAGAGCATGGGGATGACTTTGGTGGAAGCCATTCTCTCGGGTTGCTACCCAATTGTCGCAAATACCAGCGCCCAAGGTGAAATCGTCGGAAAGGTTGGTGGTCATGCAGTAGGAATCGATTCAATTGACTCGCTCATAAGGGGCCTAGCAGAAGCTATCATCTGGTGTAGCGAGAACAGGAATATACTGCCGCAGATTAGCTCCGAAATATCAGCTAACGCAGCCAACTATGTATCTTCAGCAAATTACGGACATAACATTAACCAAGCTTACGAAAACGCGCTTGTGGCCCACTCACAAGAACCTCCTGCGGCCTAGCGAGATTCTAACTTCTCTGGACTAAATCTTCCAGCATGTGTGCTTCTGTATGAAATTACTTCAGGTCTTCAACCAATACCGCTTTCACGGAGGCGAAGAAGCTTGGGTGGGTTCCATTTCAAAGCTGCTTGGTGTATCGGCCACAGTAGAAGACCTGACATTTCGCAGTGATGATTGGATAGGAGAGAATGCTCCCAAGAAGCTGAAGCAAATTCGTCTAATCGGCGACAATCCTATGTCACGCGCAGCATTGCGGGAACATGTATTACGCTTCAAACCCGACGCACTTATTTTTCATAACACCATACCCGTCGGCTCGTTCGGATTGTATGATGAAGCAAGATCTCTTGAACTACCGGTAATTCAATACACCCATAATTTTCGCCCCTTCAGTCCGGGTGGAACTTTATGGCTAAACGATCACGTGAACGATGCTGCACTGCGCGGCAACCCTTGGCCTGAGATTTATCGAGGTGCATGGCAAGGCTCCCGGCTCAAAACGGCTGTTCTCGCTTACCACTTACATCAAGCTCGAGCCAAGGGTTCATTTGATTGCATCGATCACTGGTTAGCCATCTCTAACTTCATGCGCGACAAATTTGCTGAAGCCGGTATTCCTAGAAAAAAAATAACGGTGCTTCGCCACTGCTGGGAAGCCGAACCATTCATATCCAATATTGAGGAGTCGGATCATTACTTATTTCTCGGAAGGCTAGTACGCGAGAAGGGACCACTATCCCTTCTGGACGCGTGGAAAATTCTTGAAAATAAACTCGGGAATCGTTGTCCTAGACTTATTCTGGCAGGTGACGGCCCGCTTGAAGCACAAATACGCTTACGGGTAGATAAAATGCACAAAGTCGAGTGTGTTGGATTTGTAAGCGGTATCAAAAAAACTAATTTGATCCGCAGCTGCCGGGCACTGATGGTGCCGTCGATTTGGTGGGAGCCGCTGGGCCTCACCACCTATGAAGCATACGCCAGCGCACGCCCGGTTATAGCTGCCCGTTCAGGCGCCCTGAAAGAGACCGTCTTCGATGAGATCACTGGATGGCATCATGAGCCTGATGACGCCGGAAGTATAGCAAATGCTGTAACAAAGGCTGAGCTGACAGGTGAGACAGGCCGCACCAAATACGGCCTTGAAGGACGCAAGTGGCTAATTGAGGAAGCCGATCCTAATGTTTGGAAGAGCAGATTTATTAGCACCGTTGAAAAAGTCGTCGAAGCAAAGCGAAAACGATCATGATCCCTAAAACCATCCACTACATATGGTTTGGCGAAGTTGCGAAACCAAAGCATGTGCTAGATACAGTTGAATCATGGCATAAAAAACTTCCTGACTACGAGATCATTGAGTGGAACGAGAGTAACTTTGATGTAACCCAGCATCCATGGATGAAGAGGATGTACAACGAAGGGAAATTTGCATTTGCCAGCGACTGGGCCCGGCTAAAAATTCTTGAGAAACAAGGCGGCATATACCTTGATACTGATGTTGAAATCCACAAGACATTTGAAACATTTCGAAAACACCGTATGTTCTGGGGCTTTGAATATGAGACTTATCTAGCAACCAGCACAATTGGTAGTGAGCCCAATCATCCCTTTCTAACCAGTTTATTAGCACTTCATGATCACCTGTCTGAGGCTGAGATCAATAACATCATTACCACACGGCATTTCCTAGAAACCTTCGAAGAGTTCCGACTTAACAATAGCCGCCAGGTTCTCCCCGAGGGTATCGAGGTTTATCCCAAGGAATACTTCTCAGTACCCACCAAAAACACTGAAGCCGGTTTTTGCCGCCACCATGGGACCAATTTATGGAGAGGCGGAAAAAGGTCATCTATTCTCAAAAATTTGGTTAGAAAAGTTCTGGGAGAAGCCAACTACTTCAAACTCGTTGCATGGAAAGTCAATCGAGCTAGTCAGTTTTATCCTGTATACCAAAAGCATAAGACGAAATCAAACTATGGTAATACATGAATAAAAGTGGCAGAAAATTCATACCCTTGGTTGTTTAGTGACTGTTAATTATTGAAAACGGGTGTGAAAATAGAAGTCTATCCTTTCGCCTGCGCGCGTAAACTTGATACGCTGGATAGGAAGATCGGGGCGGTCAGCTGCCAGCTTTAATTTGCGCCCAGTCAATCTGCTTCTCAACCAGACCAGAAATAAAGCTGGCAAGTTTCGCATCAGCTTCCTTTTCAGTGACTACCTCATCAATCCAAGGCATCTCACCATACCACATGGAAGTGGAGACGTAGGCCCACCGCTGATCGGCACCCTTGATTAAACGGTCCTCCATATCGATCAAGGTTCGCTCAAGATGAGCATTGGTTACCCTGTCGTGCCCCACGAAAAAATAATAAGTCAGGCAATCCAACTCATCTGTAACTTCACCTGTTTCGGGGTCTTTGATAAGCTGGGTGGACTTGAGCCTCTGTACGGTTACTTCCTTACCATTAGGTATCTGTATCGTAATAGGTGAGCTATTCTTGATCAAATGACCTTGTGCCGGCAGGCACCGTTCAGGACGGTGAATCGAGGTATTCATATCCTTTCCCGAGAGGACAATTGAAAGATCGATTCGGTCTGGAATAGCATAACCTTCGACACTAAATTCTCCAGGACGTGCCCTTAGACAGATTGCTTTCGCGAACTGAGTTTCCTCTCCCAGAGCTCCTATCTCGTCCTGACTCGGAGGCCTTCCTTTCAGAACCCATTCCTCGGAGGAAGCAGGTAATTCCATACTGATCGCGGATTCCCTGGTCTCCCTAGCCTGTGGCAGGAAATAAATGGATCCGAGGCTACCGCCGACAACGAACGGAAGTAATAATAGTGGCCATTTTTTCATGAGTTCATGTCTTCCTGTTTGACAGTGCGGCTGGTGAGGCGCCGCTTCTGTGACTTCCGCCATGGTAGACCTCCTTCCAGCAAGGTATGCAGGAACAACAGAAGCATAAGACTGATAGGGTAAAACAGCAGGAGCCCTGACCAATCGTGCCATGTTCCAGCAGCCCATTTTGCATCACCATACTCGGAAATAACGAAGATGGATGTAACCCTTAGGGCATTGCCAATAATTGCCACGGGAAGCGCGCTAAAGAATAGTAGGAGCCGTTTCCAAAGGCTCATTTTTGAAACATATGCCCAAACGGCGGCGATCATGATCAGCGCCATCAGGGAACGAATACCGCTGCAACCTTTGGCAATTTCGAGCGGTGCCCATTCGCCGTTTGCGGAGGAAATAGCAGTTCCCTGTACAACGGTCTCAACCCCAAAAATTCCCGCTCCAAGATCGGCTAGTTTGGTAGCTAGTAGCTGTAAATGCACCGTAGCCTGTTGAAAACTCGGCAGTGGAATGGCCAACCAGAAAAAGAATACCGGGAAGATCAGCTTTCTAGCGGTTTGGAAACCCCACCAACACAGCACGCACCCCCAAACCAGAAAAGGCAAACTTCCTAGTGTAATACGCGGCTGAAGAGTCCGGAAACCGATCACGTAAAAAAATGCACCCAGAAGGACTACGAGCAGGCCCCATGCATTTGGCTCCCCCAAAGACTGCCTGATTGCTTTAAACTGGTGAACAACGAGACCAATTATAACGAGAGGAAAAAGTGGGCCGTGCTCGTAATCTGTTTCCGAATTCCATGCGGTAGAAACCCATCCAAACGCGCTCAAATTTCCGTAACGCGGTACGATCGCGAAGAACCAGCAGAGAATACCCAACAGCAGAATACCAACAACCCATTGTAGGGATGGCTTCACATTCGTAACGGACGATGTGCTATCGGTTGGATTTAAGAGAGGCATAGATTCAAAATAGGTTTTCCTAGAGATTAAGAAAAACGGCGGATGTTTGGGTGTGACTCATCGCGGCAAACTCATTGCTCACGAAGGATACCGAATTCAATTGTCCACCCATACCTGCAGAAACCCCCACGCTACGATCGAACGAAAACAACCTGGGATTAGCCCCTTTCGGGGACGCTGGGGAAAGAAAGGTCAATGAGGTAGTGATCGGGTTGAAGCGGGGAAGTTATACAGCCGCCTCCTTCTCTGTCAAATCAGCACTCGTTTTCAACGACTCATTCGGACAAAGAATTGACTCAGGGAAGCTAAATTTTTTCGTTCTTAGTGGTGTATTTCCCCGCAGCCACCGCGAGTAGAACGCCGAGCATTACTCCAAAGATATTGGCGACTAGGTCCAGAACGTCCGCGTAATCCCAAGCATCAGCAAAAAGGAATTGAGAGCCTTCACTAGCCGCGGCAAATACAAGACCTATCCCGGCAGCGATTTTCCAGCGAAGCAGAAATACTAGAATAAAGCAGGGAGAGGCAAATGCCAAAATATGAACCGTGTTCATCCAACTACTCAGATGCATCTGCACCCACGATACTAGACTACGCTTGGCAACAATAGTTCCGGCGGGATCCAAGGAGGCCGGTTCGGGATTAAGTTGAGTGTTCGAAACTGGAGCCGCTTTTTCGTCCGCCAGTTTCTCGCTCACTGAGATACTGATCTGAGGCTCCTCTTGTTCTACTTGAGGAACAATTGTAGCCGCTACTTCCCCATTGTCCTGGCCGTTCCCTCCGCTTTTTACATCTTGGGAATTCCCCATGTGAAATTCTGTCCCCCAGAGCTGCGGTTTGATGTCAGCCGGCTTCGGTAAAATCATCCAGCATATCATCAACATACATATCGAGGCACTGGCAACCGAACTGCTCCAGCATACGTTCCGAGATTTGAACAAAAAAGAAAACCAAAGTATTGTTGTCAAACCTAGGCCTGCGGCCATCCATTCCCACGAATCTCTTTCACGGACTGGCTGAACTTCCAGTAGCTCCAAGGTAAAAGCACCACCATGCCCTAAATGCTGTAACCAAACCCACGGAACCGCCGCCGCCTTTGAGGGAGCTACAACTCGTGAACGAATATCGAGAATCCCATTCCCCCAAAAATCATGAATTGGATCGTTCTCGCTTAATAGATTTTCGTCTTGAACCCAATTGATGGCCAGTCTCCCCCTATGCCAACTTAACTTTCCTTTTTCAAGTTGCTCCATCCTGATCCGATATTTCAGGTGTATGGCCTCTGCTTCTTCAAGCCCGGGTAATCGGAGGATTGCTGGTGCAGGGGCAACGCCGTCCTTCTTCGATAGACGGATCCCCCCGAAAGGTTGTGAGTCGGCAAAACTCCCTCCGACCACATTCATGTCATTTAGTGACCAAGCTCTCCCACCTTTCTCTGCTTCATATCGGTATGTCCATGCAAGCAGAAGCAAACCAATGATGATCACTCCAGACACCGCGAATTTCCAGTAGGCGCGCATTCTGAAATCATTTCTGGATTTACTGAAGTCGCCAAGAAGCAAAAAATGAATACTGCGATGTATAAGCCACCCGAAAATTTTAGAGCGGATAGAAACCTTTCATGTTTTCACACCGAGTCTCGACGCTGCGGAATATATGCACATTCCGTCCGGTCCCACCTAAATTCAGTGCCCGCCGAAGTTCTTGCTGATTTGAATCTACACGAGCTTTTCTCAGTCGGCTGTTGCTAGTAGACAGCCAATCTGGAAACATTTTTCTAACGAGTCGTTCCCCTCAAAATTCGATCAAAACATGTCAAACAGCCGCAAAGAATCATTTACTATCCAAGTCATGCAGATCACGGATGCGTTTCTAGTCTGGATTGCTTTCGTCATCGCTACCGAAGCCCGGGATTTGGTAAGGCTCTTATACTCGCTTCCATTGTCCGATGCCGACGATCTAAACGCTATGTCATGGGTGCTATATATTGCGGTCCCCTTTACCCCGCTGGTGCTGGAACGCTTCAAATTCTATGAACGCCTGGGAAGCAAAAAGAGCAGGTCAACCGCTTGGCAGCTCATCCAAGGGATTGTCATTATCGGGCTGTTTATTTCGCTCTTTGCAGTTTTTGCGAAGGTAGAGGAAGCGCGCCGCCTTATTCTAGGCCTGGGCGCTATGTTCATGTTTATCCTCCTATTCATACGGGCCTATGCAACTACCGCTTGGTTTTCGAGCAGGAAGAAACGTGGCATCGGGGCCGAGCGGATTGTGATTGTCGGGACGAATCCAGAGATCGAAGAATTTCTGGAAACTCTCGATTCCGAGATCGTTTCCGGATGGGTGATAGTCGACAGATTCGACCTCTCGGACAGGGACGCCGAAGAACTTTTCCTCCTCCTGAAGAAGGAATCCATAGGAAGGGTCATTTTCAACACCAAGAGCATCGAGTTTGAGAAGGTCGCGCAAGCGATCGAGGTTTGCGAGTTACAAGGCGTCGAAGCGTGGATTGCAGCTTCGTTCATCCGCGCGCAAATCGCTCGCCCGGTATTCGATTCCGTTGGCTCGAAGCCGATGTTGGTTTTGCGTTCCACTCCAGAGCTCTCATGGGAACTGATGTGCAAAGAGGGCATTGACCGTATAGGCTCCGCAATCGTGATTTTAGTGTCACTCCCGCTTTGGGTCTTTGCAGCCATCGGTATCAGAATCGCCAGCCCCGGTGCCCCGGTTATGTTTTCGCAGATGCGCGCAGGCCGTTACGGAAAACCGTTCAGGATGTGGAAATTCCGTACAATGGTCGCGAACGCGGAAGAGCTGCTGGAGCAGATGAAACGGGATCACGGAAACCAGATGGATGGTCCGGTTTTCAAACTGGAAAACGACCCGAGAATTTTCTCCTTCGGGTCGCTTCTCCGAAAATTGAGCATCGATGAACTTCCCCAGTTATTGAACGTGTTAAGAGGAGACATGAGCCTGGTAGGACCACGACCGCTCCCTCTATATGAGATCGATGCAATCGATGAAATTTCACACCGCCGCCGCCTCAGTGTAAAACCGGGAATTACCTGCGAATGGCAAGCCGGAGGACGAAACCAGATCACCAGCTTCGAAGACTGGGTTGAGATGGATCTCCGCTATATTGACAACTGGTCCCTTTGGTTGGACCTACAGATTATTTTCAAAACCATCCCTGCTGTGCTATTCGCAAAGGGCGCAAAGTAGTCTTTCGCTCATAAATTCATGCTTATAGCCGCCTCAATATTCTGGGTTCTGGGATTCATTCTCTCTGTAACCATCGCCCCACAGCTACGATTATGGACCTGGGGGCCGACCATGCTATGTTTTACATTAGCCGGTTGCCTGGTGATTCCAGCCACCTGGAAGAAATCCCTTGGTGGAACGAACCTATATATCTTGATCACCGGGACTGCGCTGGCGTTCTGGATCGCGGTGCGCGCACTCACTTCACCGGTTGTTGAATCTGCGATCTCGGATGCGCTATTGTTGTCGATGGCCGTTTCGACTTTCGTAGTATTTAGAAGTGCCACACTAAACCCGGTTGCCGAGAAAATCTTTCTTGGAGGGATAATTGCAATCCTCGCGGCCACCGTTGGGGTTATCGCAATTCAAGTGGTGGATCCATCCTACTCCCCCATCTTCCCCAGCCCTGAAATAATGTTCCCGCGTGGATTCCACGGACACTACAGCTATTGTGCCTCGTTCCTTATTCCTGCATCACTTCTTCTGGCATCACAGGGTATTTCAAATCGATACCATTGGGCGGTTCGAATCCTTCTCCTTACATGCGGCATACTAGGGATAGGCTCTTTGTTTTTTATGATGTCACGCGGTGGGCTTGTCGGTGCCGGATTTGGCGTTCTTACCCTGGCACTTGGCTGGATACTGATAGGATATCGCGACCAGAAAAAATGGTTCTTCCCGGTCGCCATCTCGGCTCCAATCGTTCTCCTGGGAATCACTGTTTTCTTCATGTTTTCATTGGGAAATGTGCAGGAAAACCGCGGAGGCGGAGGGATCGGCAATATGCTGGACAACAGTATTCGCTTATATCTGCTAAGTATCGCCGTTTCCTGTATTCAAACCCATGCGTTATTCGGAGGCGGAAGCCGTAGCTTCAGCTGGGAGTGCTTCCAACACTGGGACGTCAAAGCGTTCGGAGGTGGGGGAGTTAAGCCCGAGCACGTTCACAATGAGCTAATACAAACCCTCACTGATTATGGCATCATCGGTGGGGTCTTACTTGTCGCCTTTATCTTGGCAGCTGTAATGGTTGCCATTGGACGAATTCTTTCCAATCCAAGGACAGGCAATTCGAATTCCGCCGATGCATGGAGGATTGGTGGTTTGGCTGGATTTATCGGGCTTTTCGTCCACTCAAATTTTGAAGGGATATTCCGAATCCCACCCGGAGCAATTCTTCTCGGCCTGTGCTTTGCGGCAATGACCATCGGTAAACGAAATTCAAAAAAATCGTTAGAGACCATCTTCCCTCTCCGCAGTGGCCTGACAACCCTTGTTACCCTTTGCGCGGTTGCAGCCATGGGATTTTTTGGATACAAGTCCTCGGCCAGCTTGCCACATCTATGGCCGGTCTATTTCTCGGAAATACCGAAAGGCAATGAAGCCAAAGTCGAGGCACTTTCAAAAGGAATAGCTCAATTTCCCCTCCAAACTCTGATACTGGATAGGGCACTTATTTACCGTGATCTCTCACGGACAACGGAAGACTTCGTATATCGAGATCACCTTGCCCAACTCTGCTTATTGGACTTTTTGGAATCGTCCAGGCTCCATCCATACGATCCGTATAGTCTACTGAATGCAGCCAAGGCGCTGCAAAAGGACGGACAAAAGCAAAAGGCCGATACTTACTTTCTGAAAGCTGTGGAAGCCCAAGGCGGGATGGAGTTCGCATTTGCGGCAAATCAGGGATATGCAAAATTTCTACTGGAAGAAGCGCTGGCGGCTTATGATCTGCACAAACCCATCGAAACGATCAATCAATTACAAATTGCTGCAAAATATATTGAGAAATCCTCGGACCTGACCGCCGGTGCAATGACGGGTAACGAGGGCCGCGAGTTATTGGGAGTAATCAATTTATCCCTTGGCCAAGCATACGAGGCCGCAGGTCAATTCGAGGAATCACTTGATCAATACGACTTCACGGCAAATTTAGCGGGTGGAGCCTCAGCAAGCTATTTGGGTGCACTCCTTCTCGGGAAACAAGCAGTCAGCGCTTGGTATGACAGACGCCAGTCGGATGCTCTCCGCTTGTTTATGGAGGCCGAGAAGCGTCTGTCCCAGAATGAGAACTTGCCTCCCGGCGTGGAGATCACGACCCGTAACCGGTACAGGGAGTATCTTGGCGAACAGATAAAGTTTCTAACTGAAACAAACGTAATACCAGCGAACGATATTCACTTCTAAATCCCATACCTGCGGATTTCGCCAGTTCTCAAATCCACTTCACTCTCATTTTCATGGACGTGGGGGGATTAATCTACCGGAAATAGGTTAGTTTCGCCTTTAGGCACGCAAAGTATTGCCGTGCCTGTGAAGTCTGTCAACAATCCCCCAGCTCATGAAAATCATTAGTGGAACAGCGCACCGCGAACTCGCCGAAAATATCGCATTAACTCTCGGTCAACCCTTGGCAAACGTACAGGTTGAGGCATTTCCTGATGGAGAAACCGCAGTTAAGATCAACGAAAACGTCCGTGGGGAAGATGTCTTTATCATCCAGCCTTCCTGCCCGCCGACCAATCACAACATCATGGAGCTGCTCATCCTCGTGGATGCCGCACGCCGTGCCAGTGCGGAGCGGATTACAGCCGTGATGCCATTCTTCGGCTATGCCCGCCAGGACAGGAAGGACCAGCCACGCGTTCCTATCACCGCGAAGCTCGTTGCGAATCTTCTCACATCCGCCGGCGTGAACCGGGTCCTCACAATGGATCTTCACGCCCCGCAGATCCAGGGATTCTTCGATATCCCCGTCGATCATCTCTACGCAAAACCAGCCCTCATCGGCTACCTCCGTGAACGCCATCCGGATACATCCAACCTCACCGTGGTCTCCCCGGACGTAGGTGGTGTGAAAATGGCCCGTGCCTACGCGGACGCCCTCGGCTGCGAACTCGCGATTGTGGCAAAACACCGCATTTCCGCCACACGGGTCGAGGCCATGAATGTCATCGGCGACGTCAAAGGCCGTGATGTCCTCCTCGTTGACGACATGACCGAGACCGCCGGAACACTCACCGCAGCAGCGGATATTCTTCATAAAAATGGAGCCAAACGCATTTTCGCCGGCGTTTCCCACGCCATCATCAGTGAAATGGCCCATGCCCGCCTCGAGGAATCCGCCATCGAGGAGTTAATCACCACCGATTCCGTCCCACAGGCGTTCGGCCCAAAAATCCATGCGGTCAGCATCGCCCCCCTCATGGGCGAGGCAATTAGAAGAATCAACGGCGGACAATCCGTCACCTCGCTCTTCAGCGTGTAGATTCCTTTATTCTTAATCCTACTTCCTAAAAGCGCGGCAACCTTTCTCAAGGTTCCGCGCTTTTTCGTTTTCCAAATCTTCGGCCTGCAACATGCTCTCCCCCGAACAAGAAAACGAATTACTCACATTCAAATGTGATATCGCACTACTAACTTTATGTCATCCACCCGCGAACAACTCCGTGTCGAAGGCTTCGGTCTCATTGACGAACGCCTGACCTTTTTACTCGGTTGCCTCCATGACGCCCTCGAAAGCGTCGGAGAAACCGAACTCCTTGCCCACATGCCGTGGTCGGGATCCGAACTTCCAGCCAACTCGCCACCGCCGGAAGGGCTTCCAAAGCTTTATTCCATCGGCTTCCAGCTTCTCAACATGATCGAGGAACGTGTGGCCGCGGAGATCCGCCGCGAGCGGGAGAAGGACCTCGGTGCTGACTCCATCCGTGGACTCTGGCCACAAGCACTCCGTGACATGAAGTCCATCGGGCTGAATCCGGAACAAATTCTAGCGGCACTTCAGGAAGTGCATGTGGAGCCTGTGCTCACCGCTCACCCTACCGAAGCGAAACGCGAATCCGTCCGTGCTCGTCAGCGCTGCCTCTACGAGGAACTGGTAAGAAACGAGTATCCGAAATACACCGACCGCGAGAAACGCCGTATCCGCGAACGCGTGGTAACCACCTTGGAAACACTCTGGCTCACGGCCGAAATCCACCTAGTCCGTCCGGATATCAACTCCGAGCTGCGCAACGCGGTGCATTATCTTCGTGACCTTTTCCCTTCCGCCATCAACCGCCTGGACCTCCATTTCACGGAAGCCTGGCGCGATGCGGATCTCCCGCTGGATCTGCTCCGCTCCGCGGGCAACGTTCCCCAGCTCAGCTTCGGCTCCTGGATCGGCGGTGACCGCGATGGACATCCACTCGTCACTCCCGCTGTTACCGAGCGCAGCCTTTGCGAACTCCGCACCGCTGCCTTCCAACTCCTTGAGCGCGAACTCCAGGAACTCGCCTCCCAGCTCACTATTTCACGCCAGGTTGCGGAAGTACCGCAGGACCTCCAGGAGCGTATCGATGAACTGACCTTCATCATCAGCGACCAGAAGAAAGTCCAGGAGATCATCGCCCGCCAATCCGAAGAGCCATGGCGCCAGCTCGCCAACCTCATGGCCCTATTGCTCGGCCAGCAGACCGAAGGCTTCCCGGGGTACAGAAGCCCGGATGAACTGAAGAGGGATCTTGAGCTTCTTTCCACCACTCTTCGTTCCGTCGGTTGCCGCCTCCTCGAGGAGCAGTCAATCCGCCCGGTCCGTCACAAAATCGATATTTTCGGCTTCCATCTCGCCACACTCGATGTCCGCCAGAACTCGGAATTCCACGACAATGCGATCGCGGAAATCCTGACTGCCGCAGGCATCGAAGACGGTGGGAATTTCCCAACATGGACGGAGGAGAAACGTCTCGAATTCCTCAACAAGGAGCTGACCTCCAATCGCCCTTTCCTTCACAATGGACTGCGGATCGGAGAACATGCGGACAACGTTCTGGATACCTACCGGGTCCTCGTAGCCCACCGGAACGAATGGGGCCAGGCCGGCCTCGGCTCGCTCATCATCTCCATGACCCGCCAGCTTTCGGATCTACTCGCCGTCTACCTTCTGGCCAGAGAAGCAGGTCTCATGATCTTCAACCCGGAAGGAATGGTTTGCCCGATGCCTGTCGTCCCACTCTTCGAGACCATGGATGATCTGGATAACTCGCCACCGATCCTCGCGGACTTCCTCGACCACCCGCTCACCAAGCGCTCGATCTCTGTCCGGGAAAAACCAACCCAGCAAATCATGCTCGGCTACTCGGATTCAAACAAGGACTGCGGAATTCTTGCCGCACAGGTGGCGCTGCAACGCGCACAGACCGCCCTGACGAAAATCGGGCAGGAAAAATCAGTCAAACTCTGCTTCTTCCACGGTCGCGGCGGCACCATTTCACGCGGAGCGGGCCCTACACATTGGTTCATGGCCGCTCTCCCACACGGAGCAATGTCCGGAGACTTCCGTATGACGGAACAAGGCGAAACCATCGCACAGAAATACGCGAACCTTGCCAGCGCTACCTACAACCTCGAGCTCCTCCTCGCCGGCACAGCCGTCACCACCGCAAGGCATAAATACCTTCCGGCCGTTGCCGATCCGGCTGAGAAATTCCTCAATATCCTCTCATCTTCCAGCCAGGAAGCCTACCAGGCACTATTAAAATCAGATGGCTTCATCGACTTCTACCGCCAGGCGACTCCGATCGATGCGCTTGAAAACGCACGTATCGGCTCACGCCCCGCACGCCGGACAGGTAAAAAATCCCACTCCATCTCGGATCTCCGCGCTATCCCGTGGGTATTCTCATGGACCCAAGCCCGCTATTACCTCCCGGGCTGGTTCGGAGTCGGCACAGCGCTTTCAAACCTCAAGAACTCTTCTCCAGAGGAGTTCGGCGAACTGAAGGCTGCACTCAAGCAATCGGTTTTCCTCTCCTACATCCTTACCAATGTGGAGACAAACCTGGCCTCCGCGAACCTGGAGTTGATGAAATCCTACGCAGGCCTGGTTACCGACCACGCCACCCGCACTACCTTCCTCAACCGGATTACCGAGGAATTCGAACTTACCGAAAAACTCCTCGCGGAGCTGTTCGATGGCACCATGTCAGAGCGCCGTCCGCGCATGTCCAAAACCCTTGGAATCCGCGAAGCACCGCTCAAAGTACTTCACCATCAGCAGATCGCCCTTCTCAAGGAATGGCGCAACCACATGGAAAAAGAAGATCAAACATCGGCAGATGCTCTATTGCCGAAGCTTTTGCTCTCCATCAACGCGATCGCATCCGGCCTCAGAACCACCGGTTGATCGGAGCTATCCATCACAAAAAGGCCGCTCCATTCGGAGCGGCCTTTTTTGTTCTCCCCTTGGACAGGGAGGGAAAATGTATCCGGGTCCCGGACTTGATTAAACCTGTGGAGGAATAATCAGTTCATCACCCGCCTGCGGCTCGATGGGACCAAAGCCTGGCATCGGACTTGCAATTGCACCGTCCATCGAAATCTCAGTTACCTGGACTCTTCCCAGAATCCCTGTGTTTCTGCGGATTGCGAGGATTGTCCCCTGCTGGACATGTTCCGGCAAAACGATTTCCAAGGTCACAAATCCGCCGAATTCAGGATCGCTGACGTATTCGCTGATTCGACCGATAAGCAGCGCATCGCGGATCAAACGCGCGCGACGCAGCTCGCTATCACTTTTTTCAAGATCACGCTGACCGATGAATCCAGCTTCATCGCGATAAGTATCCGCCTTCTTCTCGGCCAGATCCTTTTCCTCTTTAAGAGCTTCCTTTTCCGCCTCGATCGCATCCAGCTGAGCCTTCATCGCGGCAATCTCGCTATCGGTTTCATCCTTTACCGAAGGAGTCGGGTTCGCACGCATCTGCTGGATTTTCTTCTCTGTCTCCAGTCTGTCCTGCTCGATTTTCAACTGATCCAGCTGATTTCTAAGTCGCGCAATCTCATCGGCGGGAGCATTCCGCTCACCTTCCTTCATCTGGGAAAATGAAAGAACCACAGCCGTAAGCAACAGCGCGAAGGTTGCCCCTAATAAAATCGTCATCGTATTCACAGCGCGAAAATGTCTGGCGGACTCCGGCTTGTCAACGCAGGGAAAAAACAACCAGGCCCATCTTCAGTATTGGACCTTTTCCCCCGCCGCGTCATCTTACCCACAGTGGACCTCTTCTCAGACATTCCGAAAAAAGAAACCCCGGCACTTTCCGTGACACAACTTGTCAGGAAAATGAAACGCGCCATCGAGTCCGGGGTCGGCCGTCTCTGGATCGAGGGAGAAGTCTCCAACCTCAAGAAACAAGGCAGCGGGCACTGGTATTTCTCACTGAAGGACTCCGACTCACAGATCCAATGCGCCATGTTCAGCGCACGGAACCGCCAGGGATCCGAAGCCCTACGGGACGGAGAGAAAGTGAAAGTTTTCGCCGAAGCCACTGTCTATGCAGCCCGGGGTCAGCTCCAGGTCATCGTCGATCGCGTTGAGCACTCCGGCCAGGGCGACCTTCAGGCACGCTTCGAAGCACTCAAAAAGAAACTCAACGCGGAAGGCCTCTTCGACCAATCACTCAAAAAGCCACTGCCGAAATTCCCCACCACCATCGGCCTTGTCACCTCATCCACCGGCGCCGCTCTCCAGGACATCCTAAATATTCTGACCCGACGCGCACCCTGGATACAGCCGGTTCTCCTACCCGTTCTTGTCCAGGGCAAGGGCGCGGAAAAAGGAATCGCCAAGGCAATCGAGAAGCTAAATGCGCCACAAAAATACGGTTACCCCACCTGCGATCTACTCATCGTCGGCCGCGGTGGTGGTTCCATCGAGGACCTCTGGTGCTTCAACGAAGAAATCGTTGCCCGCGCCATCGCCGCATCTTCGATCCCTGTGATATCCGCAGTCGGGCATGAGATCGATTTCACAATAGCGGACTTCGTGGCGGATCTCCGCGCGCCGACTCCCAGCGCCGCAGCCGAACTCGCCGTTCCAGACCATGCGGAGCTTCTTTCCCTTCTCGAAAATCAGCGCACCCGCCTTCTCCGCTCCATCCGCTACAATCTCCGCGAGCCAGCCCTCGAGCTCGATTCCCTTTCAGATCAGCTGAAAACTGCGGCTGCCCGCTCAATCGAGCAATCACAGCGTGATTTCCGGGAAATACAGCTTCGCCACCAGGCACTGCATCCGCAGAAAATCATCGAACGCCGCATTGAGAATCTCTCCGGCCTGGCAAAACAACTTGAACGCGCCACGGCCCAGCAATTATCCAGAAAGATAGAGCAGTTCCGCTCTGCCAAGACCCTCATCCGCACACTCGGCCCGGAGTCCGCCTTCAAACGCGGATTCTCCATCACACTCTCCGAGGACGGATCCATCCTCCGCTCTGCCAGCGATGTGAAACCCGGACAGAAAATCCGCACAAAACTCATCGACGGGGAAATCACCTCTACCACCACCTAAACTCCACCACCATGCCCACCTCATTTAGCCCGGAATTTCCGCTATCCATCATCATTCTTTCCTATATCGCCACCTTCCTGCTGGCCGTTATCCTCCTCGTCCTCTTTCGTATTTCCAGCCAGCTCACTCTACTTTCCGGCAGCATGGCAAAGTCCAGCCGCCCCACGAAAGCCACTGAAAAAGAGGAACTACCCAATATCTCCGAGCCGGAACCAGGCTCCCCGTTCGATGAATTTCTCACCGAAGACCCGGAGAGAAAGAACCTAACTAAAAAGGAACAATTCAAAGCCTACCGGAAATGGCGTTCGGAAAAGGGCCTGAACTGGTCGAATGCGAACCCCGACGCATAAAAAAATCGCCATCTCGGCCCTGTAAACACTACTTTTCCCTAGCACCTGCCCACAGTCAGGTTAGTCTCCTCTCAGCACCATGAATCTCACTCTCAAAGTCTGGCGTCAAAGCGGCCCCCGCTCAAAAGGAAGCATCCACACCTATCCTGCGGAAAATATTCCGAAAGAAGCATCCTTCCTCGAAATGCTCGACATCGTCAACGAGCGCATCATTGAAAGCGGAGATGACCCGATTCATTTCGACCACGACTGCCGCGAAGGTATCTGTGGAGCCTGCTCGCTCACCATCAATGGTGTCCCGCACAGCAAGGAAAAAGGAATCACCACCTGCCAGGTGCACATGAGAAAATTCAGGGACGGCGATACACTCTGGATCGAGCCATTCCGTGCGGATCCTTTCCCGGTCATCAAAGACCTCATCGTTGACCGCACAGCTTTCGATCGGATTATCGCCTCCGGCGGCTACATTGATATCCGCACCGGCTCCGCGGTGGACGCGAACTCAGTCCCGGTTGCAAAGGATTACGCGGACTCCGCCTTCGACGCCGCCGCCTGCATAGGGTGTGGTGCCTGCGTTGCCGCGTGTAAAAACGCATCCGCCATGCTTTTTGTCTCCGCGAAAGTTTCCCACCTCGGTCACCTGCCACAAGGCCAGCCGGAACGCCGTAAACGCGCGCTTTCCATGGTCCGCCAGATGGACAAGGAAGGCTTCGGCAACTGCACCAACCAATACGAGTGCGAAGCCGCCTGCCCGAAGGAGATCTCCGTGGATCACATCGCGCGCCTCAATCGCGACTACGGAAAAGCCGTTCTCGACGAGCAATTCGCCTAAACGCCGAAGACCATCTCAAATCCGATTCAGCTCCGCTTCATGCCCACGCATGGCGGAGTTTTTTCGTATGTGGGTGCTTCGGCTCTAACTCCTGTTGTATTTTCCGAAAATAGTGTATTCTAACCGCGAAGCACAGAATACGACTCATGGAAACCCTCGCGTACCCTCCCATCCAGCCAGACTCGAAAGTCACCAAAACCGAGGATGAATGGAGAAACACCCTCTCCCCTGAAGCATTTCACATCCTTCGCCAATCCGGCACCGAGCGCCCATTCGGAGATACCTACAAGCAATTCAACGAACAGGAAGCCGGCACCTACCACTGCGCCGGTTGCGGAGCACTACTCTTCTCTTCAAACGAAAAATTCGACTCCCACTGCGGCTGGCCATCATTCTACGATCCGGCAAATGCCGAAAATGTAACCACCAAACGTGACGTTTCCGGCGGCATGACCCGCATCGAAGTCAATTGCGCCATCTGCGAGGGCCACCTCGGCCACGTTTTCGAAGGCGAGGGCTTCAATACCCCCACCGATCAGCGCTACTGCATCAACGGTGCAGGACTGAAATTCGTCCCCGCCAATCGATAGATCCACGGCTGGCATTACAACCTGCGGCGGGTTAATTGAAAAATTCGGAGTTTAGATCTTGCCGCATCCCTCTACTTCACGAATATATCCCAGCAACGGCGGCTTGGCGGAATTGGTAGACGCGCTCGACTCAAAATCGAGTTCCTTGTGAGTGTGGGTTCGATTCCCACAGCCGCTACTTTCCTTTTCATTTCAATAAAGCGACCCGTAGAATGTCCCACCCGCGAACCATCGGTATCATCGCAGGCAGTGGCATCTACCCCGAGACATTCGTCCGCGCCGCCCGCAAAGAATCACCTGGCGTAAAACTCGTCGTCGTCGGCTTCGATAACGAAACCCGCCCAGATCTCGCCCCTCAGGTTGATTCCTTTCTATCCGTTCGCGTAGGACAGCTCTCAAAGCTAATCAAATTCTTCGTCAAGGAAGGCGTCACCGAGGCTGTGATGATGGGCCAGATTTCGCCTAAAAACCTTTTCGATCTACGCCCGGACCTCCGCATCCTAATGCTTCTCGCCAGGGTAAAAAAACGGAATGCCGAGACTCTCTTCGGTGCCATCGGTGAGGAATTATCAAAGGACGGTATCACCCTTCTTTCCGCCGTCACCTTTCTCGAGGAGCACCTTCCATCCGCCGGCCACGTTGCAGGTCCGGTCGTAAAGCCGCGTACTCTCGAGGATCTGCAATATGGATTTGAGATCGCAAAAACCACCTCATCCCTCGATATCGGCCAATCCGTTGTAATCCGCCATGGCACGGTCCTCGCTGTGGAAGCCTTCGAAGGCACCAACAAATGCATCCGCCGCGGCGGTGAGCTTGGCAAAAAGAAAGACACAGTCCTGGTAAAAGTATCCAAACCCAACCAGGACTTCCGCTTCGATGTTCCCGTGGTCGGCCCGGACACCATCCGAACCTGCGCAGAAGCCGGACTCTGCGCAATCGGCATCGAAGCCGGAAAAACTCTTCTATTGGACAAAGAAAACGTCCTGAAACTCTGCATGGAGAAAAAAGTCTCCATTCACGCCCTTTAGTTGCTCTTCCCCGCACTCCCTCTCCGGCAGTCCCTTTGGAATAGCCATCACCATTTGGTGAACTTTACTTAACTGAAGTTAATTTGATTTTCGCTGGATTTCTGCTACGGCTTTAAGGCCCAAAGTAATTTAAATCCAATGAAACATCTTCCAAAATACCTCACACTTCTCGGTCTTTCGTTTGCCCTAAGCCCCTCCCTCCACGCGGAGAAAGAAAGCAAACAAGAGACACCGAAATCCGCAGAAAGCCAGCTCGACGCAAGTTTTGACGTCCTGGCCAACACCATCAAAAACGCGCGCCAACAGGCAAACGAATCCCTGAAGCAAAGGGACCAGGCACTCTCCGAGCTCGCCGCACTTCGCAAACAGCAGGAAAAAACATCCCGCGAACTCGCCGAGACCAAAAAGCAGCTCTCCGAATCCGAAAAGGCAGAGGCCGAGTGGAAACAGAAAGCCGAAACACTGGCAAATCACCTCAAGGTCGGCGCGGAAGCACGCGGCAAACTGGCGGCACTGAAGACCCAGATGGAAGATTCCCTCAAAAACTTCGCGGCCATCGAAGAGAACCTCGCCAGCGTAAGTGAAGAGTTCAAAAAACCGACCGCCGTGAATGAACTGAAGAAGGAAATTCTTACCCTCAAGTCATCTAACTCCGATACCGAAAAACAGCTGACCGAAGAAAAGAAAGCCAGTCAGGAAACCGCTAAAAAGATCGCCGTGCTTGAGAAGGCCAATACCCAAACAGCTGAAGCGTTAAAAACCACCCAGCAGGAGCTCAGGGGCGCCCGCGAAAATCTTGCCAAATCCAAACAGAACAACACCAACGCAAAACAGGCGGCCGCAAAACTGAAGCAACAGGAAGAGCGCACATCCTCACTGGAGGCAGCCAATTCGGAACTTGAAACCAAAATCAAGGAAACCACCGAAAAACTCGAGGAATCCGAAAAATCCACCTCGCAACTGAAGTCAGACGTGGAACAACGAGACTCCCGGATCGAGAAGCTGGAAAGCCAAATCACCAAACGCTCCAACCGAACAAAGAAGGAAACCGCGGAAAATAATTCGTAAACTCCATCGCCGAACTCTCAAACCGTGTATGCGCCCCGCATGCACGGTTTTTTTTGCATCAGACCCTCGGCTTCGTGGGAAAATTGAGTATCGGTCTTTCCCCATCGAAGCTAATCTCACTGCCGTGAGCTTTTTTCCCGTGATTTCCAGAACCCTCTCCATCCCGCTGGTTCAATTCCTGGTGCTCTTTTTCACAATAGTTCAGTCTCGGGCTGATTTGGGTGAAAGCATCGACTCAGCCATCACACGTGGGGTCGATTTCCTGATTACCGATCAAAATACCAATGGTTCCTGGGGCAGTGCCACCCGAACCAAGGACCTCAATATCTACGCTCCTCTTCCAGGCGCTCACCACGCCTATCGGGCCGGAGCCACTGGCTTGGCTCTTTCCGGTCTCATCGATTCCGCTGATACCCGACCGGAGACCACGGCCGCAATCGAAGCATGCGCCGCTTGGTCCGTGGAAAACCTTCCGAAACTCCGCCGGGCGGAGCAAACCACTACTTACAATATCTGGGGGCACGCCTACGGCCTGCGCTCACTCACACGACTCCATCTCCGCGAAACGGAGCCCGGAAAAAAAGCCCTCTATAAAAATCTGGCACAACAGCAGATCGACCTCGCGAACCGCTATGAGGATGTAAACGGAGGCTGGGGATATCTCGATCTCTTCGATGAAATCACTACCCAGAAACCCAGCGGTATCACGACCTCCTTCACCTCCGCCACTACATTACTAGCGATGCAAGAGGGGCGTGAAAAACTAGAGCTATCCCTCGACGAAAAAGTCGTCACCTCCTCGCTCGATTCCATCAAGCGTCAGCAATTTCCCGATAAGTCCTACGCTTACTCCCACGACCACATCAAATATCCACGCCGGCCGATCAACCGTCCCGCGGGCTCTCTCGCCCGTTCCCAGGCCTGCAATGCTGCACTTCGCAAATTCGACAGGGAAGGCATTACCGATGAGGTAATCATCGAGTGGGCAGACCGCTTCATTGCGAGAGAAGGCTGGCTCTCCATCGCCCGCAAGCGACCGCGGCCCCACGATATCCACTTCCAGATCTCCGGCTACTTCTACTACTACGGGATCTATTATTTCACTGAGTCCGTGCGACTCCTTCCCGCAGAAAATCAAACAAAATACGCGGAGAAACTAGCAGCCCTCATAATCGAAAAACAGGAGAAAGACGGGTCTTGGTGGGACTATCCCCTCTACGATTACCACCAGCCCTACGGCACCGGCTATTCTCTTATGGCCTTGGCATGGTGTAGATCAGTGATGGACTAGTCTGCGCTTCACGCCCGTCTTGGAGGAAACCCGAAGAATCTTCTCCCTGTCCAAAAGGCTGACCTACCACCGTAGTCCGGGGAATTCATCTCCCAGCATCCCGGTTTCCGCTCTCTGTAGACCAGCACCGGCAGCGAAATCCGGCCATCTTCCCACCGCATCCAGCACACTGGAGGTTAGATCATCCACACGCCGCAGGCCTTGGTCCTTACCGAGTTTCTGCAAATCCTTCAGCCCGATCTTCGAGAATTTCCCGGAAACACCAGCAGCTCGATACCCGGAGCCGAGAGCGTAGCCACTTCGCGTCATATCATACGCCGGAGAGAGCTTCCACTCACCGCCTTGATCCATCAGGTATGAGTGATTCCGCGAGTGATCATCATCATTTGCGATCGCGATGTTAAATACCGCCCGCCGGAACATCTCCTCAAGCTCAGTCTCGCGGCCGGTCAGATCCCGCGTTAGGTCCATTACATCCGAGTAGTCGATCAATTCCCGCACCGGAGTATGCGTAAGCCCCCCGTAGCTATGCATGTGCAGCGGACCGTTCCTGTCGAAATCGAAACGCCGGATCATGAAATGCACCCCGCCATCCGCCGCTTCGTATAGTCTGGTTTCCGGGACCCGTATCCCAGCCGCCTCAGCCATCTGCGCAATCGCATACTCCTGCTGGCAAAGATGGTCTTCGGGATCGATCTGAAATTTCATCAACCATCGGGAAAAGCCCTCCGCAATCTCTCCTCCACCCGCTCTGACTTCCTGAAAGTCCTCGTCAAACGCCAGCAAAGCCTTCGGCTGTGCCCCACCCGGCGACAAACCTCCTCGGATCAAGGCAGGAATAACCTTTTCTCCCGTGCCAGCCAGAAGGTCTCGCGCTGAATCCACCAGACCAGCCACCTCTGTCACAATAGTTTCCCGATAGGAACCCGGCGATAGATCAGGCTCATATGCAAGTGCACCCAGCGCATACGCTCCCTGGCAGGCAAGCTTCTCCAGCGGCCCCACCTCGTTCCACGGAAGATTCATTTCCTCGAAATGCTTCCGCATCACCCTCTGCCCCCACCAATCCGGTAAGGAATCATCAAACAAGCCGAACAATGGGCTAAACCCCGGGTCTCCCGTCGTCACGGTCCCGGCCGTCTGCAATGGCAAATAGATTGGAGAGAGCTCCATTCCTCCAACTCGCCAATCCGCGTCGTACTCGAAAAATACCCGTCCGCGCGCATCGTTTGCCAGAGTGCCCACCACCGGCAACCCGCTGCTTCCACGATATCTGACAATGACCTTCATATCCGGATATTATTTCGAAGAAGTTCCGCGCTGTCGTTTCGTCCGCTCCACCTCTTCCATCGATTCATATTGAACCTGCTCCGCGAACAACCCGCGCAACTCGCCATCCAAATTCAGTACCACCGCAATCTTTGCCAGTCTCTGCAGAGATCCCTTCCCCTCCCTTTCCAGCAATTTCAGCGTGGAAAGCCCCACGCCGGATCGCTCGGCCAGCTCCGCCTGGGTCCACCCCTTTGCCAGCCTGTGCTCACGGATGCGATTCCCGATCGACCGCACAATCTGCACGGGATTACGCGCCTTAAAGGTTGTTATTTTGTCCACAAATACACCTTAGTCCCATAAAAGACAAAATACCAACTCTTATTCAATGACCACTTCTCCCGAAATAACTTGTGAGTCAGCCACCCGCGCACCCGGCCAGATCACGGAACCGCTAACCCGTGCGCCCTTCCCGATATACGCTCCCTTACCTATCACGCTATTTTTTACCACCGCTCCCTCTTCGATCACCGCTTCAGAATGGACCGGTTCCTCCAAATTCAATTCGCGATGTGCCTCCAGATAACTTTCCACATCACCGAGATCCATCCAATCGCCCTCGTCCAATACTACCCCTCCGATTCCACCCTCCCGTACCAACTCCTGAAACGCAGGAATAACGGCGATTTTCTCGCCTGCCGGGATTCGCATGAGAAACTCGCGTTTCACGCAGTAGATCCCAGTGAAAACATGCGTCCCAGGCAGGCCCATAACCTCGCTCCGCACATCTTCCACCCTTCCGTTTGCCCCTAGCGAAATTCTTTTCCCTCCCCCATCGGAGCGTAGACCCAAAGTCACTTCATCTCCGGACGCCTCATGCGCATCCACAAGTTTCCGCAAATCCATGGAGGAAAAAATATCTCCATTGTGGATCAGGAGAGAACCTTCCTCGATCCATTCTTCGATATTTTTGAGCCCGCCACCCGTTTCCAAAAGAATCTCTTCGTGGAAAAAGGAGATGTCTCTTCCATTCCCAAAACCCTCCCATTTTCCAGGCAAATGATGGGTATTTACAGCAAATCTCCGGCAGCCAATCTCCTCACAGGCTTCCACCGCCCACTCTGCCAATGGTTTGTGAAACAGCGGCACCAGTGGCTTTGGCAGGACATTGGTCAGCGGCCGCAACCTGGTCCCCAACCCTGCTCCTAGAATAAATGCCTGAGTAATCATCTGCACAAACTCTCAGCAACCTGCCTTAAAACTCAAAGCTAAATAGGGAAACACTTTTACCCCACCACACGCGAAGCCCACTGCGCGATCAATCCCGCAGCATATTCCGCATCCTTCGCATCAGTCAGCAAATGATCGGCACCAGCCAGTGATACGAAAGACTTGGGGTGCATCAAGGCGGAGAAAATCTGCCCCGCATTCTCGATCCCTACCGTCGCATCTTCCGGAGCGTGCATTATCAGCACATCCACATCCCTTAGCTGCGCCAGATCCGCCTGGTGGTCGTGGCCGTCCAGGTCATCGAAGAAACGCGCTCCTATATCAAACGATCTACCGGCCAAAGTCACAGCCGCAGCCCCGGCGGATTTCAGGGTTTCCAGCGCATCTCCCAGCAAATGCGTCACATGCGATGGATCAGCCGGAGCACCGATTGTAGCCACGGCTCTAACCGATGGAATCTTCAGGGAAGCGGAAAGCACCGCCGCACCACCCAATGAATGGCCAACGAGCAGAACCGGCGCGGAATGCTGCTCTTTCAGCCATTCCGCGGCAGTCATCAGATCCGCCACATTTGTCAGAAACGAAGAATCACTAAATGCCCCTTCGGAAGCTCCGATACCGGCGAAATCTATACGTAACGTAGCGATTCCACGCTTCGCAAGCCCTCGCGAAACTCTCGCACCCGCCTGGAAATCCTTCCCACAGGTGAAACAGTGAGCGAACAACGCGAAGCCTCTCACCTCGCCCTCAGGCATCTCCAGTATTCCCGAAAGCTTGCCCTGTATTCCGGGGATCTCCACCGGATTTGCCCCTGATTTCACCGTAGGACGTTGCTTCCCATCATATTTCAGCTCCGGCACCCATTTTTCCGCCACATCTCCATCCCTCGCCTCGAACAATACAGCGAACAACATTGCCCGTGCCGCGGAGTCCCCACCGCACAAGCCATTGTCGCTCACCGCACTTTCAAAATCAGCGCCATCCCGGAGCGCAAAAAACAAAGCCAGCGGAAACGCCTCCGGCAAATGGCAGGTCAACCCAAGATCCGTTCCTACCTTTCTAAAATCCTCCCCAAGAACTCCACGCACCTTCTTCAGATGCCCGGCCACATCCAGCTCCTCATAGCTCCCCTCTTCCGCGGCATAGAGAAAAGCCTTATACATCGTCTCACCTTCCCTCAGCGCGTAGGTGGATCTTACAAAAAACTCGGCGGCATCACTTACCCCGATATCACCATGGGTGAATCCCGTCTGTGCTCTCGCCGCCGCTACAGCATCTTCCACAGGTAGATCCAAATCCAATATCGGTGCCAGTCTGGATGCACCCGATAGATCATTTGATCCTGAAGGGCTCACTCCTCCCGCGGCCAGGGTCTCCTTCGTGGCCCCATCCATATATCCGTCATATCCGGTCATCCCCTCGATCCATTCTTCCTGCCAGCCAGTCTCGTCGAAACCACCCCGCTTTTTCAAAGAACCCTTTAGCAAAATCATTTGATCTCCGAAATGTGTCTGCTCACCGGCCACCCTGTTCGTATGATAATTGCTCACCGGATCAGTAAAACTCCTGACTCCGGCGGGATACATCCGCTCCAGTTTCTCCTGATCATAAATCCAGTGCGGCCCCAAAGACAAAGCATCCGCCACCAAAGCCGCCGTGAAATATTTTCTCATGCGCAAGTCTCCACGGCCTCACTGGAATGTCAAAGCACAGCCCGTGGGAATCCCCCGGTGCCTAATTGCTCCCTATTGTAGAAAACTCAACGGGTGACCCCGCGCTGGGAGTTCTCTATGAAGTGAATCAGATGCTCCACATTCGGATCCGCTGCGGCAGCTTGTGCCTTCAGCGAGCTTAGGCCATTCGCCAGGCTGATATCCTTTTTCAAAAAGAGATTCTTATAAGCCACCTTGATCGACCGGATCGTCCCCTCGGAGAATCCACGGCGCTGAAGCCCCACCATATTGATCCCGCGGGTAGCTCCGGGGTGTCCGTCGACGATCATGAACGGCGGCACATCCTGGATCACCTTCGCACAGCCACCGATGATGGAATGCTTTCCAATCCGGCAAAACTGGTGCGCTGCAGCCAGTCCGGAGACGATTGCATAGTCCTCCACGATGCAATGCCCGGCGAGACTTCCGTTATTGGAAAGAATGATGTGATCACCCAGCTGGCAATCGTGCGCGATATGGGAATAACAGAGAAACAAGTTATGCGAGCCGATCCTCGTCGGGAGCTCTTCAAAGGTCCCGCGGTGGACCGTGCAGTTTTCGCGGAAGGTATTGTGATCCCCGACCTCCAGGGCTGTCGGTTCCCCGATGTATTTCAGATCCTGTGTTTTCCCGCCGATCATCGCGAAGGGGAAAAACTCGTTCCCTTTCCCGAAAGTCGATGTCCCATCAAGCACCACGTGCGAGTGCAAAACACAGTCATCGCCCAGCGTCACGTTGGAGCCGATGATGCAGTAAGGACCAACCCGGACGTTTTTCCCGAGTTCGGCTTTTGGAGAAATGATGGCAGTAGGATGTATCACTGGCGGAGTGTCAAACGAAGCAGGCGCACGTGACGAGTCAAAATTGTCACCCGCCGGTAAAGCGGTAGCGGCAGAGTTCTTGAGGAAAATCCAATTTCCCGGGTTATTTCCTTACAGACGCATCGACCAAAGTCGGCTCAATTCTGGCTTCCTCCATCACCACCTCGGTCGGCTGGAACCGCGGCACAATGGCCTCGTAGCCTGCAAGCATTTCACTGATGGTCGCCCGTTGCGCCAGACTTAGCAGCATCAAGGAGAAAATCCCGCAGCACATTGCGCCGGAGACACCAAATAGCCACCAGCGGTGGTTTCCACTATGCGGAGTGGAAATCCCGGGCTCGAACGTGCCTGAAACTTCTGGAAGCTTCGGAGCGGCAGCGACTCTCTGTTCCAAGATTTCTTCGGTAACCGGTGAAGTCGTGATCTCCGCCATTTGCCGGAAAGGGGATTCCACGGGAAGCGCCCAGCCAGCGTAGTCATCGGGGTTGGAAGAGAGGACCATCTCCTCCGGTTTCGCGTAAACACGCTCGAAACAGCTTTTCGCGATAACGGCAAGCACCGCGGATTCATCCACGAAGCCCTCATCCTGTAGTCGGCGGTAGCCTTTCGCAGCATCGGAGGATTCGGATGGAAGTGGGGAGAGTTGCAGGGTGTCCATAACGCGTAATCTGAATTGATTTACAGACTAGTTAAACATAAGGATAAATCAATCTTTAAGTTAAGCTTACTATATTTCAGCCGATCATCTCCGCAGTATTGCAATCCGCTCCACGCTCCTGCAATCTTGGTGCACAAATGCCCGAAGATCCAAAAAGCCCAAAGAATCTCAGCATACGTTGCCCGGAGTGCCGTCAGCAGTTCGATGTCGATGAAAGCCTGCGGGGCCGCACCGTCGAATGTGGAAGCTGCGATACCCGGTTCCGCATTGACGATCATGTGGTCGCCCGAGCCAAAAAAATGTATCCCGGAGAGCGCCAGGCCCCGATGCTGGATCGCTTCCAACGCGTGCCCCGTTCCACCAACTCCGCTCCCGTAAACATGCAGCCAATGCGTTACGGCGATTTTAAGCATCCGGAGCAACTCGGGCCTACATCGCCCCAGCGTATTCTTGCGGGATTTGTCGGCGTAGCCATCATGGCTCTCACAGCCCTACTCCTGATCTTTTCTTCCAATCCCAATGGTGCCTTCTACGATATTGGAACCATCAATAAACTGGTGGTTGCCTGTTTCGTCTCGATGCTCGGCACAGTGTTGCTTTACTACGCAAACCCCGGGGGGCGCATGAAGGCACTCCTGATAGGCCTGCTTGTCTCCGCCGGACTGCTAAGCCTGCCATTCTTCTTTAAAAGCGGGCCTGAAATCGGAAATGAAGCACGCAACAGTGGCAGCCCGAAGGAGTCGGAAAAGCCTGTATTTGCGGAAATTGAAGCCGACCCAATTCAGGAATTGCGCGAAAACTTTGGAACCGCACCACTCGAGAAAGAGCAGGAACGACTCAAGGAAACAGACAAAGGCACCAACGCCTTCGGAGTATATCTCACCAATATGGTCGATCGAAACCGCTATACCTCCAGGGATTTCCTCATCCGCGAAACCGAGGCCGACCTATCTTCCCACCCATATCCAAGGGACAGCGGGGAATATTTAATGGTTCTCACGGATGTCGCCAAAACCTTCGAAGAGGTAACGAAGATCGCTGAGCAACTGGGTGAATTGGAAGCAACCCATCCGGAAATCGGTGTCGTCAGCATTAGGGTCGAAAACGAACAATTTCTCGCCGGATCCGCCGAGAAGCTAAATGACAGAGATGACCCCGCCTTCTATGAACTCAACATAAGGGAGTTGCGTAGCATCGATATTGATCGCGTCGAGCGCGCCGTCATACGTCTGGCCGACGCGCCACCCGTCATCTACCGCGGGGATATCACTAGAATTCTCCATGAACTTTTGCTGAAACCCCGAATTAACTTCGATCTGGATATCTCGCGTGCGCTCCTGAAATGGACGGAAAATCCCGAGAAATCCTCCCAGGTAGCTATCGAGCTAATCAAGCGACACATCGCGGAAGAGCAAACCCCTTCCGAGCCGCTCGTAGAACTAGCGGTTCTGAGCAAAAGCCCAGATGCCATTCAGCCAATTCACGATATTTGGGTAAATTCCCCCAACCTCTGGGACAAGTATTTGATACAGCTCGGACCAGAGGTAGTGCCCCTCGTACTCCAGCAACTCACCTCGGATCAGGCCCCGCTGAAACGGTCCGCTATCAAAATTCTCGGTGAAGTAGGTGGCGACGAAAGCATTCCGGTTCTGAAAGAACTTCTCAGATCCGAAGACCCTGAAATCAGGATGCTTTCCGAGCGCTCCATCTCGGATATAAACGCCAGGTAAAAATTCCGTCACAATCGTTCCCCTCCGTAAAAAGTGCGAGCGAACCGGAATTCCTGATTTCCACCCGGAAACCCCGAGAACAAAGCCTTCCCATCATCTGGATTCCAATAATTCATCTTCATCTCATCCTCCCGGTTTACATCGGGGGTTTATATGCAATATAATCTATTTGATTCACCCTTGCACCACGGCACGCAAAACGCTTCGTTGGTGCGGTTCATTTTAATCACGATTTTCCCACTTATATCATGTCAGAATATTCACGCGGCCTCGCTGGGGTCATCGCCAACGAATCCTCGCTCAGCAACGTTATCGGAGACATTGGTGAACTAAGCTATGTCGGCTACCATATCGACGATCTCGTGGATAACTGCTGCTACGAAGAAGTCATATTCCTTCTTCACCACAATCGCCTGCCAAATGCGGCGGAACTGAGTGACTTCCAGAACGGCCTCCGCAAGGACCGTCAGCTTCCGGAGCAAGTGATTAACTTTCTCAAAAACGCGCCGAAAGACGCCTCCCCGATGGACGTCCTCCGCACCGCGGTCTCAATGCTCGGCCTCTATGACAAGCGTGCGAAAATCGGCGAGCCAGACATTGAAGCAAACTCCGCCGTAGCCCTCTCCCTCTGCTCCCAGTCATCCACCATCGTGGCAGCGTTCCACCGCTTCCGGAATGGTCAGGAACTCCCTCCAATCCGCGAGGACCTCACTGAAGCACAACATTTCCTCTACCTCATCAACGGTGAAGTTCCGAGCGACACAGCTGCCCGTATCCTGGACGTGGCGCTAATCCTTCATGCCGATCACGGCATGAACGCATCCACCTTCTCCGCACGTGTCACCATCGCCACGCTTTCTGACATGTATTCCGCCATCACCGCGGCAATCGGCACACTCAAGGGCCCTCTCCATGGCGGTGCCAATGAAGGCGTGATCCACATGCTGCAAGAGATCGGCGAGCTCGACAAAGTGGACGAATGGGTCGAAGGCAAACTTGAACGCCGTGAAAAAATCATGGGAATCGGCCACCGTGTCTACAAGGTCCTGGACCCACGTGCACCGCATCTCCGCAAGCTCGCTATCCAGCTCACAGAAGAACTCGGCGAGCCAAAATGGATCAAGATGTCCGAACGTATCGCGGAAATTATGCGTGAGCGTAAGAAACTCGAGGCTAACGTCGATTTCTACTCCGCCACCGTCTATTACTCGCTGGGCATTCCTACCGATCTCTTTACACCGATCTTTGCGATTTCCCGCACCTCCGGCTGGACAGCTCATGTCCTGGAGCAACTGCGCGATAACCGACTCTACCGCCCGCTCACACTTTATACCGGCCCGAAAACTCTCAGCCCGGTCCCTCCGATCGAATCGCGATAAATAAAATCTGTGAAAAAAGCCCTCTTACTCGTTTTCTGTATCGCTCTCGCATCTTGCGCGAAGAAGGAGAAAATGGGACCAATCCAAGGATTCTCAGTCGAAGAATTCAAGAAAAACGGAACTCTTCCAACAGCTCCCAAGGTGGAATCCCCTGCGGAAACACCTGGTAAGCCGAAGGAAGCAGAAAAATCCGTTGAGCCTGAAAATGTAGCATCCCAAGCGGAGCCAAAGCGTGGCTTCTTCTCACGGATGTTCGGCAAAAAAGAAGAGAAAATGCCTGGAATCGAAGGCTTCTCCATCGAGGATTACAAAAGGAAAAAGAAAGAGGAGCAACTCGCAAATATCACGGGCACTCCTTCACCCCGGCAGCCCCAATCGCAACTCCCATCCAATGACGGAAGCGATACCGAGCTACGCCTTCCGGACATGCTGACCCTACCGGACGATAACCAGCTACGTCCTACCGAAGGCGGCGGGAACAATAAAGCCCCCGTAATCGCCCGCCCTCCGAAGGACTAGAATACTAACGGGTAGCTGCCGGCAACCATGCGCGAGCGCCCGCGCTCCTCCGTTCACTATCCCGGAAAAACCCAGCAAGTCCTTCGCGACTCTCAAGATCATTGATCGCCGCGGCTGCAGCCGGATATCGCCAGCGGAAGCCTGCTTCCCGCAACCTCAAAGGATCCGCCCAGCGGCTCTTCAATATTAGTTCCGCCTCCGTATTCATCAGGACCGCGCCGATCGGCAACATCCATTTCGCAGCGGGCAGACCAATCGGCATACCCACCGTTTCACGAAAATAACGCATCCACTCCCGGTTTTTCGGAAAATCTGGCGCAGTCACATTGAAAATACCTTCGAGGAACGGATCTCTGATTATAAATTCAGATGCGCGGAGAAAATCATCCATGTGTATCCAGCTGACTCTCTGATCACCGTCCCCCGCAGCGCCGCCGAGAGCTTTCTCAGTCAAACCGCAGAGAACATCGTAAACTGTATCCTTCTCATTTGCCAAAACCATGCCCGTTCTCAACGCGACTTTGCGCGTTTCCGCCGGCACGAATTCCTCGAAGAAAGTGTCCTCCCAGATTTTAGCGACCTTGCAGGAAAAACCCTCTCCTAAAGTGCCTTCCCATTCCGTCTGGGGTCCGTCCTCTGCATGACGATACCACGTTGCGGTACTCGCGTTCATCCACAATTTTGGAGGAACACGGCAACCCCGGATCGCCTCGCCGATGATCTTCGTGGAATCCACCCGACTATCAATTATTTCTTTGCGGTTCTTCTCGTCGTAACGGCAGTTCACACTTCTTCCAGCCAGATTGATCACCACCTCTGCTCCCTCGAGAGCATATGCCCAGGGTCCCAACGTCTTGCCGTCCCATTCCAAAAACATTCCATCACCGCTCCACCCATCGCGAGTGCGCGAGATAGCGACAACTTCCCTACCGTTTCTCGCAAAATGGCGGCACAAATAGCGCCCGAGAAAACCACTCGCACCGATGACTACTGCTGTCGTATTCATATCGTTTCCCTTAAAAATTTATCCGAGGATTTTTGTCGCTAGCTGAATGGCCAAGCCATGTTTCATGGAAGAAACACGGTCTGACATCTTCGAAGCAAAACCAACGAACTCCTCCAGTTCCTTCACCTGATTGTGGAACGCTTTCGCATCCTCTCCCTTCATCCCTTTCGTATCCTCCGCACACTTGTTCAGTAGAGCCAGCGCCGGCTCGATTTCCCTACGCTTCCGCTCCCTGGCAATGATCGTGAAAATCTGCCACACATCCTTTTCCGCTTCGTAGAAATCCCTCCGGTCTCCTTTGACCACAATCATCCGGATCAAACCCCAGTTCACCAGTTCCTTGAGATTCGCATGGGCGTTTCCACGGCTTACACTCAGCCGCCCCATCACGTCATCCGTGCACAAGGACCCAGAGCTAGTCATCAGAAGCGCATGAATCTGCGCCATCGTCCGATTGATTCCCCATTGGGTCCCCAATGCTCCCCATTGTGCTATAAATTCATCTCTTGCCTGGTTTAGCTTATCTTCCGCCGCGCTCATAACTTTCACTATTTACTGAAAATTCTACATTTCAAGTAGAAATCACAAGATTCGGAAAGTTTCAAACTTGTCCTCAGCTGAGCCGCGGGCAACCACACAAAAAAGCCGCTTTTCGAACACGTCGAAAAAGCGGCTGATTATGATTAATATGTGTCGCTAACCTTATAGGGAGCTTTTCAACGCTTCGAACTTGGAGCGCTTAGCCTTAAGGTCTTGTTCAAGTGCTTCGATCTCTTTTCCGAGTTCGAGCATTGAAGTAAGCTTGTTTTGAATACTGCCCTTAGGACCGGATTTTCCAGCCTTACTGGATACTCCTGCATTCTTCAGCCAAGCGGCGATTGTTAGTTGGGAAATTCCGAATTTAGCGGCGGCGGAACTCTGTCCACCGCGTCCGTTCGCTGCATTATAATCCGATACATAAGACACGACTTTGCTTTTCTCCTCAGGAGTGTAGCGCTTGCCGCGAACAATATCTTTCTTGGTTGATGTACTCATTGCACGCGGAAACTACTACAAGAATGCACCCGCGCAAGAATAATTAGTAATATTTATTTAGCATGTTTACCACACTACCGGATCGAATATTCTCCCTTTTAGTTCCTCGTAGGACTCAACAAAAATATCAGATCCCTCTTTTACCTTTGAACGATGCACGACCACCCCAAAACCGGCCATCATATCAACTTCCGGTTTTGTCTCTAAATCTGAGATTCCATCACCCACCATTACCACCCGCTCCGGCAGCAATGCTTCCTTCCATTGGCGTATGATTTCATTCTTACCCAAGTTCCTTGTCGTTGGGTAATTCTCCCCGAAACCGGTGTATTCCCCAGATTCATTGAAATAGAGAGGAACCGCTTCAACGTGACGGATACCCAGATAATCTGCAAGCGGTTGAATAATTGGAGCGAATCCACCTGATAGGATCACCGGAATCCAACCTTCTGAGATTGCTGTATTTACGAAATCTTCAGCTCCGGGAACTACCGTATCCAAGTAACACTGGCTGACCCTATCTATCATACTCCTGTTAGGCTTGATAATTTCCATACGCCTCTTGAACACTGTGTCCAAGTCTACTTCACCATCCATTGCAGAGTTAGTAAGAGCGACAACCTCTGCAAAAATTGCAGGGTTTGCTAACCTAGCAAGTTCATCAATACCTTCTATTTCTGATAGTGTCGAATCACAGTCTATGAACAAGAGCTTGGGGCCTTTCCGGGTCAACGGGTCTATCTCTAGCTCGCTCCCAACTTCAACAGCATCAAATAGTTCCAACATATCCTGATTCGCGAGACGAATACATCCATGGCTACTTGGGTGGCCAATTTTCGATTCCTGATTGGTTCCGTGGATATACACATATCTATCCATTGTGTTGCTGTTCTCCGCTTCAAGGCCCTCGATTCTCAGGATCCGCGTGAGAATCATATCTTCATCCTCTTCACCTCCCTCCCAAACTCCGACCGGGACACGAGCCACGAACCGGGTACCAATTGGCTCTCCGTCCCCTATTTTTTCGGAAATGCGGAAGCGCCCGACAGGTGTCCGGAAGCTACCTTCGGTAAAGCCCATACCCTTCTCGGCGGAGGAAATGGAAAATTGACGGACCAGCTCCCCGTTTTTAATGAGGTCGAGGGTTTGCTGGTCGAGGGAGATTTTCAGGGAAGTGATTTGGCTCATGATGTGGTCTCGAAGACAGCCACAGCATTATGCCCTCCCATTCCATGGGCAAGTTTGAAGACCGGACCAACGCACGGAATTGCCTCAGAAAAAACATTCCACCCTCCGGTCCCTACGGTTCCCTCCAAATTCGGAGGCAGTTTGGAATCGCTCATAAAACGCAATAAAATCGCGCTTTCGAGCAATCCGCTCGCTCCCACCGTGTGCCCGATGAAGGGCTTGAGTAAATGCATCGTCCCACCCTCCGGGAAATTTTCCTGCGAATAAAACATCCGCTCGGAACGCGCCTGGATGGCAGTCCCTGTGGCGTGCGGGCAAATCGCCCCAGGTTTCCCACAGATCTCCACCGCCTTCTTCAATAAACGCATCGTTCTTCCCCCATTTTTCGGCACGCCCACCGGATCTGCACCGTCGGAATTATTTGCGAAATATTCCAACCGCAGCACTCCCTCCTCAACGGATGATAGAGCAATCGCAGCGGCCCCCTCTCCTGGTATAAACCCGCCTGTATCAGCGGAAAATGGGTTCAATCGCATCGATTTGGCAAGGAGCCCTGAATTTGCGTAATTATCCAGAAGCAGCGGGACCAAAGGAAGATCAACTGCCACCACCAAGGCCCGCTCCACCAACCCGGAATCAATCATCATTTTCCCGACACCCAGAGCATCTAGACCGGCCGAGCAACCACTGGCCAAAACATGATTCGGCCCAAATATGCCGAGCTCTATGGAAATCGCAGTCGCCGGCTCGCTGTGGATCGTGTTGCTCGCCGCCATCAGCTTGAATGGACGCCTTTCCGGCCAAGGTCCCAGCCATCCGGCGGCATTCCCCCGGCTGGTTCCTACTACCAAAGCCGCATCTTCGAGCTCTTCCTTGCTCCAGCCGGATGCGGCCACCGCCTCCCGGGCCACATGTAATGCAGCCATCGAAGCAGGACTCCATTTCCTATGATTCAATAAACCTCTGGGCTCGATCCATGCCCCAGGAAGATTTCCATGCGGGCTCTCAGCGCCCAGCATATCTCCCATACAGCGTATTTGGGTCTTGCCCGAGGAAACCGCAGCAAAATGACTCTCCACATCATGGCCCAATGAAGAAAGCGCACCGATGCCAGTTATGGAAAGTGAAGTCTTGATGCCCTCTCGGGTAACAAGATGGCAACGGACCGCAACTCCAAAACAGCTTTGCCGCAAATTACAGCCTGCATGAAGTGGCGGCCCCGGGCTGAAGTGTGTTGCAAACACGAAACAGATCACCAATTATCCGCCCCGATGAGTGATACAGAACGACCGTTTTCCAGTTTGATGCTTGATGGCCCGGACCGCGCGCCCAGCCGGGCAATGCTCTACGCCGTGGGCTTTGAAAAAGAGGATTTCGCGAAGCCGCAGATCGGCATCGCATCCACTTGGAGCCAAGTGACTCCGTGCAACATTCACATTGATAAACTCGCCATCGAAAGCGCCAAGGGTGCTGATGCAGCGGGCGGCAAAAGCGTCATTTTCAACACCATCACCATCTCGGACGGCATCTCGATGGGCACCGAGGGGATGAAATACTCACTCGTATCCCGTGAGGTTATCGCCGATTCCATCGAGACCGTTGTCGGCTGTGAAGGTATGGATGGCTTCGTAGCCATCGGCGGCTGTGACAAAAACATGCCGGCCTGCGTAATGACCATGGGCCGCATGAATCGCCCTGCTGTATTTGTATACGGCGGCACCATTCTTCCGGGCTGCGGAAAAATCAAAGGAGAAGAAAAGGATCTCGATATCGTTTCCGTATTCGAAGCCGTGGGCAAACACGCGAACGGTGAATTCACCGATGAGGAACTCGACCACGTGGAGTCCTGCGCCATCCCGGGCCCCGGCTCATGCGGCGGTATGTATACTGCCAACACCATGGCCAGCGCTATCGAAGCACTCGGAATGTCCCTCCCGAACAGCTCCGCACAAGCAGCCATCTCAGACGATAAGATGCGTGATTGCTTCGATGCGGGCGCAGCCGTCCTCAACCTCATTAAGCTCGGCATCAAACCGCGCGACATCATGACCAAAGAGGCTTTTGAAAACGCCATCACCGTTCTCATCGCCCTCGGTGGCTCCACAAACGCCACTCTCCACATCCCTGCCATGGCACACGCGGCAGGAGTGGAAATCACGCTCGATGACTTTGAACGCATTGGAAAAAACGTTCCGGTTTTGGCGGACCTCAAGCCATCAGGGAAATACGCCATGGCAGACCTCGTGAAAATCGGCGGAACCACTCCACTCATGAAAATGCTCCTCGATGCAGGACTACTTCACGGCGATTGCATGACAGTTACCGGCCGTACACTCCGCGAGAACCTCGAGAAAAACGTAAAACCTTATCCAGAGGGTCAGGAAATCATCCGCCCTGTGGATAATCCTCTCAAAAAGGACAGCCATCTCCGCATCCTTTACGGAAATCTCGCGGAAGGCGGCGCAGTTGCCAAGATCTCAGGAAAGGAAGGCGAGCTCTTCAAAGGCTCCGCCCGTGTTTTCAACTCCGAGCCGGAAGCAATGGACGCCATCCTCGCCAAAAAAATCGAGAAAGGAAACATCATCGTCATCCGCTACGAGGGCCCGAAAGGCGGCCCGGGTATGCGCGAAATGCTCGGACCCACATCCGCAGTAATGGGTATGGGTCTTGGTAAAGACGTCGCACTCATCACCGATGGCCGCTTCTCCGGCGGCAGCCACGGCTTCGTGGTAGGCCACATCACTCCGGAAGCATTCGAGGGTGGCACCATTGGCATTCTGGAGGACGGTGACGAAATCGAGATCAACGCTGTGGAAAACAAAATTGCAGTGAACCTCACCGATGAGGAAATCGCAGCCCGCAAGGCAAAATGGACTCGTCCGGAACCACGCTACAGATACGGAGTTCTCGCGAAATACGCAAAACTCGTTTCCAGCGCCAGCGAAGGCGCGGTGACAGACAAGTATCTCTGAGATGCCTGAACCTACAGACACAACGTCTGTACTCAGATCAGTATTTGGCTTTGCTGATCTGAGAGAGGGTCAGCAGGAAGTCATCACCTCCCTTCTTGAAGAGCGCCCGGCGCTCGCCATTTTCCCGACAGGGGGAGGAAAGTCCCTCTGCTATCAGCTTCCAGCCCTCATGCTGGATGGGACAGCATTGGTCGTTTCACCACTGCTCGCACTGATGAAAGATCAGGTCGATAGCCTGGTGGCTAAAGGTGTGGCCGCCGCCCGACTGGACTCCACCCTGGATATCAACGAATACGCCGCGGTTTCCTCCAGTCTGCGGAAAGGCGAGCTGAAGCTTCTCTACATTTCTCCTGAAAAGCTCTGCAATCCGGAATTTCAGAAATTTCTAAAAGGCCTGCATATCTCACTGATTGCAGTGGATGAAGCACATTGCATTTCCGAATGGGGGCACAATTTCCGTCCGGATTACCTGAAGCTCGGGAAAATCTTCCGGAAGCTCAAAGTCAAACGCCTCCTCGCGCTCACAGCCACCGCCACCCCGAAGGTAGCGATGGACATACGCAAACAATTCCGTATCGCGAAGGCAGATCACGTCCAGCTAAGTTTCCACCGGGGAAATCTGGATCTCCAAATCACGCCATGCACCTCGGATGAAAGAAAACCTCTCCTTCTGGAGACCATGGAAGACACCTCTGGCGCGGGAATCATTTACGTCACCCGCCAGGAAACAGCTGAGGAAGTCGCCACATTTCTCGCTAAAAACGGCCATTCCGCACGCGCATATCACGCGGGACTTAGAAGCGACCTCCGGCGCGAGATCCAAGAGGCATTCATGCTTGGCGAAACGGAAATCGTCGTCGCTACCATCGCCTTCGGGATGGGAGTGGACAAAGCGAACATCCGCCGGGTGATTCACTATAATCTTCCGAAGAGCATCGAAGGTTACACACAGGAAATCGGAAGAGCAGGACGCGATGGACAACCCGCCATTTGTAAGATGCTCGCCTGCGCGGAAGACACAATCGTCCTAGAAAACTTCATTTTCTCGGACACACCCGGCAGGCAGGCGCTCCGGAATCTACTCGAACGGCTCATGCGCCTCGGCAGCGGATTCGATATCTCCTTCTACGATCTAGCCACCACTGCGGATATTCGCCAGACGGTCATAGAAATTCTTTTCGCCAGACTGGAGATGAAGGGGATGCTGGAAGCTGGAGAATCATTCTGGGAAACATATCGGATAAAATTACTACAGCCTCTCATACGTGTTCTCGCGGGAAGACCTGCCTCCGAGAAAAAGCTACTGGAGAAGATTTTCGAGAATCACGATGCAGAGTGGAAATGGCTTTCCGTAAAAATCCCGGATGTCGCCGAGCGGCTTGGGACCTCCCCACAAAAATTGCGTGCTCTTATCTCGGCAATCGAAGCGGCATGTGATGTCACACTGAAACGCTCCGGCTGGCGTCACGCCTACAAGCTCAAAAATCCACCACAGGACCTCAACGAGCTAATCGATGAGACCACAAATTTTTTTCAAGAGCGGGAGCTTGCCGATTTAGCGAAACTCCAGCAGGTCCTCAGGCTGGCTTCCACCCGCACCTGCCTCACTAAATTCCTCCTGAAACATTTCGGGGAAAAAATGGAACAGCCTTGCGGCCACTGTGACCGATGCCGCGGAATTCCCCCGAAGAACCTGAAGGCGAAAAGAACACGCTCAGTAAAAGCCTCCGAACTTGAGGAAATCAGAAACCTACACGATACGAAGCTCCCCGCGCTCAGCTCTGCGAGACAGATGGCCAGGTTCCTCTGCGGCATGTCCAGCCCTGCTTCCATGCGGGCGCGGCTTTATAGAAATGACGCCTACGGGATGCTAAAAGACCTCCCTTTTGAGGAGGTCTTACTAGTGGCTGAAAGCCAATTTTGAAAAAACAGGGACTACTTGCCGAGTTCGCGCGCAACGAGCATCAGAGTCTCTTTCACACCCGGGGCAAATCCGCCGTCGGTTTGAACTGCAAGGAGAGATGAGCCTTCGCGGATGAAGTCGATCGGCACTGAACCGGAGTAAAGTTTGATCGGGCTGCTACCGAAGCCGAGATTGGAAATCACAACCTTGAGGGCATCTACGGCCGCTACATCGGATGCGCTGACTCGGGCGATCTGGCGGATGCCAGGGAGAGCGCGTGCACGTTGGAGGATCTCATCCTTGGTCATCTCACGATCCACACCGAAAATAGCGCGAAGCTCGAGCTGTTTGATGGAAAAGGAATCTGAACTGGAATCGTCGTTCGATGAGAACTGAGGCGCGGAAACAGGTGCCGGAGCTTGTTGCTGAGGAGCAGGAGCCTCTACCGGAGGAGCTGGCTGTGCGACAGGAGCAGGGGCCTGTGAAGGAGTAGCTTCAGCTTGTGGCCAGCCACCGAATGGACTTGCTGGCTGCTGAGGCGCGGTAGGAGCCGGTTGCTCCGATGAGAACGGGGATGCCGGCACCGGGGCGGGAGCTGGAGCAGGTCTTTCCGGCTCGATTGCTGTCGCCTTGAGCGGTTGTGGCGCTTGCTCCGGAGTAGCTTCATATCCGAAGCCCTGTGGCTCGGAGATCTGGAAAGGAGATTCGGTCGGCTTCCGGCGTTCCGGAAGTTTCGGTGCCTTTGGCTCCTCATCACCGCTTACCACTGAGAACGGAGACATTTGCTTTTTAGCCTGGGGCTCTGCTGCGGACGCAGCGGCAAATGGACTTGGTGTGGGGGCCTTCTTCTCCGAGGATTCCTCGGTAGCTATTGCAAATGGAGAGGCCGGTGGAGTTGAACCAGCCGAAGACTGGTTAACAAATGTTTCGAAAATGCCGCGCGAGGAACTCATAAGATGATGGGGTAGTGGGGGTAAGTTTCGTTGGAATCTGCGCCTAGATAAGCTTCATATTCCCTTAATGTCGAGACTTTAAGATAAATAATTCCAGCTCCTAGGGCTGTTTTATTAAAAAGTTTCTTATAGTCCCTGGGCTCTCAACAAACGCTTGAGACGATTCTTAACACTGACTTTTCCTACTGCCGAAAGGCGGTCAGTAAAGAGAACACCTTTCAAATGGTCAATTTCATGCTGCAGCGCACGACCTAGTAGGCCGTCTGTTTCAATTATCAAATTACTACCATCCAGCTGCGGCAAAGTCGCCTTCACCTCGGCCGGGCGCCTTACCTCATACCTGATATTATCTATACTAAGGCATCCTTCCATCTCGGTTTCCTTTTGCTCCCCCAGCTCCAGTGACGGATTGATGAATACCAAAGGCATGATGTCCGCGAGCTCGGCGTCTTTTCCATTTACCTTCAGATAGGACACACATTCGGGATCGTGGGAAACATCGATGACCGCCAGCTGTATATCCACACCTACTTGCGGAGCCGCCAGCCCGACACCTTCCGCATCGACCATTGTCTCCAACATATCAGCGACAAATTTTTCCAAATCCGCATCGATTTTTTCGACCGGGCGGCATTTTTGACGAAGAACTGGGTTACCGTATTGAACGATTGGAAGAAGCATAAGCGGAGATTGAACGCGGAAATCAGAAGGTCCAATCCAGAATTTATAAAATTCAAGATACTCTACCCCTTGCACAGCAGTCAGTCAGAGCTAGCTTCTGCCGTGAGCAGATCCCAACGAACCATACTCAGCGCCGCCCTGGTTCTCCTACTTGTCTGGGGAGTCGTCTTTGCGGTCCGTTCATTCGCATCATCCAAGAAAGCTACCGCCGCCAGCTTGGAGCAGGAAGTCGCGGAGCTAAATCTCCAGGACTGGTCGGAAGAAAGCGAATCCGGCAATATCACGAAGGTCAGGGAAAAAGAGATCCGCCAAGTGGCCGATATCGTGAACAAACTGGATTTTGCGGAACGCGAAAAGAACTGGGAAAACCGCGCGGGAGAAGATTTTTTCAGAAGGCTCAATAACCGGGAGAAGGAACTGTTCATAGACCTCACCATTGTTGAATCCATGAGCCGTTTTATGGAGGCACTGGACCAAATGCCGGAGCAACAAAGGAAAGAATTTGTAGAAAAGGGCCTCGAAGAGATCAGCAAAGGTCGCACCCAGGAAGATATGGAGCGTGCTGCGGAAATGGACGAAACACTCCTCACAAAAATCAGCCAGCAGGGAATGAAAGCCTACTTCGAAAAGGCCAGCGCCGATACTAAGCTAGACCTGGCGCCACTGATGCAAGCCATGAACGAGGTCATGCAAGGCATGCGTGGAAACGAATTCGGACCACGATGAGAAACTCCACCCATCTCCCCAAGGGCTTCACGCTGATTGAGCTTTTGATTACGATCGCAATCCTAGCTACCCTCACCGGAATCGCGGTTCCCCTGAGTATTTCCATGATAGGAAACGCGCGCGAGGCGGCCTGCCTTGGAAATTTACGCAGTATCGGCATCGGGATACAGAGCTATCTACAGGACAACAATCAGCGGCTACCCGAACTTGCAGTGGGTCGCTCTGACAAGACCTCCGATCTCCCTGTCCTTGAAACCGTTATCGGTTCCTACCTCGAAAACGCCGATGCATTCCACTGCCCGGCGGATCAGGAGCAGTATGAAAAAACCGGCAGCAGCTACAACTGGAACAATACCCAGAACGGTCTTCATATTACCCAAGTCAGCTTTTTCGGGATCGAGGGCAGACCGGAGTCAGTCCCGCTGGTAAGCGACAAAGAGAGCTGGCACCCCGATGATGGGACTAATTTCCTCTATGCTGATTCCAGCAGCTCAAACAAAGCCCGATTCGTAACCGGCAGCAATTGATTCAGACCATGCTGGAAGCCACATCCCTCTCGAAAAAATTCGCAGGAAAGCCTGCTTTGAACGACGTATCCTTCAAGTTGGACCGGGGGGAAATCTACGGACTTCTGGGACACAATGGCGCCGGCAAAAGCACCTCGCTTGGGATTATTCTAGGCATGGTGGAGCCGGACTCCGGGGAGGTGAAAATCGATGGGATTTCCGTCCAGAAAGACCGCGGCAACGCACTGGCAAAAGTCGGGGCCATTTTCGAAGCCCCCGCATTTTATGATTATATGACAGGTTGGAAGAACCTGAAAATCCTCATGAGCTACTCCGGTGGATTCGACCCGAAGGCCGCCGGGATCGTCGTTGAAAAGGTAGGGCTCAGCTCCCGTATCCACTCAAAGGTTCGCACCTACAGCCACGGCATGCGTCAGCGCCTGGCACTGGCACAGGCACTTCTTCCCGAGCCGGAACTTCTGCTTCTGGATGAGCCCACGGATGGACTCGACCCGGAAGGGATCAAGTGGTTCCGCGACTTTATTCTCCAGCTCCGCGATGAAAAGGGCATGACCGTCCTCTTCAACTCCCACCTCCTCGCCGAAGTTGAGCTGATGTGCGATCGCGTAGCCATCCTCCGTCAAGGCCAACGGGTCTTCGAAGGATCAGTGAAAAATTTCCAGGAAGGAATCCCGACCTATCAGGTAAATCTCGAGCCGTGGGATATGGCGCGAATTCCCATCGAACAACTGGGCGGCCAAATCATAGCCGAAGGCAAAATCTCCCTTCCCCCAAACATCGACCCATCCGATGCAGTCACCGCCTTGGTGAACTCAGGAGTAAAAGTCCGCGAATTCGCCAGAATCCGTCGCTCTCTCGAAGATCTCTACATGGAGATTTCTGAAAGTACATAAAAGAACCGGTCTACCTCTCAGCAGACCGGTCTAAATGAGAGAAAAAAACTACTACATTCCTTCACCTTCTGTGTCAGGTAGGGACCGCTCCATCTGGGTGTCACCACCTTCTGTTGCAGATTTTTTTCCTTTCATCATAGCGCCGCAGCTGGATAGGGCCAAGATACTGATTGATACGCCGAGTAGTGTGGTCAATTTTTTCATTTTTCTGTTTATGTTGTATTTTTGACTGGCTGGGTAAAAAGCCCAAACCTTGCTACCTATCCTACTTTATTCCAAAAAAACAAATAAACTTTGAATCGGTTAGAAAACGGTGCGCCTTCCTCCAAAACCGCAGTTCAAGACTTGCGCCGACGGCCACTGACAACATGAGCCAGCAGCAAAAACGGAAACGTGACTCCCACGATTAAATGCGCGTAGCCCACCACCTCCCGAAATTTCTCGCCCGCTGAATAATACAGCAAATATGCTGTCAAAATCATCACCCCCTGGGCCGCCACCAGCGACAAACCCAGCACCCGCTCCCGCTTCGCCTTCAATCCCGCAGGCATATGGGATGCCAGCAGATAGCCGTAAAAAATCATCATCAGAAACGCCGCGGCTCCGTGGATCTTCAAAATATCGAACTGCCATGGATGCTTCTCCGGCCCGAAGTCTCCTTCAACCGTGATCCAGCGGTTCATGATGAAAAACGCCAATCCGCTGCACCAGCTCACCAGCAAGACCAAAAACAACCAGCTTCTGTAAACCCAGGGAATCTTTACCGTAACGCGTGCCATGAAATTAAATCTCGCGGATGATATTTCCCCCAGCGTCTAACTGCAACGCCGTAGCCCCGTAGTGTGAGAAAATGGAGGAACAGTCATCTACCAGAAATGCCACCTTCGTAAGCGCATCAGCGATCATACACGATCCGGCAAACACCGAATAACTGGTGTCTCCTCCCGCTGGCTTACCATCGGAAGGGTTCACAATAGGATTCATCCCATCAGTGGAAAAGTATGCGGCACTTGTCGCAAGCGCGCTCGCTCGCATCGGTATGGAAACCAGCCGACCCTCGCTTCCCGGCACCCGGATCGCCGCACTCTTGCCCTCCCATTCGCTCATCGTCAGGTCTCCACCAGCATTGATCACAACGCTCATTTCCGGATCGCACACCTTTTGCGCACAATCCACAGCATAGCCCTTCGCAATTCCCCCGAGATCAATGGCCAGCTCGGAATCTACTCTCAGAAGATCACCTTCCAGCCTGATATCACGCCAGCTGGCACCTTCTTTGACAGGAAATTCCAGATCAGGCAAAATTCCACGCGCTACCAAATGGCGAGCCATGGTCACATCGAATTTGCCCGCAGTCCGCTCGCCCAGATCCAGAGCGAACTCCAGAACCTTCAGCATATCCCGGGAAATTCCCAGTTCCCCCCCGGCCCGCAATCGGTTAATTTTCGAAAGCTCACTCTCGGGATCATGGTAGCTCATCAATACCTGAATCCGGCTGATCTCATCGATCACCGCGGAACTGACATCCAGCAGCTCATCTTCATGAAACGCCCCATCAACCTCGATCTCAACGTATGTTCCAAGCAGTGGAATACAACGGCGGATAGCCATCTGCTAAAGGTAGCGTAGAACCTTGTCCCAGGTCTGTGTCAGGCGGTTGATCCCGACAGTAATATGAACACAGGAAAGCGTAGCTCCCGAGATATTCTTGATCTCCTTGTCCACTTTCAGCGGAGCCCCAGGTCCACGGCCGTAGAACTGCGCACGCCATTTCGGATTTGTGATCTCATCTCCATAGGTTTCACGGTAAGTCAGAACCTCGATCCCGGTGACTTTCCCCTGATTTGTGAGAGATACCGCATAATCGATAAATTCGTGCTTCCCGATCACGTGATCGATGATGAACCAGCTCCCGTCGGATGCCTTGTAGACATCCAGTTCCCGCTTGATCACACGGGCCTTGGAGGCCTTCTCGATCGCTTTTTCCTGATCCTTGGAAAGTGTCACCTCCACCCGTTTCAGGGATTTCCCCTTCATCAGGACGCGTTTCGCCTGATCCTCCGAGAGAAACGTCTTGGCAAGGCAACGACCGCCGGTGAGTAAAAACCCACCAGCGGTCCAGAGCGCCAATTGAAATGCTTTTCTGCGCTGCATCAAAAATCTAGAATTCGAATCCGACGGTAACACCGGCATGGATACGCTCGTGCTCGTCATATACTTTGCTACCGCTGATGGTAGGGTTGCGTCCCTCATTACCACCGCCTTTGACTTGGAATAGAATACTTGCGGTTACCCACCAGTCCTTTTCCGCGTAATGAATACTTGGCCCGATGTATGTTCCGTATTGGAACTGTCCGCCCAAGCGCATATCGGAAAGATCCCAGCTGGACCTGCCCACACCTTCTTCAAAACCCTGCGCATCAAAGCCAGGATTACCGGCCTCAGCTGTGTCCTGTGGATTCAGGAAATCCGATTGGTAACGGGCCTCGAAGCCGATGAACCATTTCGGAGCAACACGGTAGGAAATACCCGCGGCGAGATCGAAGGCGATTTCCTCCTCGAGAACTGTTCCAGACTTGCGGCGCTCAAGTTCCATCTTCCCGGCGAATGCGAGAACAAGAGTGTTATCGATGAAATTCTTCTGAAGGAAAACTTGTGGCACAAATGAATCCTGGTCGATGCGCGCACCATCCAGACGATAGGCACGGCGGTGCTCGTAGCTGAAACCAACCGAGAGACCGATCGGGTCTTTGTAAGGGCTGAGGATATTATATTTAGTACTTAGTTCGAAGCCACCGATCTGTGTCTCGCGGAACCTACCTTCCTGCGTGCCACCCTGGGTATCATACATTGGCTGCAAATCCGTATCATCCACGGAATAATTATGATGAAATACCAACAATTCAGCGCCTACGGTCCACTTGTCCGTAATGCCGTATTCCAGCTCGGGACGGATATCATGGAATGAATACTGACCGGAGCCCTTGTCGCCACGGTAAATATCCGAAAGTTTGAACTCCCAGCTGCCCTCCGGCCGCGTGTCAGTTCCTTTTGCATACATCCACAGATTTTCATCCGCTTGAACGTGCATTGATCCTGCAATTGCAAAAGCCAGTGCTGCTGTTATTCCTAATTTTGTTTCCATATTGTTGAGGCGTCTAAAAGGCGAAATATCCTTCTTGCGACTCAGTATCAAGAAGTAATTGACATTATTTTTAATTAATACTTTAAGCCGTTAACTACATGAACCTCACCTTGGCCAAAAAACTTTTTGTGTTCCTCCTGATAATTTCGCCCGTTTCATACGCTCAGGAAGAATTCCTCCCGGCTAACAATGCCGATTTCGCCTCAGGGACGCTGGAACCACTGTTGGTAAGCGGTAGCCGTGATGAGGTAGAAGTCCTGAAAGCCCCTTTCAGTGCTCACAAAATTTCACAGGTAGAACTCGATCAGAAATCGCCGAGGACTCTCCCGGAAGCTCTTAACACGCTTCCAGGTGTCCTCGTCCAGAAAACATCCAACGGTCAAGGCTCCCCTTTCATACGCGGCTTCACCGGTTACCGCACCTTGGCTGTCATCGATGGTATACGTTATAATAATTCCATCTATCGTGATGGCCCCAACGAGTATTTCTCACTGATTGATCCATACTCACTGGAAAGTATAGAACTCGTCCAAGGTCCCGGCTCCGTCCTGCACGGCAGCGATGCCATCGGCGGCACACTTTTTCTCAAAACCCGCTCTTCGGAATATTTGAATGAGGAAAGTGGAAAGGTATATAACCACGGATCGCAAAGCTATCTCTACTCCAGCGGCGAGAACAGCCACATCGCCAGAACCACCGCTGAAGTCGGAGTCGGCGAAAAATGGGGACTCCTCCTTGGCTATTCCTACAAGGAATTCGGCGATTCCGAAGCCGCCGGAATCGGCACGCAACCTTATACAGGCTACGATGAATACGCATTCGACGCTCGTTTCGACTACAGCATCTCCGACCTATGGACGTTGACGGTAGCCCACCAGACCCTTGCCCAGGATAGCGTCCCCCGCACGCATTCCACTATTTTTGCGAAAAGCTTTTCCGGCTCCTCGATCGGCTCCGATATCCGCCGTGAAAAAGATCAGCATCGCACTCTCACCTACGCGAAACTTACCGGCAGAGAACTGAATACATGGGTGGACGAGGTCGCATTCACTCTCTCCTACCAGACTTCCGATGAAGATGGAGAGCGCATCCGCAGTAGCGGTGCCAGTGAAATTGAAGGATTTGAAGTCGGCACAATAGGCCTGGACCTGCAACTCACCAGCAATACCTCGTGGGGAGACTTCACCTACGGCTTCGATTTTTATCACGATTCCATCGACTCCTCCCGCACTGATTACAATGCTGATGGCAGCCTTGATCAAATTAGAATCCAGGGCCCGGTCGGGGATGATGCCACATACTCCCAGCTCGGAATCTTCCTTCAGAACCGCTACGATCTCACCCCTCGCCTGGAGCTCACCTCCGGAATTCGCTACAGCCACGCCAGTGTCGATATCGGCACTCTCGAAGACCCCACCACCGGTCTCGCCACCTTATATTCGGATGATTTCGATTCCGTCGTCGGCTCCCTCCGCGCCAGTTACGCGCTCAATCAGGATCAGACCTGGCGCCTCTGGGCAGGCATCAGCCAAGCCTTCCGCGCCCCGAATGTGGCAGACCTCAGTCGCTTCGGTGCCAGCCGCTCAAATGAATTCGAAGTAGCATCTACCGAACTCGATCCGGAAAAATTCCTCACCTACGAAATCGGAACCAAGGCGGAAATCAACAATCTCTCCCTGGGAGCCACCTACTACTACACACATATTTCCGACTACATTTCCAGCAGCCCCACCGGTGCCACCATCACCGAGGCGGATGGCTCCACTACCATCATCGTAAACAAAACCAACAGCTCCGAAGGCTACGTTCAAGGCGTCGAGCTTGATGCCGCATATCAGTTTGAAACAGGTATCAACGTTTACGGAAACTTCACCTGGCTGGAGGGCGAACTGAACGCCTTCGACGGCACCACATTCTCGGATGACCACATCAGCCGGATCCAACCCATCAACGTGAATCTCGGTGCAAAATGGACACGCGCGGATGGCCGTCTTTGGGTCGGGATCGATACACAGTTCGTCGCAAAAGCAGATAAACTCAGCGAAGGCGACCGCAGCGATACCCAGCGGATCCCACCCGGTGGCACCCCGGGCTACGCACTTGTGGACATCTACAGTGGCTACCGTATCAGCGAAAACTTCACAGCCACCGCCAGCTTGGACAACGTGCTGGACACCGCATACCGCGCCCACGGGTCAGGCACCAATGAGCCCGGCTTCGGAGTTTCCCTCGGCGTTAAAGCTGAGTTTTAAGCGCCTCTTTTTTCCTCCGGTTCCGCTTCGCCAGCAGCGGCAGGCAGAACAGATAGATCCCTGTCACCCAGAGAACCAGCAGCACAATCGCCGAGGGTAGAAAAACCCACAACTTCGCCGCGTCATGGAAAAATGTCCCATCGTGCAAAGACTCGATCAGGTCGGATCTTCTGTAGGCAGTCTGCAAAACCTCACCCGTCGTGTGGTCCAGCTGCACCTCCCATCCATTTTCCGCGCGGACTTTCAGAATGCCCTTCGAGGGCCGCACATCCACCAGCTTGATGTCTTCCCAAGAGGATATTTCCGCCTCCGGCACATCTTTGGACCTCTCTAGAATTTCCCCGAAGCCAAGTGTCGGCACCTCCGCGGCACCTACCATCGTAGCGGGCTGTATCCATGAGAACTCCTTTTTCAGCAGGAGAAAGATCCCTGTAATAATCACGATCAGCACCGGCAGCGCGCACACCATTGCCCCCCAATAATGCACCTTCCTGTTCAATCGTTTCCACTGAATACCCATCTTGGGCCGAAGCTAGAAGAACGGACAGCCCACCGCAACTGCACATTCCATCGTAACTGACCGGAGATTTTTCTAGATTTCCCAACCGCCGCAGATAGTTATCTGTTTCTGTAAAATGAGCCGTTCACCCTTTAGAAAAATTCTCCCGTGGTTTATATGGCTCGCCGTATTTTTCACCACTTGGCTCGCCATCGTCATCACGGGAGACCATTGGCACACCATTCGTGAAAACTGGGGCATCGCCGTAGCCATGGCCATCGGCTCCTACGCGGCAGGCTCTACTCCTATGGGCGGCGGCACTGTCGGATTCCCGGTCCTTGTCCTGCTTTTCAAGCAAAGCGCCATGCTTGGCCGGGATTTCTCCTTCGCCGTGCAGTCGATCGGCATGACAAGCGCCTCCATTTTCATAATCTGCCGCCGCCAACCGGTGGAATGGCCCATGGTCCGCTGGGCCATGCTTGGCTCTCTCATCGGCACCCCAATCGGGATCTTCTATATCGCCCCACTGGTTCCTCCTCTGATTGTGAAACTACTTTTCGCAATCATCTGGTGCAGCTTCGGCGTCCTACATCTCTACCGCCTCCGCGAACTGGCAAAACACGAAGGCTTGGCCCCCGGCGCCCACAAGTTCGATAGAAACGCCGGCCTACTCATCGGCCTTATAGCTGGAGCCACCGTCGCATCCATTACCGGAGTCGGCATCGATATGGTCATCTATGCAGTCCTCGTCCTCCTCTGCCAGGCGGATCTGAAAATCGCCATCCCCAGCTCCGTAATTATCATGGCTTTCACATCGCTCGTCGGCATCGCCACGAAGAACCTCTTCGGTGGAGTTCAGCCCGGCGTTTTCGAAAATTGGCTGGCCGCTGCCCCCGTTGTAGCTCTCGGCGCCCCGCTCGGAGCATTTATCGTAGATAAAGTCGGCCGCGCACCCACCCTCATTGTCGTTTCCATCCTCTGCATCGGGCAATTTGTCTGGACCATCACGGATGAGTGGGCACGCCTCGGCCTGATGGGACTCACCGCCGCGCTGGCCGGAGTTTTGGCCTTCAATCTTGCCTTTGAGTGGCTCCACAGAAAAGGCAACCGTCTCGCCCGCAGGAAATAACTCACCCGATCGTCCTCCGGATCCGGATCGGCCCCTTCGCAGTCGAGGGATCCACCACCTTTCCCTTCTGCAAGATTTCTGCCTTCTCCTGGTCAACCAGCCGCCGCGCAGCACGCCGCACCTCCTCCATCTTCCCCCGCCATTCATCATCTTGGAAAAAGGCCCGGGCCACCTCACTGGGGCAAATCGTAGCCTCCCCGGATCTTTTCTCCAATAGCTCCAGGATCGCCCTTTCCAGCTCAGCATCCTCAGCGGAGACCTTCCTTTTCCGGCATCCGGCCGAACAATATTTCACTTCTCCCCAACAGTCCTTCCACTTCTTCCGCCAGGTAATTACCCGCCCGCACCCTGCACAAATTTTCGTTTCATTCTTCATGGAAAAAAAGCCGATGCGATCCCGAAAATCGGATCTAACCTACATTTCATGAACGATCAGCAACGCAATCAAATCATCCGCATGGCATGGGAAGATCGCTCCACATTTGACGAGATCAAGGAAAAGACCGGCCTGGCCGAATCCGATGTCATTAAGCTAATGCGCAACGAAATGAAACCCTCCAGCTTCCGCATGTGGCGCAAAAGAGTCACTGGCCGGGTCACCAAACACCGCAAAATTTTTGAGGAAACCCAAGCTGAAATAAGAAAAGGCAAAGTCTGCCTCGAAGAACTGGAGTGATTTTCCAATCCACTTGCATTTCCGGGAAAGAAGCATCGCCCCCTTCTTCCCTGAGAAATGAAATTTGAAGTTTGAGAGTTAGATGCGCAGCATCAACCAGTGATCGCCCGCGTCCTTATCGACGGCCCCTCAGAGCTCGTCTTCGACTACGCCATACCGCCCGACCTCCCCGTGGAGGCCGGATGCCGCGTGCGCATCCCCATCCGTCAGAAAACCTCCTCCGGCACAGTCCTTTCCGTCATTCCCCCTCCGGAGCAGAGCCAATTCGCCATGCGCGAGGTGCAATCCCTCATCGAGCCAGAGCCTCTCATCACGCCCATTTTGCTGAAAGTCGCCCGCTGGATTTCCGACTACTATGGCTCCAGCATCGAAAGCGTCATCCGCTCCATCCTCCCGGAAGCCGTCCGGACCGAGGACAACTCCGCCAAAACCCGCCGTATCGCCACTGCCTGCGAAAATCCTGATCCCGCAGAGATCGAAAAACTCGTAAAGCGTGCGCCCAGACAACACGCAATCCTCACCCTCCTTCTCGCCACGGAAAATCGCACCCTTCCCACCACCGACCTTGGTGAGGGCTCCGCTGCCACCCTCAAAAGCCTCGCAACGAAAGGCCTCATAAAAATTTCCACCGAGGAGATCCGTCGCAACCCGGAAGCCGCCGAGGAAATCATTCCATCCACCCCACTTACCCTCAACAACCAACAGCAGGAAGCCTTTGAGGCCATCAATGCTTCACTCGCTAACCTGAGCGAACCGCAGCCACCGTTTCTGCTCCTCGGCGTCACCGGTTCCGGCAAAACCGAAGTCTACCTACAGTCCGCCCAGGCCGCCCTCGACCTCGACAAAACCGTCCTCGTCCTCGTCCCGGAAATCGCCCTCACCCCACAGACCGTCCGTCGCTTCAAAGCCCGCTTCTCCCACCTCACCGACCAAGTCGCCGTCCTCCACTCTAACCTCTCCCAGGGCGAGCGCTTCGATGAATGGCACCGCATCCGCAAAGGCACAGCCCGCATCGTCATAGGCGCGCGCTCCGCAGTCTTCGCCCCTCTCCCGGATCTCGGTCTCATCATTATCGATGAAGAACACGAATCCACCTACAAACAGGAAAACATCCCCCGCTATCAAGCCCGCGACGTAGCAGTCCTCCGCGCCGCCTTCGAGCCCTGCGCAATCGTTCTCGGCTCCGCGACCCCCTCCCTGGAAAGCTGGCAAAACACCCTCTCGGGGAAATACAAAGTCCTCCGCCTGGATAAGAGAGCGGATGCACACTCCATGCCTCTCGTCCGCGTCATCGACATGCGGCTGGAAAAACAAAAACAGAAAGGCCAGGTCGCCATCCTCTCCGACCGGCTCCGCACCGCCCTTGAACAACGCCTCGAAAAGGGAGAGCAATCCATCCTCTTCCTCAACCGACGTGGCTTCGCCCGCTCCTTGCAATGCCACAGCTGCGGCTACGTATGCGAGTGCCCGCACTGTGCTGTCGCCCTTACCTATCACCGCACCGATGAGCGCCTGGTTTGTCACGTCTGCGGCCACCAATCCATCGTCCCACGGAAATGCCCGGAATGTAAGAACCCCGGAATTGCCTTCCAGGGATACGGCACACAAAAAGTCGAAGAAGTGCTGCAAAAGGTCCTCCCGGAAGCCCGCTTCGCAAGAATCGACGCCGATGCCATGCGCCGGAAAAACGCACTGAAGGACATCCTCAAAAAATTTAAATCCAACAAAATAGATATCCTCATCGGCACCCAAATGATCGCCAAAGGCCTTCATTTCCCAAACGTCACACTAGTTGGGATACTCAACGCGGACCTCGGCCTACACATTCCGGATTTCCGGGCCGGAGAGCGCACCTTCCAGCTCATCACCCAGGTCGCCGGACGCGCCGGACGCGGCGAACTCGAAGGCGAAGTCATCGTCCAGACATACACCCCGCACAGCCCCAGCATCCAGTTCGCCCGAAAGCATGATTTCGATGGATATGCAGAGCAGGAAATGGAAATGCGCCGCCAATTTTCCTTCCCGCCGTTCGCCCACTGCGGCGTCCTCACCGCCCGGTCCACCCATGAGCGACGCGCGGAATTCACCCTACAGACCCTCCACCTGCGGCTGAAGGAAAACCTCCCCCCCGGCATCACCCTTGGCGAAGTCCTACCCAGCCCCCTGATCCGTTCCCACGATCAATTCCGCTTCCAGATCACTCTCCGTTCCCACAAAGCCCGCCCCCTCTCCAAACACGTGCAGGCCATCCTCCAAAAAACCTCTCTCCCCGAAGACGTCATCGTAGTCTTCGATATGGATGCTTACAATTTCTCGTAAAAGCGGAAACCTTCACTCCCTTACTTCAAATCCCCCGCATCAATCCTGCCATGGATTTGGTCATCATTTTTCTAAAAAACGGGATTCTCTGCGAGATACGAAATCCAGCATAGCGTAGGGGCGAAATCAGCTCGTAGCTGGATTGGAAAACCGGAGTGAGCGCGCGCGTGGCCAGCTGATAATATCTCAGTGAAGGCCCCCGACGACGGGAGTATTCCGGCAATGCTTTCTCCAGAGGAAATTCTCTCAGACAGGCGGCTAGGCAGCTCGCATCCGCCAGCGCCAGATTCACGCCCTGCCCCAGTTGTGGGCTCATCGCGTGACCCGCATCGCCGAGAAATACGAGCCGGTCACCATGCCATTTCCGCATGCGAACATCACCGTATCTTGCGGTTAGAACCTGGTCCCATCCGTGGATTTGGCCAAGCAGGTTCTCCGCCATCGGGCAGAGTTCCAGAATCTGCTCATTCCATACTTGCAGCGGTTGCTGGCGGATCTCCGTGTCCCGCTCCACCTCAATACTCCAGAACAGACTTACCAACTCTTCACCCGATCCCGGCTCGGCTCCCCGCTCTCTTCCAGTAGGAGAAAGCCAGCCAGTTTCCTCGTCCCGCTTACAATCTGATGAAGATCTCCCTCAGGAAATACTCCATTATTTTTCCCGATAAACCAATGGGCACCCCAGCCATAGCCTTTGTCGTAACCTTCACCCAACAAGGCCCGCCTCATGGCAGAGCGGGCACCATCCGCGACTAATAATAAATCATACCTTTCGCCCTCCACTTCCCAGCCATCGGGGAGCTTTTGCGCTGTTTCAATCCTACTTCCCCATCTGATTTCCACCCCTTCCTGTTCCATCAGATCAATTAAGGCTCCCATCACCACCGGCCTATGCAACCCAGCGCCGAAAAACTCATTTCCAAGCTCCCCGTAGTTTAATTCCATGAGATCGCAGCCGTCCTTCTCCATGACATGGAGCCTGCTGACCTTCGATGCATGCGAAATTACCTCTTCATAAATGCCCAATTCCTTGAGGACATCCATCCCACTGGGTTGAAGCAGAAATCCAGCACCTACAGCACGGCAAACCGGTGCTTGCTCAAAAGCGACCACTTCGTGTCCCTCTCTCTTCAAAAATACCGCAGCGGCAGCTCCGGCAGCGCCGCAACCGATTATCGCTACCCTCAATTTCTGAACTGCCACATCTGATATTCTTCTGAAATTCCAGATGTGGTCAAATATTACCGCCACGCTTGATATCCAGCGCACAGCGCGGCTCGCAAAACGGCCGGTTTAGAGCCTGTTCAGCAGATCCGCCTTCTTGTTGTTGAACTCCTGATCAGTGAGGATACCGGAGTCACGGAGTTTGCCGAGATTACCGAGCATTTCCATGATATCCGAGGAGTTCGAGCCGGACTTCTGGGAAGACTGCTGGCTCGGCTGGCTGAAGGATTGATTCGAAGAACTTGGGAATCCACTTGATTGGCTCTGCTGGCCGTTCGAGGAGGATTGTTGCTGCTGATTGGAAGCCGGAGCATAATTCTGTGGCTCCGCGAAATTATTTGAGTCCGGCTTATTGGCAGGAAGAAGTCCCGGACCTTCGACAAGCGGGAGATTCAGTGTGGAAATGGTGCCAAACTGACTGCTGAAGGTCAGGGAAGTGTTGCCACCCTGCTGCTGGCTGACGCCACTGATATTGTGGTTCAGAGTATTGAAAACGGTGACATCGCCATTTCGCTCGACCACCAGGCGCTGTGCCTGCGGGAAAAACGCATAGCGGATATTGTTCTGGGAGCCGCTGCTGGAAGGGCTACCAAGATTTCCAGGCCACCAGTTGTTACCGGAGCCGCCGCTTTTCGCAGGGGGGAACATCTGGTTGTTCGCAAGAGCGCTCGAGAGCTCTCCACAGAGATTGTTCACGGTATTTTTGAGGCCGTGGTTAAACATATCGCTAACCATGGTCATGCCACCACGCATCCACTGACCGCTTCCGAGCTCCGGGCAGCTGAATTGCGCCATGGAACCACCTCCGCGGTTGACGGCGGCGAGCATGTTCACGGTGGAATCAAAGCTGAGATTATAACGGCTGGAGATATCGTTGACGATGTTTTGGCCGACTGGAGTGAGTTGCTGCATGATCTTAAAGGGTGTATCGACGGATAGGCCCATCGATAAATAAGCCGTCTATATCTTTAATTTTTCGAAGAAGCAACTTATTTTCCTATCGCCAGATCTAACAGCAGTTGGACTACATTTCCGGCTCTCCTGAAATATTATTATTCCACCTTTGCTCATTGGGCGGGGATAGCTCATAAGCCTTTTCAACAATGAAGACCGTTCTGGAAACGATCAATGGCGGGGCCCAATATTTGGAAAAACGGGGAGTGGAAGACGCACGGAGGAACATGGAGCACCTGCTTGCATTTCAGCTGGGGTGCGGACGGATGCAGCTTTACACACAGTTCGACAAACCCCTCGAAGAGGCAGATCTAGCTCCGCTCCGCGAGCTATTGAAAAAGCGCAGCGAGCGAGTGCCTCTGCAGCACATTTTGGGTAGCGTAACATTCTACGGAAGAGATTTCATCTGCGATGGACGCGGTCTCATTCCTAGGCCAGAGACCGAAGAACTGGTGGAAATGATCTTAGCGAAGGCCCCTCAAAAGCCTCTGGAGATCCTCGATATGGGCTGCGGCTCGGGAATACTAGGTCTCACGCTTGCCGCCGAGAGGCCGGAATCGACTGTTACCATGGTGGATGTATCCGAAGACGCGCTCTCCCTCACACGCGAAAATGCAGTAAAGCTACAGATCGAAAATGTTCGCATCATCCAGGGTAACCTCTTCGAAAATATTGCCGGCAGCTTCGATGTTATCGCTGCAAATCTTCCCTACGTTCCAACCGGCGAGCAGCAGGAAATGGAGCCGGAATTGGGCTTTGATCCGGCACTCGCACTCTTCTCGGGAGAAGACGGACTCGATCTTTTACGTCAATTTATCCCAGCTTCCTTTGGTTTCCTGAATCCAGGCGGGTTGCTTGCGATGGAAATAGGTCACGATCAGGCTTCACACGTCGCCCGGCTTTTGGAATCTTCGGGCTTCGCAGAAATCGATACCCTCAAAGATCTATCCGGTATCGCTCGCTTTCCTTTCGCAAAACACCCCTAACCAGCCAATTCAAAATCAATGGATAAACTCGTAGTCCACGGCGGCTCCACACTCAAAGGTGCCATCAATATTTCCGGTTCAAAAAACGCCTCTCTTCCAATTCTCGCAGCTGCGATTCTAACCGGTGAGGACTGCATTATCCGCAGGGTGCCGGATGTTTCCGATACGAACTACATGATCCAGATCCTCAGTGCCCTCGGTGCTGATGTTGAGCGTTCGTCAGGCACCGTCCGCATCACCTGCGCGGATATCATGGACGAGGCTCCCTACGAGTTGGTGCGCCGCATGCGCGCCTCCATCTGCGTAATGGGCCCGCTCTTGGCAAGAAAAGGTAGAGCCGTTGTCTCCCTCCCGGGTGGCTGCGTGATCGGAGACCGCCCAGTAGATCTTCACTTGAAGGGCATGAAGGCCCTTGGTGCAAAAATCGAAATGGAGGGTGGCAACATTACACTCACCGCCCCGAACGGACTCAAAGGTGCGGAAATGGATCTCCGCGGAGAAAGCGGCCCGACCGTTCTTGGCACCGACAACGTCATGATGGCTGCCACCCTTGCGGAGGGAACCACGATCATTAACTCCGCTGCCGCTGAGCCGGAAGTGCTCGACCTCGCAAATTTCCTCAACTCGCTAGGCGCAAAAATCACCGGTGCTGGCACCAGAAGAATCGTGATCGAAGGCGTGAAAGAACTCCATGGAGTGGAACACACCGTAATTCCAGACCGTATCGAAGCCGGCACTTTCATGGCTGCCGCTGCGTTAGTAGGCGAAGGAGTGACCCTCAACCGTGTCAATCAAGAGCATCTCACAGCAATTACCCAAGCCATCGTAAAATCCGGCCACATTGTGAAATTCAATGAAGCGGGAGATTCCTGCTTTATCCAACGCGGAGAAAATCCTATCGGCGTGGATCTCAACACCTCCCCATACCCTGGCTACCCGACGGATATGCAGGCGCAGATGACTGCTCTCCTGGCACTTACTCCAGGTATCAGCGTCATCAAGGACAGCATCTTCCCTCAGCGTTTCATGCACTGCGCGGAGCTGAAGCGAATGGGTGCGGACATCAAAACCGACCACGGCATGGCAATCGTCCGCGGTGTAAAGGAACTCTCCGCCGCTCCAGTCATGGCATCCGATCTACGCGCATCCGCTGCGCTGGTACTCGCCGCGCTGAAAGCAAAAGGAACCACGGAAATTTCCCGTCTCTACCACATCGACCGCGGCTATGAGCATATCGATGAAAAACTCCTTATGCTCGGTGCAAACGTCGAGCGGGTAAGAGTTTAGAACTGCTTCTATTTACTATCGCAGCCTCGGATTCAGAGCAATCTGGGCGAGGTCTGCCAGTAGATTTGCGCCGACGATCAGAAAGCCGTAAAATAGCACCAGCCCCTGAATCAGGAAAAATTCACGGTCTGTGGCGGCGTTTACAAAATGCTGCCCCATACCGGGAATCTGGAAGATCGTTTCGATAACAAAGGATCCTGAAATCATCGCGGCAAATGCCGGACCGATGAAAGCAACCGCAGGAATCAGCCCACCTTTCAGCGCGTGGCGGATAATAATCCTACTGGCCGGCACTCCCTTTGCCTTCGCTGTGCGGATATAGTCCTGGCTGAGCACATCCAGCATCCCGCCACGGGAAAGGCGCGCAAGATAGGCCGCATTGATCAAACCCAGCGTGATCGAAGGAAGTATCCAATCCGTAGCTGAGGACCAACCCGCCACATTCAGTGAATGAAGCTGCAGACCTGCGAAAACGGCAAGCAATGGCCCAATCACAAAACTCGGCAAGCAAATGCCGATCATAGCGAATGCAAGGCACGCAAAATCAGTTGGTGAGTTTTTTCGCACTGCGGCGATGACTCCAGCCGGTATCCCGACCATCAGGGCAATGCCCATTGATGCAAAGCCAAGGACAAGGGAAACCGGGAAGGAATCAGCAATCACTTCGGAAACTTTCACTCCGTCCTTCCGGATCATATCTCCGAGATCCTGCTCGATAATCAGATTCTTCAGGTAGCGCCCGTACTGGACAGGCAAAGGCTGATCCAGACCTGTGTAGGCCTTCATCCGCTCAAGCACATGCTCAGGGATCGCCTTCTCCTCCACATAGGGACTTCCCGGCATCATCCGGACCAGGAAAAATGTAAGCGTGACCAATACAAAGAGCGTAAGCAGCCCCTGTAAAAATCTGGAAATTAGAAGCTTCAGCATCAGGTCAGTTGTCTTTCTGCGGGACTAGAGTGACATCGGTATACGGATGGGAATCCAGCAGAAGTGGCTCCCAACCCTTTACAGACGGATGAATCAGATAGTTTTTCCCCCACCAGGCAACGGGAATAACAGGTGAATCTTCGAGGAAAATCTCCTCCGCCTCCCTCAATAACTTGAAACGGTCCGCCGCATCCGTCAGCTTGAAGGATTCATTGAGCTTTTCCGCGAATTCAGGACTATCCCAGCCGGTGTTGTTATTGCCGTTCCCCGGAGTCCACATTTCAAGGAACGTTAGTGGATCAAGGTAGTCACCGATCCAGCCACCGGCCACGATATCATATTCCAGCTTTTGAGTAGCTACGATGTAGGCGGTCCATTCCTTGTTCTCTATCTCTACCTCAATGCCCAAGTGCTCCCGCCACATCGCTTGGACAGCTGTCGCGAGCGTTGCGGCAGTTTCACGCGAAGCGATTAGCAGCTTAAGACGCGGAAATCCCTTACCGTCAGGGAAACCAGCCTCCGCTAGAAGCTTCCTCCCGGCAACGGGATCAAATTTCACCCCATGGGGAGGGTCATATTCACCCATCGGTGGCGTAAACCCGTAGGCAGGCTCATATCCACGGAACACATTGTTGCAGATCGCCTCTCTATCTAGTCCCATGCTGAGTGCGCGTCTCACGCGGACGTCGTTCAGTGGTTCGCGTGTCGTATTGAAGCGGTAGAGAACCGTTCCTAGATAAGGCTCCTGCCTAACCGACTCCGGATCCTTTTTCATCATCAGATCCACAACCTCGGGAGCAGCGGTATAAGTTACATGAAGCTGCCCGTCCCGAAACATCCGTGCCTCGGTAAAAACATTGGAAATGGGCAGAAAGCGAATCCCGTTGAGGGATACATCTTCCGCGCCCCAATAGTGTGGATTCCTCTCCACCTCTATATGCGCGTTCCGTTTGAATGATTTGATTCGAAAAGGACCGTTGCTAATCAGATTCTCTGGCTTCGACCAGTCATTGCCAATCTGCGCCATGCTACCATATTTCAGCACCGAATGTTTCGGCACCGGATACCAGGTGTAGTGCTTGAGGATCTCTTTAAAAAACGGAGTCGGGCCCCTGAGGGTAATCGTAAACGTCAACGGATCGATGATCTTAATACCAACAGTGGAGAAGTCCTTCGTCTTCCCAAGATTGAAATCCTCCGCTCCTTTCATGAAATACAGCATGCTCGCGTATTTCGCGTTTAAATCCGGCGTCAGGATACGCTCATAGGAAAAGGCGAAATCCTCGGACGTTACGGATTCCCCGTCGGACCATTTCGCATCTTCCTTGAGTTTAACCGTCCAAATAGTAGCGGTTTCGTCAGGCTCCACCGACACAGCAGCGCCGCCCGGAGTGGCGAGATCCACAGTGGGATCAATCTTTATTAAACCCTCGAAGAGCGCACGGTTGATATTACTTTCCAAAACCCCGGAAACAACCTGGGGATCGAAACTTTTGGGATCGCTGGAATTCCCCAATATGAGAATTCCCTCATCCGTAGCGCGGTCTACCTGTGACTCCTTCTGACAGGAAATCAGAAAAGCACAGGTTATGATTGGGAGAAGGAAACGGAACATCTTCGGGAGGAAGCTGTCAGCTTTCCGAAACCAATGCAAACGCAGTCGCTACGAAGCCTTATAATCGAGAAACTTTTTGAGGTTCTCGGGAAGTGGAGTGTCCTTTTTGATAAAGCTCTCATAGAGCTCAGCGAGCGAAACCGCTTCCTGAAGGGTGCCGGATCCTGCCGATTTCTTATTTTCGGCCTCTGTTCCCCACTCCTTCATCGCAACTTGTACTTCCGGCATCGCGAGGTAAATTTGAAGAACAGCAATCGCCGATTTCTGAGCGATTTGGGTGGAACCAGCGGAATCCGCGGTCATGGCGATGTTATACTCAAGGATTGCATCGTCAGAACGCTCTGCTTTTTCCAAAGCCAAGGCCTTGCAATAGGCAACCTGCGCCCTCTGATATCCTGGAAGTTTTTCGTCGTCACGCTGCTCAGCCAGTTTCAGTAGTCGATCCCAGCTTTCGGTACGCACAGCATCCCACATTACGTAAAGATCGAGCTGACGCAGCTGATGGTCACGGGTGATAGGGCCTTTTTGGAAATCGTTCAGAGCAGCCGAAAGAGCCTCGAAATCACCCCGCTTTCTCATGCACTCCATTGCGTAATAGGCGGAGAGCGTGGAATAATTATTATCGAGGTTTGCGATCGGTTTGAATGTCTCCACGAGAGCTTTGAACTTCGCTTCGGCGACTTCGAACTTTCCGGCCTCATACAAGTCCATCGCTTCCTGATATTCGGAAGGAGGAAGAACAAAAACTGTTTGGAAATCACGCAATTTTGCATCGGTGAAATCAGTGGATACCGAAGAGGTTTTGTATCGGATATCCGTTTTGGTCGTCGCCAGGATATATGCATTGATCGTTCTTCCCTCTTTGGTGGAAAGAACCGCTGGCGCCTGGAAATCACCTTGCGCGATTGCAGAGATCGTCAAAACCGGCAAAAGCATTGGGAGGAGAAATTTTTTCATAACGTTTGGTTTTGGAATTTTCATCAGAGAAATTTAGAAATGATCGGCAAGATTACTTGTTAGCTTCTTTCTCAGCTTGGATCTGTTTCATGGATTTCACATTCGGATCAGCAACGTATTTTTCGACAAGTTTTTCAACTTCCTGCCAGAGTGTAACCTCTTCCGGTGTAAACTTTTCCTTGGAGGTCCGGGTCAGATCCAGATAACGCCATCCGCCATTGTATGCACCTTGTCGGTCGGAAACGATTTTGGGATCGGTCGACTTCCGATTTCTTTCGAAGGAGAGTTCCATCCAGCTCTTCATGGCCGGGGCAGAAACTTTGATGTAGCCCATGTTCGCACCCCAGACCTTCACATACATTTGGATAGCGTCGTCGACCATTTTCCGCTCTCTGAATGAATCCGCGAGAATCAGACCAACTTCGGCGGTGTGCGCACTGAAACCAAGCGACTTCTCAGGATCCCGGTCGAGATACTGGTTCGCACGTGCTGCAGCCTTCTCGAAGTCGCCTTTCTTCATGAGAATTTGGATGATGCGGTAGAGTGCAAATTCGCGCTCTTTGCTGTCCTGCGAATCATTGAAGATGCGTTCGAAGTCTTTGATCGCCATATCCAGATCGGCAGCGGAATCGGAAAGCCCGAATACATCAGCACGTCCAAGTAACGCGCCAAAGCGGTAGGACTGATTCTGGCGTCCCAATACTTCGTTATAGTATGGAATCGCTTCGCGAGGTGCGGAAGTGGTTGTCCGAAGGTAATCCCCAAGTTTCACGAGGATGTAGTTGGAAAGATCCTTCAACTCGAAGTCTGTCTTCAAGTTCTGGAAAAGGACTTGAATCATTGCTCTTGCAGAACGCTTGCGATCAGCAGCTTCCGCATCCGCAGCGACCCCTTCGAAAACCCCGATAATTGCGATCCTGAGAAGTGCACGTGCAGCCTTATCCCGGGAGTTAATTCCAGGGAAAGAATAGTAGTGATCCTTCAGTTCCTCCGGAGAGTGCGACTCAAGATATGCCAAGGTGTAGCTATTGATAGCTTCCTCCAAGCCTGCAGCCTGCGGTTGTTTTGCCAGAATCGATATAACCTCTTGAAGATACTTCAGAGCATCCTCGGAGCGCCCCACTCCGTTCAGTGCATTTACCTGAGCTACAGCAATTTGCGCCCGGTATGGAGAACTGTCCGCAAAGTTTTTCCAGTAATCATCAGAGTAGCCTGCCGCCTTCTTATGCTCTTCGCTAGTTTCGTCGCCCGGCTCTTCCTGACTTAGAAGTGATATCAGGTAATAAAGAGCCTCTCCCGCAGTAGCGTTATGCCCCTGTCCTTTGGCAAGCTCCAGCGCCTTGTTATATGAACCTTCTGCGGCTTCCAGGTCGCCTTCACTTTCAAAAACATTTCCCCTCAGGACGTATGCCTGATCAATCAATACGGATTCAGGGAACTCCGAGATCAAACGATCTGTCTTCTCGAGGGCTCCGTCAGGTTGGTCTTCGGAATAGTGTGCATTGGCACGATCAAACAGCGCCAATGGGATGTAGGTCTTGTCCGGCGCATCCTCGTATTTTTTTAGGAAAGCATCCAACTGGCTGGCGGCCCGTGTCCAGTACTGGAGACGCGAAGTATTGGAGGCTTGGAAATACTGGGCCTGCATTGTGAACTTACTTTCAGGGTATTCCTTGATGTGCTCCTCCAGAAGCGGCGCGGCTGCATCATACTGACCGGTGTAGAAATAAGATCCGGCCAAGACAAAAGAGGCAAAGTCATGGTCGTCCGTTCCCTGTTTCACCATACCGGATTCAAGCACCTCCGATGACATTTCTATCGCTTTGTCGTATTCCCCATCAAAGAAGAGCTGCGAAAGGAGAAGTTTTTGGACGTCCTGAAGGTATTTTGTATCAGGGAATACGTTGCGAATAATCTGCCCGTATTTCAGGCTTTCTTCGCTTTTACCGATGACTGCTGCTGTTCGGAACAAGTGATAGAGGTTATCCTCACGGCGCTCGGCATTCGGATAATAGTTTTCGAGCTGGAGATATGCGGCGTAAGCCCCATACGGGTTGCCCATTGTCTCAAGAAGATAAGCGGTCGCTGCAAGTGAGACTGTCTCATTTGCTTTTCCAGTGCGGAACTCCTCTTCCGCCCTTTTAAGCTCAGCCTCTAGAGCTGCCTTATTCAGACGTGCGCCTCCCGCATTGATGCTGTTCAATCCACCCATTCCCGAAATTTCAGTGCGGAGATCATCTATTACCACTTGAGTCGAGGGAACCAGTTGATACAGGGAGAGAGCAGTAACCTTCATCTCGGCCTTGATCGCATCGGCTGCGAGCTTCATCAGGACCTTGGAGAAACGCTGCATTTCAAACGGAGGCCCGATGAGTTCACCACGGCTTTTGGAAATGAAATCAGTGATAACTTGCTCGTTTTTGGCGATAATCGCGGCTTCCACAAGAGACTGGAAACCAGAAATGATCGCCGCATCAGGGGTCTGGAATTGGGTTTTGTTTTTGATCGCGATCTCAAGGTGCTCAACCCCTTGCTGGATATCGCCAAGCTTGAAATAGCAGATGGCCATATTCACGTGGAATGGACCTTGGGGATAAGAGTCACTCTTCGCCCGCTCCTCCAGAAACTTTTTCCAGAGATCGATTGCTTCCTTATACTGACCTAGACCCATCGAGGCCTCTCCCCATTTTAGGAGAGCTATTTTATTGAACGGGTTTTTGCTATTCGCGTTAGGTTTGTTAGGGAAGTCCTTGTAGCAAGCCTCGAAGGATTTCTTCGCTTCCTCAAACTTCTTCAATTTCAGTTCGGTGACACCTTTGCGGAACCAGATCACTCCGAATTGAGGACCATGGATAGTCATCGCAGCTTCAGGATTTTCTCCAAACCTAGTGGTCGCCTCTCCATTGAGCGCCAGCGCCTCCTCCCAGTTACCTTCGTTCATGGCCTTGAGGCCGTTATTGACGAGATCACCTAGGCCTAGCTCCTCCTGGGAGAAGGAAGATAGTGCCGTCGCCAGAAGGGAGATGGATACAAGAGCAAATTTTTTCATGTCAAAAAATGAAGGAACTTAAGGGTTCGTTGGGGGAGAAGATGATTAGAGATAAGTAAAAGCCGCCATGACGATTCCGCAAGTGAGAAACGTCCGACGGCTGAGGGTTGGTGACAACGGTTCGTTGAGCCGCTGTTCACTCAATAAGATCGGTGAACGTCACCGATGTGATCCCAACACCTGCGAGCGCATTCAATACATCGATCACGCGCTGTTGATTTGCGCCCTCATCGACAAAGATCTGGACGAGAGGATCATTGCCAGCGCTCAGGGCAGCAGCAGAGTACAGCTCAAGCTGACTGGAAAGAAGTGGAACATCCCGGACAGAAATATCCGTATCAAGTGGCTGCTGGGAAGTTCCGGTATTGGCAAAAATCGCCCCCGAGGCATCGACACGAATGAACATCGGTTCGATTTTCGGCTGCACACTATCAGTGGAGGGACTGCTGCTGGGCAGAGCCATTCCAAGATCGGTTTCACGTGGCTTGATGGTGGATGTTACAAGGAAATAGATCAGTAGCAGGAAGCAAACATCAATGAGTGATGAGATATCCAAATCCGGATCCGGTTCCGGCTCGCTGTTGAGTTTTTTGTGACGGGACATACTGAGTTTTTTCGCTGGGTGAAATTATCTGGAAGGAAGACCTTTGCTGGTCTGGTAGACTGCGAAGACAACCTGATCCACACCCGCGGCTGCAGCTGCGCGAATAGCGGCGCGAGAATGCTTGAAGACTGCATCCTGGTCCCCCCGAAGGTGGAGCTTGGGAGTGATCCCAAGGGCATCGATTTTTTCTTTCTCGGCTTTTACCAAGTCGAAGATATCCGATTCATCAGCTAGAATGGTGTTGAAGTCCTCGGCTGTATACCTTGCCTCATCACCGCCATGCGCGTCGGAGCGCACGTTGATGACAATTCTACCCCTACCATCTTCCTGGGCCTTCGAATTCGAAGCGATTGGCGGCGCAACCTCCGGGTCAGTTTGCACGATGATTGCAGTTGCGTTCACGATGAAGAAGATCAGAAGCAGGAAGACCATGTCGATCATTGGCGACATATCGACCTTAGCTTCATCTTCAGCAGCGGTGCTTGCTTGCCGGAGTTTGGAAGATGCCATTGGAGATAGAAAGTTTTTGGGATTTTTATCGAAGTAAACGAGCCAGGAAGCACCTTTTATCAAAGAGCTTCCAACAGCCGGGAAAACTTACTCGGCGATTCCTTCAGGAATTTTCGCGTAGAGTGTGTCTGCATTTACTGTTGCAACAGCCGCATTCAGAAGCTCTTCGGCAGTATGAACGGACTCCGCAACAAGTGCGTTATACTTATTCTTAAGAACGAAGAAGACCACGATACATGGAATCGCGTTGATCAGGCCCCAGAGCGTAGTAAGAAGAGCCACGGAGATATCACCCGCAAGTTGGGATGGGTCAGCGGCTCCTGCTGTACGGAGAGTAGCGAAGGCGTTGACCATACCGATAACGGTACCCGTAAGACCAAGCATCGGTGAAGCTTGGGCGATGAGGGAGATGTAGTTGATCCACTGCATATTCTTGCGGGATTCGTTATTGGTGAAATCAGCAATTGCGTCTTCCACTTGATCACGGCCGAGTGTCTCCGGCTGTGTCGCATCAATATTCGGGAAAGCGTATGCTACGAGACGACCGAGATAAGATGGATGGGAAGCGGCAAGTTCGATGGCTGAACGCACACGGCATGCGGTCATGTGCTCCATGAGCGCTGCCTGCAGATCGGACGGGCAATACTTCGCCTTGGAGAGGTTCATGAAGTTGTAAACAGCCAGCGCAATGAATGCGACCACAGCCGCACCGATAAAGAGCATGGTCGGACCACCATCAAGCACCCAACGATTTAAAAGAGTAGCCTCCTTTGCTGCATCTTGCGCGAAAATCTGGGGGGTAGCCAAAAGTGTGGCAACAACTGTGGCGGCGGCTGTGAAGCCTTTACGAGAAACGAGTTTTTGGGTCATGTGATTATCTATGTGTCGCTGAACTTGGGAGCATTGTCAGATTTTGCAAGATCTCAGCAAGATTCTTTTTATAAAACAACGAAAAAAGGCCCGTTCACCTCTCGGAGAACGGGCCTTCTGGAAAAGTAATTTAGATTACTTAGATGAGGATACGTAGCTAGCCTGGCTAGCGCCTTCCTTCATTTTGACTTGTTTGATCCAGCTCATGGTTGAGCGGAGCTTTTCGCCAACTTCTTCGATCGGATGGGCAGCTTCAGCTTTGCGGATCGCATTGAAGTTTTTGTTACCACCTTCGTATTCCTTGGTCCACTCCTCGGCGAATTTGCCGTCTTCGATCGCCTTGAGTTGATCAACCATGCGCTGCTTAACGGAAGCATCGATGATTTTCGGACCAACGGTAACGTCACCGTATTCGGCAGTTTCGGAGATGGAGAAACGCATTCCAGCGATGCCGGACTCATTCATGAGGTCAACAATGAGCTTAAGCTCGTGAAGGCACTCGAAATACGCCATTTCCGGCTGGTATCCAGCTTCAACAAGAACTTCGAAGCCTGCTTTCACGAGTGCGGAAGCACCACCACAGAGAACTACCTGCTCACCGAAGAGATCGGTAACAGTTTCTTCGCGGAAATTAGTTTCGAACACACCTGCACGTGTGCAGCCTACTCCACGTGCCCATGCAAGAGCTGTTTCCTGCGCATTGCCGGATACATCCTGGTGAATCGCGATGAGACCCGGAACACCTTTGCCGTCAACGAACTGCGAACGCACAGTGTGACCAGGGCCTTTCGGTGCGACGAGGATCACGTCGATATCATCAGGAACTTCGATGGTTTTGAAGTGAACCGCGAAACCGTGGGAGAAAAGAAGTGTTTTGTCCTTGGTGAGGTGAGGAGCGATGTCCTCGTTGTAAACAGCAGGAATAACAGTATCCGGAGTCGCGACGAAGATAACGTCCGCAGCCTTCACCGCTTCAGCTGTGTCCATGACTTCAAAACCGAGCTTTTCAGCAACTTCACGGGATTTTGATGTTTTGTAGAGGCCGATGATGACCTTAAGACCGCTGTCCTTCAAGTTCAGCGCGTGGGCGTGGCCCTGCGAGCCAAAGCCGATCACGGCGAGGGTCTTATCTTTGAGCGAAGTAAGATTCGCGTCCTTGTTTGTATAAATCTTCGCAGCCATACCTTAATCGATTTCTTAATCAGTTTATTGCCGTGCGCGTGCCACCGAGGCACCGACGGGGCGGACAAATTGCATAGCCCCCTACCCACGGTCAAGCCTCCTCTTACCGCAATGTGTTGCAACGGCGGGCAAACTCTCGATATTTTCCATTCGTAAATATGAAAGCCGATCTTTTGGAAATCATCCGTTCAGAACTCAGAGGCCAGCTCGACCGGCTCGCGAGGGCAGCAAGTGCCGCCCACGCAGCAGCAACGGACCCGGGCTCAAAAGCAGAGAGTAAATACGACACCCGCAGTCTTGAAGAATCCTACCTTGCAACCGGCCAAGCCCGCCAAGTAAGGGAGCTCGCAGCAAACCTGCAAGCCTTTGACAACATCAAGCCCAGAGCCTTTGATAACGACGATGAGATAGATGCCGGCGCCTTGGTGGAAACCAAACGCAAAGGGCAACGGAAAGCCGCCTATTTTTTCCTAGCTCCTGCAGCGGGGGGACTTGAAGTAATGCTCGGAAAAAAGGAGATCACCTTGCTCAGCCCGGAGAGTCCACTTTACCAAAATCTCTTGGGGAAATTCACAGGAGACACCCTGGAGATGCCGCCACTCACCATTTCCGGAATCAGGTAAGATTAACAAAACCAGCTTCGTCCAATGCGAGTGCGGCAGCACCTATTGTCCCCGCTTCATGACCGAAGGCCGCAGGAAGGATCGCCAATTCATCCCGAAATGGCCCTGAAAGCTGGGAAAGCAGATGCTCTCGGAACGGATCGAACAACAGATTCCCCGCCCGCGCCACACCACCACCTATCACCAGCGCCTCCGGATTCAGTAACCAGCAGGCATTCATCATCGCAGTCGCAAGCATGCGCCCCACCAGATTCCAGTGCTCTATTGCTATGGTGTCCCCGTGTTTCGCAGCTATAGCGAGCGCAGCGGGAGTACAATCCTCCAGATCCTTGAAAACTCCCGCCGCTTTGTATGTCCGTAGAGCATCCCGTGAAATCTCTTGATTCCCGATGTAGTCTTCCAACGCCCCAAGATTCCCGTAATGCCCCCGCCTACCCTGGTAGTCGATCGATGTTTGGCCAATTTCGCCTGCGCCGAATTTCGCCCCACGGATCATTTTACCATCAGCGATGACCCCTCCGCCCACACCGGTCCCGAGCGCCACGCAGATTACGTGCTCGTAGGACTTCGCCGCTCCCAATTTGTATTCCGCGAAGGCCATACAGTTCGCATCGTTATCCAGGGTTACAGGCAGCCCCGTGATAGATTGGAATATTTCTTTCAGCGGGATTTCAATCCAACCCCGGACGTTGGTAAGATTCGTGACCACTCCCCTTTTGAAATCCACAAACCCCGGAAGGCCTATGCCGATCGCCGCGATTCCTTCATGCCGGGAGCGCAAATCTTCAACCGCTCGCGCCATCACCTGTATCAGCTGATCGGGCCCCTCGAAATCCTGGGTCGCTATTGGTGGAGCGAGATCAATAATCTCCGCACCACGCACCACACCTGCTTTTACACTGGTGCCTCCAAAATCGATTCCTATCGCCAGTGTATTCTCGCTCATCGCGGCCAGCTTCTACCCGCATATGCTTGAAATTCCTATTCAAAAACCCTCGCAGCGAGAAGTCGTAGACCTTCGATCGTCAGATCAGGATCAATCACATCGATCTCCTCCATCCCAGCTCCGGTAAACTCCGCGCCCCCGCCGGTCGCCACCACCTTCACCTCACCTCCAATTTCGGCAATCAGCTCACGTAAAATCTCCCGGACCATCCCCCGTTGCCCCACTACCGCACCAGACTTCATCGCATCCACAGTCGTCTTGCCAATTACCGAATCAAGCATCCCGGCTTCGATTTTGGGCAACTGTGCGGTTTTACAATTCATGTAACCAGTCATCGCTTCCATACCCGGAGCAATGACCCCTCCGCAGAAATTTCCACCATTTGAAAGCAAACTGAAGGTAACTGCTGTCCCAAAATCGACCGCAATTCCTGGAGCTCCATAAAGTGCCTTCATCGCTAGAACATTCGAAAGCCTGTCATTTCCTATTTGCTCGGGCTTTTCCAAGTCGAAACCATAGCCTAGCGGGCTTCGATAAGTGAGTTCATGGACTGGAAAGCGCTTATTGAAAGAGTCCACAATGACCCTACCCTTTTCCGGCACTACCGAAGCTATTACCACTCCTGAAAAATCCAGTCCGCTGACTAGTTGCTCCATTGACCCGTGAGTGATCTCTCCGGTGATCAAGACCTCCTTCCAATCGAGAAGTCCCCTCTCGTCGCCCAACCTCAGCTTGGTCCGGCTGTTTGAGTTATCAATCAGAAGCCAAGCCATGATTTGGACCAGTTTTCCGATTTAAATACCGCCTCACCATGCTTATCAAGATCCGGTAGCCCACTGCCAGCCTTCACAACAAGCACTCCATCGTTTATTTTCAGGGAAAGCGCCTGCTCCAGGTCTTCCTTCTCAAGCCAGAATTTATACCAGATCTCGGTAAAGCCATCTGCGGGCGTTCCGGCAAATGTCGTATCGGCAGCCCGGTGCTCTTTGCCGTCAGCCGTCACAAGACGCACGGGCTTCCTTAAGTCATGCTCAAGTTCACCGACTTTTTCAGTGTATAGTTCCACCCAGAAAAAGGACTCGTCCTGCCTGACCTTGGCCGAGACAATCTTGAACCCGGTCTTCGGATCAGGACTACGGGAATAGTCAGCAGACAACACCATGGCCGCTCCCAACGTCACCGCCACGAGCACCATCGCAAGAATTAACCGAACCATCTGACGTCTCATAGTGCACATAGGTAGCTGATCACACATCTACGGCAAACGAAAACGGGCGAACTGTTACCAGCTCGCCCGTTTAGTGAAATTTGATTTCTTAGAATTTAGTCTGTGTAAGCCGGAGCACCGTGCTCGGCAACATCGAGACCTTCTTCTTCTTCCTGAGCATCAACACGCACACCCATGACTACTTTCAGAAGCATGAAGAGAGCAAACGAGGTGATGAAGGCGAAAGCGGAGATTGAAAGAGTTCCGATCAACTGAGCCATGAATGAGATAGGCTCACCAGCAAGTTCCTCTTTACCGAAAATCCCTACTGCGAGCGTTCCCCAGATACCGCATACACCGTGAACGGAGACAGCACCTACAGGATCGTCGATTTTGAGTTTATCGAAGAAGAGAACGGAGAGAACTACAAGTCCACCTGCAACAGCGCCTACGATAACAGCACCGTAAGGTGTGATTGCACCGGCACCGGCTGTGATACCCACCAAACCAGCGAGCATACCGTTGAGACCCATTGAAAGGTCAGGCTTCTTGAGAGTGATCCATGACATTGCGATAGCTGCGATTCCGCCGCTGAAGCCAGCCATTGCTGTAGTTACGAACACTCGGGAAACACCCTGTGGATCAGCACTCAGAACGGATCCACCGTTGAAACCGAACCAACCGAGGAAGAGAAGGAACACACCAATTGCCGCAAGCGGAAGGCTGTGTGGAAGGATCGGCTTTACACCATCCTTGGAGTATTTGCCGCGGCGTGGGCCGAGAACGATCACAGCAGCGAGGGCTGCGAAGCCACCGAATGCGTGGACGAGGGATGAACCAGCGAAGTCAATGAATTGGCCAGTTGTATCGGCAGCTTCACCACCGAAGCTATTGAGCCAGCCGCCGCCCCACTCCCATGAACCGGTGATTGGGTAGAGGAATGTTACGAGGATCGCAGCATAGATCATGAAAGATCCAAGTTTCACACGCTCAGCAACTGCACCAGATACGATCGTTGCAGCAGTAGCAGCAAACATTGCCTGGAAGATGAAGTCCGCCCAGTAAGTGTAGTCAGCGTATTCACCTGTCATATTGGCTGCAATATCAGCACCACTGAAGGAATTGGCGATTGGAGAACCAATGGCAAAAAATCCGTTGAAATCGCCGGGATACATCCCATTGAATCCGTAGAACATATACCCAAGAGCACCGATACACACGATGAACACATTCTTGAAGAGGATGTTTACAGTATTTTTCTTTTGGCAAAGACCAGACTCAACAGTGGAGAAGCCTAGGTGCATGATGAACACAAGAGCTGCTGAGATGAGAATCCACAGGTTATTTACTGTGAACATGGCGGCGTCCGGACCAGCCATGAAAGCTTCATAGGAACCTTCTTCAGGTGCCTCGTCGGCAACTTCGTCGGCTACTACTACTACTTCTTCGGTTGGGGCCTCCTCCTGACCAAATGTGGTCATTGGAGCGAGTGGAACTGCGAAGCAAGCTACTGCCGCAAGAGCAAGAGCTCGCAATGTCATTGGATGTCGTCTGGTCATATTGTTCGGGGTTAGTCGGATGTTTCAACTTAAAGCCCCGGAAAAATATCCCTCCGGGAGCAGTGAAGAGCGGAAAAGCAAACGGCGTGCCAAGCTTTATAGCGCCCAGCCCATAGACCCGGATTCCACGTATAATATACGTTATTATGTCGAAAACTTCAGAAAAAATGTCTTGAACGGTATGAGCCATCTTTCTACATCTCCGCTGTGCGGATGAGCTCGCGTAATCATTTTGGCTCTGGACAAACAGTTTGGATACGTTAAGTAATCGGACGACTTTGGACAGTGCTCACCAGAAAACGCTGAACTTAGCCGCCAAACATCCTTTTCTGTGACTAACGGATCAGTCAGGGACGTACCAGCAACCGAAACAACAACAACACTATGCAAAACTACTGCAAAACAATTGGCGCCTTGGCCGCTGCCTCCGCCCTCGCGGCTGGCAACGCCTCGGCTGAAGTCGAATTCGAACTCCACACAGGTTACTCCACAGAGTATATCTTCCGTGGTCTCGATCTTGGCGACGATCTCACTGAAGTCGGCATCGACGCAGCTTACAACACTGGCGCACTCACAACGAGCGCAGGTGTATGGGCAGCTTTCTTTGGCGACACAGGCACCGGCAACCAAATCGACAGCGAAGTCGATCTTTACACAGAAGCAGCATATGACTTCGGCTACCTCACAGGTGCTGTAGGTTACATCTACTACTACAACCTCGGCCGCCTAGGTGCAGACGCACAAGAAGTTTACTTCTCCGTTTCCAAAGAGCTTTACGGCTTTGAAACATCCCTCACATACTTCTGGGATGTTGCTGGTTCCGGCATCGAAAACGACGGCTACATGGAAGCATACGCTGGCTATGGATATGAGCTTAACAGCTGCCTCACTTTGAACAACGGTCTCACTTTCGGCTTCCTTGCTGAACAAGGTGAATTCTCCCACGTTCAATTCAGAACTTCCCTTGACTGGGCATTCAGCGAGAACGCAACACTTGCTCCATACGTTCAATACTCACGTCAACTTACTGACGAAGCTGCTTACAACAGCTCCAAGGACGAGCTCATCGCGGGCACTATCCTTGCTGTTAGCTTCTAATTTGTAGTTTATACGAATTATTACTTTAAGGGCGGTTGCTTCGGCAGCCGCCCTTTTTCTTTGTTGCCGAATCCACAGGAAATTTCAGGAAAACTTTCGGAGAAATCCTCGACCACCTCCAAAGAATTAGCAACCATCCCACATCGAACGGATAAAACCGTCACCTCACTTAGAAACATTTCATGACATTTCAGGACAAGATCGTAGTCGTCACCGGAGCTGGCAGAGGCATCGGCCAGGAAATCGCGCGCAGCTTCGCCGCCCAAGGCGCAAAAGTAGCTCTTATCAGCCGCAGTGAATCCAGCTGCGGTAGCGCAGCGGAAGACATCAATAAATCCTACCCTGGATCCTGCACAGCCTATCCTGTGGACATTGCTGACCACGGAGCAGTACAGGAAATCGCCAAACGCATCACCGAAGAAGTCGGCGCTCCAAATATCCTGGTCAACAATGCAGGCGTCACCAGGGACGGCCTTCTCATGAGAATGAAGGAAGACGACTGGGACACAGTACTCGATACAAACCTCAAGGGTGCATTCAACACAGTGAAAGCATTCATGCGTCCCCTTATGAAAAGCGAAGACGCGCGCATCATCAACATCGCCTCCGTTATCGGCATAATCGGAAACGCAGGTCAGAGCAATTATTCCGCAAGCAAGGCAGGCCTTATCGGCTTCACGAAGGCCATCGCCCGTGAACTCGCCGGACGCGCGGTCACCTGTAATGCCATCGCACCAGGCTTCGTCACCACAGACATGACAGATGAACTTTCTGATGCAGTTAAGGAAGCGGTTATCGGGAAAATCCCTCTCGCGTCCTTTGGCACCACGAAGGACATCGCCGATGCTGTCACATTCCTGGCTAGCCCATCCGCGCGCTACATCACCGGGCAAGTGCTGGCAGTGGACGGCGGCATGACGATGTAGGCGAATACCTTAACTCCGAAAATAAATGGAACTGCTCCTTCTCCGGCACGGGAAAGCGGAAGACCACGGCCTTGTCGGCCGGTCTGACTTTAGCCGCACACTTCTTGAGAAGGGGCTTTTTCAGGCGCAGCACGTTGCCCGCATGCTCGTCGCCTCCGAATTTTTACCGGATATCGTTCTCACCAGCCCCGTAGTACGGGCGAAGCAAACCGCTGAAGCCTTTACATCATTTTCACACCTTCCCGGCCCGGTCTCACAGGACTGGCTGAGCTGCGGAATGTCACCTGAAACCGCCCTGAAAGAGCTCTCTGCCTTCTCCGATTTCAAACGGGTTATGATCGTCGGGCACGAGCCCGATTTTTCCCAGCTTATCCAATACACCCTCGGCGCATCTAATGGCTATGTCGAGGTGAAGAAAGGCTCCCTAGCCTGCATCGAAATCAATCCGCCCTCACCCCGCGCCAATCTCCGCTTTCTACTTCCGCATAAACTTGCGAAACATATCGATTAGCCCCGCTTATTCGACAAAGTCTCCAGAGACAGTAATCTAAATTCTATGTCATCCACATTCGGCCATATCTTCCGCATCCACACCTACGGCGAATCCCACGGCGGAGGAGTAGGCGTCATCATTGATGGCTGCCCTCCCAAAATTCCAGTCTCCCTGGAGCAGATACAGAAACAACTCGACCGCCGTCGCCCGGGTCAATCTGAGATTGTAACCCCTCGCAAGGAAGCCGATACAGCTGAGGTCCTCTCCGGAGTGCACGAAGGCAGGACCCTAGGCACACCAATCTGTATTTCCGTAAAGAACGAAGACCAACGCCCATCCGCCTATACCGATATGGCGGCGAAGTACCGCCCCTCACATGCGGACTACACCTACGATGCCAAGTACGGCATCCGCGCTCCATCCGGAGGTGGCCGCGCATCCGCCCGCGAAACAATCGGGCGCGTTGCAGCTGCGGCGGTTGGCAAACAAGTTTTGGATACCATTGCTCCCGGCATCGAAATCCTAGCATGGGTGAGCACAGTTCAACACATTCATGCGAACGTAGACCCCACCACGGTCACTTCCGAACAAATCGAATCGAACATCGTCCGGACCGGAGACCCGGAAGCGGCACAGATGATGATCGACCATATCAAACGTATCCGCTCCGAAGGAAACTCCGTCGGCGGAATAATCGAATGCGTCATCCGCAACTGCCCTGCGGGCCTCGGCGAGCCCATCTTCGATAAACTGGAGGCGGCTCTCGCGGCAGCCATGCTTTCCATCCCGGCCACAAAAGGCTTCGAGATCGGATCCGGCTTCACCGGCACACTACTCACAGGGAAGGAGCACAACGATCCATTTGTCATGCGTGATGGAAAAATCCGCACAACCACCAACCACTCTGGAGGCATTCAGGGCGGGATCACCAATGGTGAAGACATCTTCTTCAGGGTCGCCTTCAAGCCAACGGCAACCATTATCTCCACACAGGAAACCGTCACAGAGTATGGTGAACCGACCCTCCTGCAGGGAAAAGGTCGCCACGATGCCTGCGTTCTACCCCGCGCGGTCCCCATCGTTGAAGCAATGGCGACCCTCGTGCTGACAGATCATCTTCTCAGGCAGAGGGCAATCCAGCCGCGCGCTTAATCCATGGACGTGATTCCGGAAATCTCTCTCGGCACTGCCGCATTGGTAATTTTCGGATTCTGCGCCGGATATATGCTGCTGCGCGGCGTGGCCCGGACGTTTATCAATACCGCATTTTTGCTCGTCAGCGCATGGGTCGGCTTTCGCATCTGGCAGCAAGCACCCTCGCTGTCACTGGAATGGATCGGCAAACCGTCGCAAGTCATTGAAATAGGTCTCCCTATCGCGGCAGCTCTTTTCACTCTCATTCTCCTCAGGAAGCTACTGAAATCTCTATTCCGCAGCCCCCTTGAGACCAATTCCGAGGATAATGGCTCCGAGAGATCTACTCCCCTGCTTCTCCGTCTAATTTTCACACTCATACCAGCCGCATTTATCTGCATTACTGCAGCCACCTTTCTCCACCATGCGAGCGCCGTGGCAGAATTGAAAAATTCAACGGAACCCAGCAATAGCTCCCAAGAGAAACTCGCGGAAAGAATCAAAAATTCCATCTCTGTGGCCATCCCGGAATCCTGGATGGATAAATTAGATCCACTGACCACGCAGCCCCGGCTTCAGCTAGCGAAACTTATCGCCTCAGAACTGAACACCCCCCTGGAGCCAATCATCGACCCCGAAACCGGGAAGCCTTATCCCCGTGCAATCATTGTCGATGATCCGGAACTTACAGCCTTGGCGAACGAAGGAAGATTCAGCGCACTCCTACGCCACCCGCTCCTGACCGAGGCCTTGAAGGACCCCACTGTCCGCAAATCGCTCGGACTCAATTAGATGCTACTGCTCAAGCACCGGAATTGCCCGTGGCGGCACACCATCGGCATCCCCGTCCCTGTCACCGGCTGATATCCTCAGATGGGTTTTTATCAGAAACCATATTCCGCCCGCTAGCAGCAGGCACATCAGTTTCGCTATCCAGTTCTTCGATATTCTCAGTTTCATTTGCAGATGGGCTGGAGAAGAAAATCTCGGAAATTTTCTCCCTAAATTGTACTTCGGTCAGATTTCTTTGGAGCTCGCCGTTCTCGCAGATCGAGATGCTACCCGTCTCCTCGCTAACCACAACAGCGATCGCATCCGTGCGCTCGGTCAAGCCAATCGCCGCTCGATGCCTCAATCCGGTCGAGCGATCCCGCATTTCCTTTTCCGTCACAGGAAATACGCACGCAGCTCCCGCCACCCGATCATCCGCGATAATCATACCACCGTCATGAAGAGGCGATTTAGGGAAGAATACGCTCATCGCCAGTTCCGGCGTAAACTCAGCATCCAGGATAACCCCGGTCTCCAGCTGCTCCTTCAGTGTAATATCCCGCTGGATGGCGAATAACGCCCCAATTCGTTTTCTCGAGAGAACCACCACCGAATCCGCCAAGCGCTCAACTAGAGCCAGCCTACGCTTACTGGAGAAAGAGAAAAACTGACTGCTACCAACCCGCGCCAGACCATTCCTGAGCTCCGGCTGGAAGATAACCAGCAATGCGAACGCAATAACCGCAGCTGAACGGGTAATCAGCCACCCGATTACCTCAAACTGGAAAATTTGCGTAACCAGCGCCAAACCTACCAGAATCAGGCCCAACCCGATCAGGATCTGGGCCCCACGGGTCGCACGGAAAGCCCGATAAAGCTGATAGATACAGAACGCCAGAACCAATATTTCGAACCCGTCCCGCCAATGATCCTGAATAAATTGCCACATACTGTCTGGAGGATCTTAGTTAGGGCCCTACCTCATGTCACTTTTTTTCAAAAATGATCACGTAAAACTAGCTGAATGCGTCTTGCCGCCCTGCCAAACCTGTCGTTTAGTCCTCCCATGCACGACGAAATCAAACTAACCCGCGAAGTGGATGCCGTTCAAATTCCCAGCGGTGATGCATTGACCATCCCGGCCGGCACCGCAGTTTTCATTACACAGCGCCTCGGTGGCACTTATACGGTCGCCACCTCACAGGGTCTGGCACGTATCTCTTCACAAGACGCGGACGCTCTGGGCGTGGATCCTGAGGAGGAAAAGAAAAAGCAGGCGGACGCAGTGCGCCTTAAGGATGCCCCACTCGAAGAACAGGTTTGGAGCCAGCTCAAAGGCGTTTACGATCCGGAAATCCCGGTCGACATCGTCAACCTCGGTCTTGTCTACGACTGCATCATCGAGCAATCCGGTGACAAGAAAGTAGTTCAGGTCAAGATGACCCTCACCGCGCCAGGCTGTGGCATGGGCCCTGTCATCGCAGCAGATGCCCAGGCGAAAATCATGACCATCGATGAAATCGATGAGGCCAACGTCGAACTGGTATGGGATCCCGCCTGGAACCAGGACATGATCACTGAAGAGGGAAAAATGAAACTCGGCATGATCTAGCCGTGATCATTTAAGGCTCTCTCGGCGTTGTTTGATCGATATACGAAACAATCGCCGGGATCGCCATTTCCAGCACCTTTGCCACATCCTCGTAGGCACCCCGCCCCATTCCGATCGGATCAGGTACATCAGCGCCAAGCCCTTGGCCCGGAATGTCCACGAACTCGCAGGCCAGGTAGTATTTGTCTGAAAACTCAGGAAAAAGATCCTCCAAAACCGCCATATGACCGCGGGTCATGGTGAATACATGGGTGGCTTCCTCCAGAAGAGTTTCCGCCACAGGGCTGCTCTTAAAGCCCTCAATGGATGCATTGCGCTTCTCTACAATTTCAGCCGTCTCGCGGCTGCATGAGCAATTCTTGGAAGCCGCCACACCGGCGGATCTTACGGAATAATCATTCCGTCCCTCCACGGCTTTCCGAAATAGCGCCTCAGCCATAGGACTGCGGCATGTATTTCCCGTGCATATAAAAAGAACCCGTTTGGTGGCTGTCATAACGTCGCCGGAGAATGCTACCTGCCGCCGTTGGAGTCAAAACGAAAGGCAGATATCAGGGAACGATCAGTAGACGCTCCTCAGGAGGCATTTTACTCAGCCTCCCGGCATATCCTGAATCCCAGATCGGGGCGGCGCATTGAACGGTCATTTACCCATCCCCTGGTATTCGCGCCTTCGGCAGGCTGAAGATAAGACCCGCCAGCTATTACCCACAGGGACTCACCCAGAGGATTTGAAGGATTTGGGCGTGGCTCGCTGGTCCACTCGGCTACAGATCCGGCAAGACCCAACAGCCCGTCCGTTGTCCGGTCCAGGTCATTTTCGGAAACCGGCAGCCAATCGCTGACCGGAATCTTCGATGGAGCTTTGGTCTTGGCCAGCAACGCGGCCATCCACTGTTCGAGGTTGGGAAGAAAACCTTTTTTCCATTTCGCATACGCGTATGCATCCCACCAGTCCACCCCGACCACAGGAGAGTCGATGGTTACCTCATGCTCACCCCAAATACCCTTTTTCTGCGCTGTTTCATACAGCATTTTCCAGTCATCCGGCTTGTGGCCAGCCTTGACCGTAGGCTGCTCTCCGTGATCGTAAATAGTCCGGTTCTCCTCCTCGACAATCTCGAGCGCCTCCAGGAATTGAGCATACTCACCTATCGTGACCTCCGTTGAGGAAATTTCAAACGGTCCAGTCCTGAAGCGTAAACCACCTTCGGAAATGAACAGCCCACCTTCCACTGCCACCCAGCTGGCTTCCCTCACTCCCGCCACTTGCTCCTTCTTTCCTTTGGAAGTCAGGAAAAAAGCCAGTAGCGCTAGAAACAGAACCGCTCCTCCCGCGAAGAGAATATTGTTTCTCTTTCCCTTCATTGGCCGGATGGCCGCCGTAGGAGGCGCCTCCATTCCCGATGGCTCGGTAAGCTGTTGCTCGATCTGCTCACAGTAATCCCTGATTTCATTCCACTCCAGAGGCTTGGGAACACCCTCTCCACGCATCCATGAGAGCAAAGTAAGGCAGCGGGTCCCACCGGGACGGTTCAGCTTTAGCATAGGCTCCAGCTCACTTCCCAATTTCAGAATATCCCTGAGCGAGTGATCCGGGATTCGGCCGCCGGCAACAGCGAGATTCTTGATCCGCACCACTCCCTGATCGTCCACGAACACAGAACCGGAATCAAACGAGGAAGTCCCCGTCCCATGGGCCTCGTGATACTCGTTCGCCTCAGCGATGCATCTGAGAATGTGGACGAAATTCGGAGGATCAAAGGTCTCGCCCTCCTCCAGACGTTTTTCGAGAGTCTTTCCGGGTAACAGTTCCTCTGTATAGAAGCACAGCTCACCTTCCGTGAATGCCTCGTAGATCGAGCCAACCAAAGGATGCTCCACCGCTGCCTTCGCGCGCACATCCGCCAGAAAGTAAGCACGCTCGCCTGCTGCACTTTCCTTCAGCTCCTCCAGCAGAACCATCCTTCCTACGGAAACCTGCTCCGCCGCCCACGTACGTGTGGTCGTGCCTTCTCCAAGCAACTCCTTTGCCCGGTAGTCACCGAACCGGTTATCATCAATCACATCTGTCATACTTGGGTTTACGGGCGATTATTTCACTCCGGCAGAAGAGGATTCAGCAGAGGAATATCAGGGTCGAAATTAGGAGGTAGAATATCCTGATCGAGAAACTCAGGAAAATCATTCCCCTGTGGAATTTCCGGCGCTGCCTGGCCAATCCGGGCGGCCAGATCCCGCGGCCAGGCCTGGACGTCAAGCACCTCCCCCTTGTAGGTAAGGGTCACAACCTGCCCGTAATATTCCAGCTCCCCGAAAAGGTGCGCCGTCTGTGCATCGCGCTGTGGAATCTGGTAGGTCATCCGCAGACTCTCCTCACCTCCCGCCCAGTCAAATGGAAGTGAAGCCCATTGCGGAATCGCCCAGGATTGATCCTCCAGCTGGATGATTTTCCCCTTGTTGGTCTTATTGAAAAACATCACCTCCACTTCGATTTCCTGGGAATCAACATCTTCTCCCGGAGCCTTCTCCACCGGCACCGTCAAGATCACACGCTGCCCGCCTTCGGCTTCGTTGTCCTTGAAAATCCTCACCCGTCCCAGCGCCACTTTGCCAAGCATATCCGTCGGCATTTCGAACCCATCCCTGAGCTTTGTCGCCGCGGCTTCATACAGCCCGCCGGCACCCCCCACTCCCAACTGGAAAACCTGCTCATAATACCGCGATGCCTCGCCGAAAACACCCATCATTTCATGAACCATCCCGAGTTCGAACAATACCGTCGGATCTTCCGGAGACTCCTCCATAGCCTCCTCCAGCTTCACGATCGCCAGCCCCATATCCCCTGCAATTCGCGCCTTCCTCCCTTCCTTGAAAAGTCGCTCAGAAAGTGGATCAGCTATCTGCGGCAATTCCACCTTATCAGGCTCCGGCACCGGCGGTAATACCGGCGGCACATGCTTCGCGGGCTCCGGTGGAGCTGGCACTTTGATGGTGATCGGCACTATTTTCTCCACTTCACGCTCCACAATCCTTACCTGATTACTCTCCTCCAACCTCACAGCCAATGCCATCCCGGCAATCAACAGCTGGGAAAAACCCATGAGCCCGAGGCCACTGAGTGCTATGACAAATAACTGATTCCCCTTCATCGTTCCGTCACACTGAATAGACTTCCCCTATTCGTCAAATTTCATGTTCCCGCCTGCAAAACTTGTTTTCAATATCGGGAATGAAAACCGCACTCAGCGTCGCCTTTTTTCTGGCCATCCTGTTTCTCCTCCCCCTGTCTCAGGATAATCCCTCCCTGGAATCACTCGATGCGGAGTCAGTCCGGCTCGGTCTGGCATTCTTTGCCTGCATAGCCTGCTTGTGGATGAGCGAAGCCCTCCCGCTCGCCATCACCGCATTGCTCGTTCCTGTACTAGGCACTGCTCTCGGCCTTACCAATCTTCAGGATTCCCTCAAATCATTTGCCCACCCTCTCATCTTTTTGTTTCTGGGTGGCTTCGCCCTCGCCTCAGCACTCTCCGCACAAGGACTGGACCGCTGGTTGGCCGGCAAACTAAGCGCTCTGGGAAAAGGTAAATTTCTCCCCGTCTCCCTCCTTCTATTTTTGGGCACCGCACTCCTCTCCATGTGGATGAGCAATACCGCCACCGCAGCCATGATGATCCCTTTGGCTCTTGGGATTCTTGGAAATTTCCAGGACAACAAAAACGAACAGAATTCACGCTTCCTGCTACTGGGCCTCGCCTACTCAGCCAGCATCGGAGGCCTTGGTACCATCGTCGGCAGCCCACCGAACGGGATCGCCGCAAAGCAGCTGGACATCACCTTCGCCCAATGGATGGCCTTCGGAATCCCCACAGTGGCCATACTCCTCCCTACCATGGCCGCTGTTCTATATTTCCTACTAAAACCGACCAATACATCAGCCTCAGCCGGCAATCAGGGTGAAATGGTGGCTCAATTCCAGTTTACGAAATCCCGCATCGTTACTCTCTCCATTTTCGCCCTCACCGCACTCTCATGGATGTTCAGCAAACCACTTGGCGATGCACTTTCAGTGAAGGATATGGACACTTGGATAGCGATCTCAGCCATCATCCTTCTAGCCGTCACAAAGGTCGTCACATGGAAACAGATCGAATCCAGCACAGAATGGGGAGTGCTCCTACTTTTTGGCGGAGGTCTCGCGCTCAGCTCCATTCTACAAACCAGTGGAACCAGCCTCTTCATGGCACGTATTTTGGGGGAAACTGTGATCCATTGGCCTCTCCTGGGAATCATTGCCGGAGTAGTCGCCTTCGTGATCTTCCTGACAGAGCTCTCCAGTAACACCGCCACAGCCGCTCTTCTGGTTCCGATATTTTACACCATGGCCACTGAATTCCAGCTGGCTCCTGCCCAGCTCATCCTTCCACTTGCGCTAGCATCCTCCTGCGCCTTCATGCTTCCCGTCGGCACACCTCCCAACGCCATCGTCTTCGCCACAGGTCGTATTCCGCAAAAATCAATGATCAGATCAGGAATCGTCCTCAATCTGCTGTTCGTAGCCCTCATTGCAGCCCTTTCACTGGTCCTATTCTAGTCCTAGACATCCCGTAGCCACGCTAAATATCGTCTTGACGCCAAGAGTTCAAAAGATGCAAACTGTTGTTCCTGCACTCCAGTTGAGATAGTCATATCTCATTGGTCTACAGTCCCCAGAACCCCCTCTTCCACGAAACATGGAACCAAAAATCCTCGATTCAAACGAATCAACAACTGCCAAGCTGGACATTACCGCAGCTAGGCATTCGGAAGTTCTTGTTTTGAAAAAAGCAGGAGGGGAAAGCGAACTCAACCCCGTGCAGCTCGTAAAATCCAGCACTGAAGTCGCAACTGAAACCGGCACTCTGGCAGCTATTCCGGAGCCATCCTCCGCCCTCCTACTGGGCCTATGCGGTGCCGCACTGATCTTGTTCCGCAGGAAATAGTCTCCAGCCAATCACTTTGTTCATTGCACACGCCTCGGGGAGACCCGGGGCGTTCCTGTATTCCGCCGCCTACTCCCCGGCGGAGAACTCACCCAAGGGCTCTACCAAATTTGCCGCCAGCGGAAACACACGTTCATAAATCCCCTTCGCCACCTCATTCGCCTGCGGATAGGCATCCCTCAGCATCTCCATCTTCGCATCCAGATTATCTATGTAATGCAACGCATAAGCCTCCGGAGTTTTCGGTAAAACCGGGGAACCGAACTCCAACTGACCGTGGTGACTGCCAATCAGATGCAACAGATGCAGCCGCACATCCTCCGTCGATGGCTTACTATTGGTGAAGTCACCAAAATCACCCGCCTCCATCAAATCGTTCCAAAGCTTGTTCACCAGCTCGATTCCCAGCGGAATATGACCAAGCATCTCACCGTAGCGCGAGTGAATCTGCCCGAAACCATCCTCCGGATAACTGTTCTCCCACAGCTTCCCGCAATCGTGGAATAACACACCCGCCACCATCAGATCCCGGTTCAATTCCGGATAAATTCCACAGATTGCCACCGAGGAGCGCATCATCTGCGCCACGTGCTCCACCAGCCCTCCCCGTCTCGCGTGGTGATTCTTCTTGGCCGCCGCAGTCCGCCTGAAGCGGTCTCCCATCTCCTCGAAAAAATATTCAGCCAGCCTCCGCAGACGCGGATCAACCATCGCCGCGCACATTTCGGAGATATCCTGAAAATCCTTTTCCTGCTTCTTCCTCAACACCGGATCTCCTGCCAGAAAATCAGCAATCGCCGCATCGTCCAACCGGGCCCAGCTCACACCATTTCCGTTCACCCCATACTGATTCTGCGTCCACTCACCCTCCAGCCTCACGATCGCGTTCAACGGAAGATTTTCCGCCTCGGTATGTAGCGGGGTATCAGACCACACCTTCAGATTCAATGAACCAGTGGCATCGGCGAAAACCAAGTCAAAGTAAGGCTTACCGCCCTTCGTCGTCTTCACCGCCCTTGCCTGCAGTTGCGCGGAGACAGAGGCAATCAAAGGCACTTCACCAGCCTGCTCTTTCAGGCTGGAAATTGAAATCAAACTCATACCCCGAAAATGTCAGACCCGCCTACCGCACTCAAGATGCAACGCGGCTTTTTACAAGAAGCTCACCAATCCTGCCCAAATCCGTAGCCGAAGTCTTCGCCACAAATCCACGCACATGCGCGAAGTGAACATCTCCCTCATCGGTGATCCTCGTGAAATCCAATCCCAAATTATCGTTGAAACGCGAAAGCGCGAACCCGTTCCCCCTTCTATCAGGATAAACCATCCCGATTACAGACTGCTCCTCCGGCAATCCTGCCGCATACCTGGCCAAGCCAGCCGAGGCATCATCGGAAATATTCTCCGCCCTAGGTAAAAACAGAATCCGGAAATTTCCCGCCTCATGATTCATTTCCCAGATCTCACTCGTCTTGGAAATCTCATTTAGCTTCTCACGCAGAGAACGTAAATACCCGATCAGATCACTACCGACCCACTTCATCACCTCCCACATTGGCTCCCCCTGCCTGATCTCGCTCATTCCCGCGAAACGGCGGAGCAAAGTCAGATCCACCGTCGAGTTCAGCTTCGCCAATAACTCCCTTTCCACGCCCAGCCATGCAGCAGTTTCCATCGGCCCACGGGTATCGAACCACTCCGCCACCTCCAGCCAGTCGCAATATTGTCGCGCATCCTCATACAGCCCCATATCCATCAGGACCAGGCTCAGCGAACACGTAGGAGGATGATCTTTCGGGAACTGATGGTGGTCAAAATTTCCTCTCTCCGCATCGTGCTCACCACCCACATCCACTACCGCCAAATTCGGATCATCCAGATCCGCCTGGTTTGGTTCGCGCCTCTGGATCGGGGCCTCATGCCCCGCAATCAATAGACAGCAGGCCAGAAACTCATCTTTGTGAGAGCTTCCCGGATGCGTCAAAATTCCTGTAAATTTCCTCATAACTAATCCACAGACAAGGGCCCCTATCTCCCTCCGATGCAAGAGGAATCCCGATTTTCAACAATTAACCGAGCCTCCTCCGTCCTTATGCCGGAAATATTTAGTCCACCCGGACAAAAAGTCCGGTAATCGCTAAAATAATCCTACTTTTAGAAAATTAGTCGAACTCCGGAGTTATGTGACGGCTGAAATAACCATCTCCGAAATACATTTCCTCCGGGTAGTCAGCCAAAGGCCCCGCATCCGGTGGAAGTGCCATATTCGCCCACTTTTCGTCCTCATCCTGATGATAGGAGATGCTCACCGGAGTCCCTTCGGAAACGAGTTTGAAAAATTTCGGAGCCAAATTCTCGTGCATCCGGATGCAGCCGTTCGTGCAGGGCGTGTGCTTCACCCAGCCCGTGTGAAAGCCGAATTCCGGCTTGAACTCACACCAATATGGCATGGGTGTCCCCTTGAACTTCCAGCCGCCCGGCTTGCCCGACCGCGTAGTTTGCTTCACCGATTTCCCGTCAGATGCATACCCGTGGATATCCTCGCGATGCTTTTCATCCTTTTTGTAGATGGTGAAGTCCCCAACCGGAGTAGGGCTAATCGATTCTCCCACCGTCACAGGCATCGCCAGCAGCATCTCACCACCCTCCATCACATAAACCCGCTGCTTGCTAAGAGAAACCTTCACCTGCACCGCACCCGGGTCCTTTGCCAACTTAGCGGGACGGTCATACGCCTGATAAGCCGTTATCCCGCCGCCGGCCTTGTTCATCGAGCAGGAAGAAAAAACCAGCGAGCAAAACACACCGGCAATGCCCAAAAGAAATGATCTTGTTTTCATAAATTCAGAAACGAAGGCGAGCATGTAGGCAAAAGAAGGGAATTCAAGCCCCCTGCCACATCAAAAACGCCGGTCCTGTCCTACTGGGTTTGCTCCCACGCATCCACCCGCTCATTTTGGAACCAAACGGAAGCAGTCCTTTCCGGGACATAAGAAACCGTCGGCCCAAGCCCGAAGCCCACGCCAGTGTAATCATAACGTCCGTAGTAACCGGAACGATAACCGCCGTAGAAATTATTCGTCACAACAGGTCTGGTCCCGATGTAGTCCCAGCGCTCGATTTTTTTCCCGTCCTTCAAGCCCTCCGCCCGCCCCTCCGGGCTTCCCCACGCAAGCGAAACCGCCTCCTTGGACATTCCCTCGGAGATGCGCCCTTGCTCCACCAGATCCTTCTCCTTTTCGCTCAATCTCTCGAACGCCGAGGGCCTCTCAGCGATACGGGACGCTGGTGTTGATGGCACACAGGATGTGAAACCAGCAGCCAGAACTGCTACAAGTGGGAGAAAAAACAACTTCTGCATGGTGTAAACTCTCACCAATTAACATAGAATGCAACATTCTGAATCTTCGGATTGATCTCCAAATCAATTCTCATTAAATTCGCATAAAATCACAAAGACGGGCTTGCCAACGATAAAGCCATCCCCTCAATCTTTCTCTGAACACAGCCAACGAACACACAGATTTATGTCAGACCTGCTAGACGAAGACGAACTTTCCAATGCCCTGAAGAAATGCCCTGAGTGGGATTACGAAAAGGATTTCATTACACGGACCATTGAATTCGAGGAGTTTATGGAAGGCATCGACTTCGTCAGCACTGTTGGCGAAATCTCCGACGAAGCTCAGCACCACCCTGAAATTCGCCTGAAAGGCACCAAGGTTGTTATCAGACTCACCACCGAAGAAGTAGGCGGAGTATCCGATGCTGATATCGAGCTGGCACAGCGTATCGACAACCTCGTCGACTAGGCTAAGCAGCTAGGCAATCCTGCAAAATCTCAAAACCCGGGCACAAACCCGGGTTTTTTTGTGTCCTGTCCCCTCCGTCAAAAATTTATCGAACGGAACCGTCGCTCCCTACTTATCTTGGCATCATGAGCTCCTCATCCTTCAGCCCCGTGATCCCACGCAGACCGGTCAGAAGCTTACGCAATGTGAAAAACAGGAACGCCATAATCGGCACCCCGATCACCACAAATCCCCATCCCGTAACCTTCGCCACCTGCGCATTATAGACCTCCCGCGCATTTGCAGCCGCGTGATTCAGATCACCCAGGAAATACATCGCCAGCCCGAAATTCATCGCCGTACTCACGAAGAAAGACATCGCGAATAGCACCGTCGCATTCAGCAACACCTTCTGATATTCCACCTCTTTCCCAAGCAAGCCCACCTTGCTCTCGATCTTCGGAATATCGAAAAGTGAATCCGAATACAAAAACGTCCTCAACAAAGGCGTTTTCGACCAATGCGAAGCAATGATCGCAATACCCAGCACAAACGGAATCGAAGCCTCCTTAAGCCCGAACAGCACCGCGGCATGCTCCTTCACCGTCCCATCCTTGTTCCATAGAAAAAGCGTCAGTCCACCGGTCAAAAGCACGGAGAACAACCCCAGCCCGGAGAAGAAATTCATCTTTCTCGTCTTCAGAAAAAACCAGACGCCGTAGCAAATTGGAAAAGCCAGCGCCACGATCAGCGCCCTGACGGGACCGATGTGCCACATCTTCACATCCTTCCCCAGCAACTCCTGAATCACCGGATCCTTGCTCAGGTAGCTCAGCGCCAGCACCGGGATCAGCACATTGATCAGAATATTCGCCAAAGGATTTTCCGCATCCGCCTTTTTTTGAGTAGCCATATATTTTGCAGAAAGAAAACACCTCCCACCCCAACAAGAAAGCCCAAACAAAGCCTCTTACTGAGCTTTGAATTTCAGAAATTGAATTTTACACTGCCCGCATGTCCACTCTCTCTTCCAAACTCTTCGCCGAAGCAAAAAAATACATTCCCGGAGGAGTTAATTCCCCCGTCCGCGCCTTTAAAAACGTCGGTGGTGAGCCCTTTTTCGTCCGCCGCGCCAAAGGCTGCCGCGTCACCGATATAGATGGTAAAACCTATATCGACTTCATCGGATCCTGGGGCCCGAACATCCTCGGCCACGCCCCCGTGGAAGTCACCAACGCCATCCACCACGTGGCAAAGGACGGCATCTCCTTCGGCATCCCGAATCCGCACGAAGTGGACATGGCTAAAACCATCACCCAGTGGGTCCCCTCTGTGGAAAAAGTTCGAATGACCTCCTCTGGTACAGAGGCCACCATGTCCGCCATCCGACTCGCCCGTGGCTTCACAAAACGTGACTACATCGTGAAATTCGACGGATGCTATCACGGTCACAGCGATTCATTGCTCGTCGCGGCTGGCTCCGGTGCACTTACCCACGGGGAGCCTGATTCCGCCGGCGTCCCGAAAGCCTTCGCGGAAAAAACCATTGTCCTCTCTTACAACGACCCCGCAGCACTCACGAAAATCTTTGAGGAAAAAGGAGACCAGATCGCCGCAATCATCGTCGAATCCTATCCGGCCAACGCAGGTCTGGTTTTCCCGAAGGAAGGCTACTTGGACCTCCTTTCCTCCATCACCAAAAAATATGGAGCGCTTCTCATCTTCGATGAAGTCATGACTGGCTTCCGCCTAGGAAAGGCCGGTGTCCAAGGTCTAGAAAACCTCACCCCGGACATCTCCTGCTTCGGCAAGGTCATCGGCGGAGGACTCCCTGTCGGCGCCTTCGGGGGCCGTGCTGATATCATGGACTTCATCGCCCCACTCGGCCCCGTCTATCAGGCGGGTACCCTTTCCGGAAATCCTCTCGCCATGGCCGCCGGCCTCTCCCAACTCCACGTCCTGTCAAGAGGCACGCCGGACGGCTTCGCCCAGCTCGACGCACTTGGGAAACACTTCGCCGCCGGCATCCGCTCCCTGCTTACAGCAAAAGGGGTTCCGCATAGCGTCAATCAAGTAGGCTCCATGTTCTGCATCTACTTTACCGACCGTGAAATCATCAACGTCGACGATGTCATGAAACAGGACATGGAATTCTTTAAAAAATTCTTCTGGGCCTGCCTGGACCGCGGCGTCTACATCGCCCCTTCCCCATACGAGACCGGATTCCTCTCTCTCGCCCACTCCATCCCTGATCTCGATGATACACTAACCGTCTTCGAGGAAGCTCTGGCTGCGATCTGATCGCGACAGCTTTATATATCCGGATTAAGGAAACCTTGAGAAAAACCGTACCCAAAAAGGTACGGTTTTTCGCGTCGGAAAATCAACCAACTCAAGCATTCGAGCACACTGCGGATTAGAGTTAAACCGCATCCGGCACGGTCTCAGAATTCCCGCGCCCCAGTAATATTAAGCAAGCTTGAAAATAAATTTTAAAAAGATTCTCGTTTACATTAATTGAAATTTTAGCAATAGATATCGCTCGACCACCCCCGGTTCACCCATCCCCCGCCTTCCCCCTTTCATGACTGCATTATTACGTTCTCTCGTCTTCGTATACTTGACGATATCCTCAGCCCTATTTGCCCAATCCACTTTCTTCCTCGATTTTGAGAAAGACGACCAAGGCAACACACTCACGGCAGGTATTGCTGATATCACTATCAATGAACCGTATCGGAACTTTTTCTCCGCAGGCGTTGGCGTCCGCCTGAGCACCAACGATCCTTCGAACTTCCCGCTGAATATCTACGACACCGAAGGCTCCACCCTTCAAGACGATGACCTGGAAAGAAACTCCACGGGAACCGGTATGTGGGAAGGTGGTAACGACCTGAATCTCGTAGTGGGAAATGCACTGATCGTGAACAGGGACACCACCATCACCACACCGAATGACTCGGGACTTGGTGGTGATATTATCCTTAATTTTGATATCTCACTCTCCCAGTTTGGTTTCGATTTCATCGACTTGGATCGAGCAGCCAACGGCCGCATCACTTTCACCGACACCGCCTCCGGCGCTGTCCAAACCATCGAATTTATCGAATTTGAAACTGGAGGAGCATTCGAACGCACCGGCGTCAGCTTCGGAGACCGACATGCAAACCAGGTTCTGAACATCACTGCCGCTGATATTGGCCTTACCAGTTTTGACGAAGTTAAATTCTCACTCGATAGCAGCGGGGGCATAGGAACCATCTACGCCACCACAATCCCGGAACCATCCGGCTCATTGCTCTCACTGGTCGGCTTCACCGCTCTGGTTCTCGGCGGAAGGAAAAGATCCTAGCAGACAGCCTCCATAGGCAATATTTGCCTTCTGTTAAAACAGTATTAGGTATTTCACATGAAATACCTTTTTCTTTGCCTGCTACTCACATTTTCCGCCTCTGCTGCGGAAAAGAACACCATTCTTCTGGTTCTCACCAATCACTCCGAGCTAGGCGATACCGGGGAAAAAACCGGCTTCTTCTTGTCCGAAGCAGCCCACCCCTACCAAGTCTTCACGGAAAAGGAATATCCGGTAACGATCGCCAGCCCTGAAGGAGGCTTCGCTCCTATCGACCCGAAAAGCCTGGATCTCAAAGATAAGGCTAACGAAAGCTTCTGGCTGAAATACAGCAACAAGGACGAGAAGAATCCGGGCCTTCCGCTCACCAAGCCGCTCTCCGAAATCGATCCGGCGGACTACACCGCCGTATCCTTCGCCGGAGGCCACGGCAGCGTGTGGGATTTCCCTGAAAACAAAGACATCCAGCGCATCACCTCCGCCATTTATACCGCCAATGGTTCCGTCGGTGCCGTCTGCCATGGCCCCGCCGCACTGGTTAACGTAAAACTTCCTGATGGCACCCATCTCATCTCAGGAAAAGAAACCGCAGTATTCACCAACCATGAGGAAGAAGCCGTCGGTCTTGCCGAAGTGGTACCCTTCCTCCTGCAAAATAAGTTTGAAAACGCCGGAGCAGCCGTTGAAACCGCGGAAAACTTTAAAAAGAACGCCATTCGTGATGGCCGCCTCGTTACCGGGCAAAACCCCGCCTCCGCAGAAAAAGCTGCGAAGCTTCTCATAGAAGCCATCGAAGATACCGAAGATTCTACTCCTCCACGCTAATCCGCGTGGAAAGCACATGCGAGCTGCCGGGCATCACAATCACCGCCCGGTCGTTCGCAATTGCCGCCTCGATACAGCAGAACTTCAGATAGTCAGCATCCGGCATATCACCCAGCCCGGCGGCCTTACCTGCCCATGGATTCCACACCACGGTCGAAGGACTTCCGCCCTTCTCAACGAGGATTGTCCTGCCGGAAACATCGTCCACCAACAGCAGATTATCGGAACTCTCGTAAATCCGATCCACCTCTTCTGTAAATTTTACCACGCCATTCTGCCTACGCATCGTCTCCTCCCCCACGGTATCCAGATACTCGGAACCCTCTAGGTTCACAACCCGCACCTTCTCGATCTCGGATACTCCGAAATAGGTGTGAAGCGCCCCTGAAACTACAATCGGCACCTCGTTCGGATTCAGGGTTTCCAGACTCACCTCCAGTTCGGCGCCAGCTCTCACCGTCACCTTCGCATTCCAGATTCCGTCTTTCATTTCGAAAACCAAAGTCACCCCGCCCTCATCTTCTCCAGCCTCCTTCAGCTCCCAGAAACGGTTCCGCGCAATCCCGTGCGATGGCATTTCGGGATTCGTCGGATGCGCGTTGAACCACGGCCAACAAACCGGAATCCCTCCCCGGATTGCTTTCCCCTCTTTGAAAACCGCATCCGGGCTCAGGTATAACACCTCGTCCTCATCCAGAGGTTTCCACGACATCACATGCGCTCCGTGCAGCGCCACCCGGGCTTCACAAGTCGGATGCTTGATCTCAAAAACCGGGTAGGAAGGCGAAATCTCTACAAGGCGGACACTCGGAGGCAAATTCATGCACAAAACCTGATCAACCTACCCACACACCGCAACCCAATCCCTGCGCTTTTTCCTAACAGCAGCGCAAAATCGAGCGGAAATTCGGTGCCCGACACCTCTTGCAAACTCCTGACTCCGCGATACCCTCCCGACCGTGCCAGATTTCCAGAGAACCGACCCACGTCCATCGCCATGAATTGGTCCGCCAGATTCATCGCTTTTCCCTGCATCCTCCTTCTCGGTTGCACCCCTCCCTCGGCTCTGGAAAATACCGCACCCCTCGTCTCGGGCGGCATCCGTTACCAACAGTCATCCAGCACCTACGCGGGAAACTCAGGTCCCTGGTGGAATAGTTTTTCAGACCCCACACTGAATAAGGAAGTCACCACCGCACTCTCCGGGAATCTCGCCCAACAGCAACTCGCCTCCCGCATCCGCCAGGCCTCCGCATCGCTCAAAAAAGAAGGCGCTGCGCTTTTCCCTCAAATCGATCTCACCGCTGAAACCTCACTCGACTCCATCAGTTCCGGCGATTCCGATGACACCGCCGCCCTCGGCAGCTTGCTCTCCTGGGAAATCGACGTCTTTGGCAGCACCCGCTCCGGCATCCGCGCACGCAGCCGCGAGCTCGACGCAACACTACAGGACTGGCTCGGCGGCCGCCTCCTACTCTCCGCCGCCGTAGCGGAAACCCGCTTCCTCATCCTCGAGCAACGAGCCCGCCTCCTTGTCCTCCGCAAGCAAATCGAAACCAACGAAACCCTTCTCAATCTCGTAGGCCTCCGTGTGGGCCAAGGCATCTCCTCCCGCGTCGATATCCTCCAGCAAGAGCGCCAACTCGATGCCACCAAAGCCCTCATCCCCGAAGCCGAAGCCGAACTCGGAGCCTCCGAATACGCCCTCGATATTCTCACGGGGAATTCACCCGGCACCCGGAAACGTGATTCCAGAAACACCCTCCCATCCCTCCCGGGAAATCCAGGAACCGGCGTCCCTTCGGATCTCCTCCGAAATCGCCCTGACCTCCTATCGCAATGGAACTCCATCCTCGCAATGGATGCGGAAGTCGGCCAGGCACTCGCCGATCGCCTCCCACGCTTC